>CAYQEB010000225.1:0-1520 GCA_964416395.1 uncultured Caldilineaceae bacterium | reverse complement strand
TTGGTGTTCGGCATGGGTCCTACCTCTCAAACCTTGGTTGCGATACCTTGATCCGGCACCTTGCTCCGACACTCAATACTTCGATTCCGATGCCCGGATGCGATCAAGGGTGGTTCGTGCGCAAACAGACGGGCGAGTCGCGATTCGGCTCCGGTGACGGTCCCTGGGACCAGGTGGCTGGCCTCTGCTCGGGCCAGTCACAAGCATACAGTATAGCGCGACGCCGGGGATTTGTCGAATTTCAGCCGGGCTCGCTGGGGCGCAAACCCCGGGCCGGATCTCCCGGCTGGGCGCGCCGGGCCCGGCGGCGCATCTCCGCGCGGATGGCATCCCGGAAGCTCGCCTCCAGGTAGGGGTAGGCCAGCCAGACCGAGGCCAGGCCAAAGAGAGCGCCGGTGATCAGCCGCAGCCACCAGGTGCTGGTGCGCAGCCCCAGGAGCTGGGTGCCTCCGTCCAGGGCCATGGGGATGAGGAAGAGGGCGTAGACCTTCAAGCTGAGGGGGCGCAGGCGGGAGCGGACCAGGCCAAAGAGAAGCCCGCCCAGGAGCACCGACCCGTAGATGGCCACATCTCGCTGGCAGATGGCCACCTTGTAGCCCAGGACGGGATTGCCGATGAACCTGCGCCGGGCAAAGAGGTCCAGGCCCGCCTCCAGGCCTCGGCTCTCCAGGGCAGGCAGGCTGTAGATGGGCTGCTGCCCGAAGAGGAAGTAGCTGCGCTCGGGCAGCTGATGACAGGCGAAGGAGTAGACCGCGTAGATGAACCGGGCCGGCGTGGAGAAGCCCATCCGCATGAGCCAGGGCGCCAGGAAGGGCAGGAACAGGTAGAGGGCCACGGCCAGGTTGATGAGCAGGAGCCAGTGCCGGGCCACGCCCAGAACCAGCCCGTCGGCCAGGCGGGTCAGCGTGGAGATGGCCCGGTCCGGAACCGGGGCTCCGGGACGGATCTCTGCCGTGGATTTCTCCGCTCTGCTCATGGATCGCTCCTCGGGCATCCTGCCCCTAGGCCTCCCCAGCCCCGCCGAGCAGGGCCTGCCGCAGGGCCTCCTGAGGGATGGGCATGTGGAAGGAGACCGGCCCCTGGTCCGGCCGTTCCACAACCACCACCGGGATGAGATATCGGTAGGCCTGGAAGAGTTCCGGGTCGTCCAGGATGTTGCGCTGGAGCACCTGGAAGGTCACCCGGTCCCGGAGCTCGTCCTGGAGCCGGGTCAGCATGGCCTCCACCTCGTGGCAGAGATGACAGTCGGGTTTGGTGTAGAGGAGCACACGCATGGCTGGCTCAGGGACGAAGAGACGGGACGATAGGCACGGGTCGGCCTACACAGGGCGACCTGCACGGTTCACTGCACATGATTCACTACGCAGGAACGCTGAATTGGACGCGGGCCTGAACGCGCATCCATGACCGAAGCCGTCTGCCGGTTATGGAAGGAAAAGCTATCCGGTTGGCGAAGCAGAGCGGGTCACTGGATCTCGTCCAGGATCATGTTCAGCAGCTCGCCGTTGATGATGCCCACG
>CAYQEB010000224.1:0-1522 GCA_964416395.1 uncultured Caldilineaceae bacterium | reverse complement strand
GGCGCCAACCTCAGCCTGCTCACCGGTGGCGTGGAGAGCATCTCGGCCACGTCCAGCACCTTTCTGAGCGGCATCGCCGACATCCTGCCCCTGGGTTACGCCTTCGGGGCGGGCATGGCCGCGGCGGTGAACCCCTGCGGGTTTGCCATGCTGCCAGCCTACCTGGGGCTCTACCTGGGGACCAGCCAGGCTGAGTCCTCCTCCGGCTACGCCAATCAACGCATGGGGCAGGCCTATCTGGTGAGCCTGCTGGTGACGGCGGGCTTCGTGCTGCTCTTTGGCGTCGTGGGGCTGCTCATCAGCGCCGGCGCCCGGGTGCTCATCGGCCTCTTCCCCTGGATCGCCCTGGTGATCGGCGTGTTGCTGGTGGGGACCGGCGCCTGGGTCCTGGCTGGCGGTGGGCTGTACACCAGCCTGGGCGACCGCCTGGCAGCCCAGGTGGGAGACGTGCGACAGACCAACATCCGGGGCTATTTCCTGTTCGGGATCACCTACGCCACTGCCTCCCTGAGTTGCACATTGCCCATCTTCCTGGCCGTGGTGGGCAGCAGCATGGCCGCGGGGAGCTTTCTGGGTGCAGTCTCCCAGTTCGTGCTCTACGCGCTGGGGATGGGGACCGTCATCCTGCTCCTGACCATCAGCATCACTCTGTTCGAGGGAGCCATGCTGGGTCTGCTGCGCAGAGCCCTGCCCTACATGCGGAGGGCCGGCGCGGTTCTGCTGATCCTGGCCGGCGCGTTCATCGTCTACTACTGGCTCACCCTGGGAGGGCTGCTGGCCGCGATCCTGTAGCCAGGGGACGGCAGCGCTGTCCCGCCGCTGTCCCGGGCACGTGGGAGTGGCGACGCGGCGGATGCATCCCCTCCTGGACCCGCCAACTTCGAGGCAATTTCAAGGAAGGAACCCCAATGACCAAGCGATCTTCACAGCGAAACAGGAAACGATCTTCGAGACGAGATCCCCAGCGTGGGCAACCCGGCTTCTATCGCTCCAAGGCCCTGGCCGCTGGCTTCGGCCTGGTCGCGATCTTGCTTCTGGCAGGCCTCTTCTCCCTCTGGCGCTCCAGCCCGGAGGCGGGATCGACTGCGGAAGCGACTCCACCCGCCCTGCCCACCAGCTCGGGCCGGGCTGCCCAGGTGCAGACAGGCCCGGCCTCTCCTGCCCCCATCCAGGGATCCACCCCCCTCACCCAGGGGCCCCAAAGCCAGGCGTCCCAGGCGGATGGCCCGTTGGCCCCGGCCATCACCCTGACCACCCTGGAGGGAACCCTGCCGGTGGGGCCCGACACGGGACAGGTGCTCGTTCTCTACTTCTCATTTGTGGGATGACCGACCTGCGCACTGGAGGCTCCAGTGCTCGGCCAGGTTCAGCAGGAGTTTGGAGAGCAAGGGGTGAAGGTGATCGCGGTCAACATCGCTCCCCAGGTCAGCACTCTGGAGGAGTTCCGAGACTACCTGCAGGAGTACGGGGCAGGGGATCTCACCTGGGCCCAGGACAGCGAGGACAACCAGGTGGCCAGGAC
>CAYQEB010000223.1:0-1550 GCA_964416395.1 uncultured Caldilineaceae bacterium | reverse complement strand
CCGGGTGAATGCGTCCCTGGGGCTTCCGGGACGCTGGAAGGGGTGATACAATAGGTTTGTTTGCGCTTGAGATCGACACGAGAAATCGACACGAGGGCTGCACGGGCTGTGGAAGAGGAGCGTTCCGTCCCCGGGCGGCCCCACAGGTGTGAAGTTATCCGTGTGAGGTTCATCCATGGATGTGAAGCGTTTGACCGCGGTTTCGGTGGGCCATCTGGCCATCGACCTGCTCAACTCGTCTGTGGCCATGGTGATCACCGCCCTGGCCGGGCCCTTCCAGCTGCGCAACAGCCAGATCGGCGCGGGGGTCATGGTCTACGGCCTCTTCTCCTCCCTCAGCCAACCCCTCTTCGGCTGGCTGGCGGATCGCCTCTCCGGACGCTGGCTGGGCGCGGCCGGTCTGGTCTGGACGGCCACCTTCTTCGCCCTGGCCACCCGGGCGCCCAACTACCCCCTCCTGCTGGTGACCATGGCCCTGGCCGCCCTGGGCAGCAGCGCCTTCCATCCCCAGGGGGCCATGAACGCCGGCCACGCCGGCCACGTCCGGGCCTCCAGCGCCACCGCCTTCTTCTTCCTCCTGGGACAGATCGGCCTGGCCCTGGGGCCAGCCATCAGCGGCCTGATCATCCAGCGTTTCGGCCTGGCCGGGATCCCCTACCTGGCCGGCGCCACCCTGCCGGCCGCGGTCTACATGGCCTACGCCCTACGCCGTCCCCTGCAGCCCCACTCGGTGGAACGGACGGCGGAAAAGCCCGTCCCCGCCTCCACTGCCAGGCCCCAACAGCGGCCCCGCGCCCTCTCCCTCCAGGGGCATCGGGGGCGAGCGCGCTGGCTCATCTTCGCCGCCTTCGCCCTGCTGGTGGCCGCCCGCTCCACCGTGCAGCAGGGCTTCTACGGGCTGCTGCCCAAGTTCCTGGCCGACCGGGGCTACGGGCCAGGCCAGTACGGGCTCATGGTGGCGGTCTTCAGCACAGCCCTGGCCCTGGGCACCCTCCTGGGCGGCATCCTGGGGGACCGGATGGACCACCGGCGCATCCTGGTCTGGGCCATGCTGGCCTGCGCGCCCTTCAGCTACGCCATGTTGAACGCCCAGGGCTGGCTCTTCTACGGCCTGGCTGCCGGCGCAGGGCTCCTGGTGGGGATGCCTCACAGCATCCAGGTGGTCATGGCCCAGAAGTTGCTGCCCGGCCGTCAAGGGCTGGCCAGCGGCGCGGTCCTGGGCTTCATGTTCGCCAGCGGCGCCGCGGGGACAGGCCTGGCCGGCTGGATCGCGGACTGGACCGGCCTCTCCCTGGTCCTCCACGGCATCGGCCTGCTGCCCCTGGTGGCTGGCCTGAGCGCCCTCCTGCTGCGGGAGGCGCAGCCGGCCCGGGGGACAGCAGCGCCTGCGCCCGTCGCCGGCCGATGACGGAGGGGGATGAGGGTCCAGCGTGCGGCTCCGCCCACTCCCTCCCCCAGTCGCCAGGTGGCCCAATCGTCTAGCCCAATCACCTATGCCCAATCACCTATGCCCAATCACCTAACCAGGAGGTAATCCATGTCGCCACTTT
>CAYQEB010000222.1:0-1581 GCA_964416395.1 uncultured Caldilineaceae bacterium | reverse complement strand
CTACGATTGTCCGGCCGGGAGACCGGACCTACGCCTCACGTTTCACGCCACTCGCACCTGCCCCAGCCCCATGGCCGTCTGCCGGCCCACGCCCGCGTAGAAGGCGAAGTGGGCCAGCAGGTGGATTACGCCCATCCAGTAGCGGTCCTTGACCCGCATGGTGAAGGTGCAGGCGCCCACGAAGCCGGGAAAGGCCCCCTTCTCCCCTCGGGAGACCCGCTCCGTCTGCAAGCGATAACGGCTGATGACCATGCACTCCTCCGCGTAGCGGGCCACGTCCGGGTGGACGGCCACGGTGGAGACGTTGTTCCAGCGCCGGGCCAGCCCTTCGAAGACCAGGCGGGGCAGGGGCAGAGGCATGTAGACCCCCTGGGAGCGGAAGACCGTGGGCGCGGCGAAGCGCAGGGTCACCTGACTGGGGGGAGCCGGCTGGAGGGCGTGGCGTTCCACCAGGCCGGCGTCCGTGTCCGTGCCGGCCCAGGGATTCTGGGCTGGATCCAGGGTCACCCCGGTCACCTGGAAGGGCAGACCGGCCAACTCCAGCAGAGGCAGGGGCTGGACCAGGAGCGTCCCTTGCAGGAAGGTGGAGAGGGAGGGAGAGATGCTGGTGACGCGCAGGAAGCACTCCTCTTCGGGGGAGAAGCTGGAATGGCCCTGGCGGCGCACCCCGGGCCCCCACACGTCCGAGACGGTGAAGGGGCGCTCCTGGTTGGGCGCGTGGAGGCGGTCGGCCAGCCCGGGATCCTGCTCCGCCACCAGCTTCAGGAAGGCGGCGTGGGTGGCCCGTCCCAGGTAGGCTGGGAGGGTGGCGGCCCGCTGGGGTTTCAGGGTGAAGACAGCGGCCATGAACATGGCAAGTGGCTCCTTTCGGCCGTTCAGGCCCTCAAGGGCTCGCTGGGACAGCGTCGTCCTCGTCGGAGCGATGCAGCTTCAGGTCAATGACGTCGATGGACTTCTCCACGTCCAGCGCGCCCTGCTGGTAGCTGGCGGCCACCATCTGGGCGTCGATCCCCAGCTCCAGGCAGGCCAGGATGGCCCCAGCGGTCATGGCCGAGGTGCCGCCGGTCACGTCGCAGATGAGATCCGCCGGGGGGAGGCCCAGGCTGGCCGCGTGGGAGACGGCCCGGCTCACCGCGTTGGCCGTGTCCTTGGGGCGGAAGTGATGGGTCACCTCCTCCTGGTGGGTGCGGAGATCGTCGTACTTGCGCTTCAGCTTTTGGGCCACAGGCTCGGTCCGGTCCGTGGTCAGGAACCAGAGCTGCTCCAGGGCGGGCAGGTGGTGCTCGATGGCCCAGGGTCCGCTCTCGTCGCTGTGGCCGCCCAGGAGCAGGATGAGCCCCCGGCGGGGCATGGGCCGGTCCCCCATGGGGATGGGGCGCGGCGGTCGGAGCAGGCGGATCAGGGCGGCGAGGAGGAAATAGGCTGCGCCCAGGAGTAGAATGGTCAACAGGGCCAGGAGCAGGACCGGCATGTCCAGGGCCTGGCTCAAGCCTGTGAGGATCTGCTCGATGACGAAGGTGACGATGATGGCGTAGAGGAAGACCAAGGGCGTGTTGGAGATGCGCCGGAACCAGCGTCGCA
>CAYQEB010000221.1:0-1635 GCA_964416395.1 uncultured Caldilineaceae bacterium | reverse complement strand
CCCCGGCTCGCGGAGCTCGCCACCCCCTCCCCTCTCCACTCGTGGAGAGGGGAGGAGGAAAGCCACGTCAGTGGCTGGGGGAGGGGTGAGGCCTCCCCGAAGCCCAAGGCCCGCAGCGCCCGGTTGTTGGCCCCGGCGAAGCCCAGGTTCTCGTCCAGGGCCATGAGGCGGACCTGGGGGAATTCCTGGGCCACCATCTGGGGGCTGCCGTCCTGGCTGGCATTGTCCACCACCAGCACGTCCACGCGGAGCCAGTCCGGGCTGCGGGCCGCGGAGGCGAAGACGCTCTCCAGGCAGCGGCCCAGCAGTTCCCGCACGTTGTAGGAGACGATGACCACAGCCAGGGTTGCGGGGCGGGCTGGGCCCGGGCGGCTGGAAAGGTCCGGTTCCTGCGTGGGCTCTCGTTGCCCCTCTTGCTCTCCCTCCCGGTGACGCTCGGCCGGCAGATCGTCGATCAACGACGGCTTCCCGGCCAAGGTCCCGTGTAGCGCGTCCACCGGATCGCGTCGCCTTCTTTCGCCTTCAGCCACCCAAACCCCCTACGGCACGCCCACGTCCACGGTGATGCGGTCGATGTAGTTGTTGGCCACCCCCACGAACTCGTGGATCAGCCCACCCCACCAGAAGTTGGTGCTCACCGGCGGCTCCTGGTCGAAGAGGATGCATCCCCGGACCTCCCCGGCCTGACCCGGCATCAGGTACCATTGCTCCTGGCCGTCGATGATCCGCCGCTCCAGGTCCTCTGGCCGGCCGATGGCCCAGCGGAAGGGGAAGTCGATGCCCGTGGTGTCGAAGTTGATGCCGAAACGCCACACACCGGCCTGCTGGAACCACTCCTTGTGGCCCTGCGCGGCCAGGGTGTTGTAGTTCTCGCTGAAGCGGTACTCCTGGCCCGGCCAGGGCCCCGTGGTGCGGATGGGCACGGTGCCCTCGTTCCTGACCACCGTCCGGAAGCAGAGCTTCTCTCCCAGGGGCACGCTCACCACCCGGTTCATCTCCCCTTCCCAGTCGATCTCCCCCTGGACCACGTCGGCCCGAGGTTTGCCTCCCTCCTCGATGGTCAGCTGGCTGGTGACCCGCACCCAGTTTCCCGCCAGATCCCGGGCCTCCGCCACCACCTGGTAGACGCCGTCCGGCGGCGGCTCCGCGTTCAGGTCCACCCCGCCCTCGTAGCGGTACTCGTGATAGCCCTTCTCGTTGGGCTTCACCAGGTTCGCCCCCTCCGCGATGTGGTACTTGACCGCAGGCTTCTCCGGATCCACCAGGTAGACCTGGACCGACTCCACGTCCTTGGTCAGGTAGTAGCTGACGCTCACCCAGTCGTCCCGCAGACCGTCCTGGTTGGGCCGGAAGACCTGGGGCACCACCGCGAAGTTGTGCAGCTCTGGTAGCTCCGTGTCCCCGTTCTCCAGGACGATGGCGCCGCTGGCCTCCTCTGTGTTCCCCTGGCCGTCCCTGGCCTGGATCACCCAGCGGTAGGCGCCGTCGGGCAGCACCCGGCTCAGGATCTCCATGCGGGTCCCATCCTTCTCCAGGACCATCGGCTCGTCCACCACGCCGCCCCAGAGCACGTGGTACTTGCCGGGGGAGCGGCGGCGCTCCTTGCGGAAGTAGAAGCGCTCCCCCGCCTGGTTC
>CAYQEB010000220.1:0-1820 GCA_964416395.1 uncultured Caldilineaceae bacterium | reverse complement strand
CCCACCGGCGCCACGTCCCGGTGGATGTAGTTGAAGTTGGCCTGGCCGGGCTGTGGCGCCTCGTTGCCCCAGGGGTAGAGGAAGCCCTGGGCGCCCCGAGCCGCCTTCTCCCACTCGGCCTCTGTGGGCAGCCGTTTGCCCGCGAAGGCGCAGTACCGGGCCGCGTCGTCCCAGGTGACCCAGATGACCGGGTGGTTGCGGAAGGCCGAGTCCGCGTAGTAGCGGCCGAAGTTCACCGAGCGAGGCAGGGCTGGCAGACGACACTGGCCAGCCCGCACGCAGCGGTCGTACTGCTGGTTGGTCACCTCGTACTGGTCGATGTAGAACTCGTCCAGGTAGATGGTCTGCTCCGGCTGTTCGTCTGGGAAGCCGCCGTTGTACCCCCGCAGGAACTCGCCAGCCGGGATGCGCAGCATGGGGATCATGTTCACGTCCAGGTAGCTCTCCCCAGGCCAGACCTCCACCTGGTATGGGGTGTCGTTCCCGAACCACTTGCGGTAGATGCGGTCGTAGGTGCCGTCCAGCTTCATCTCCTGGAGGGTGAAGTTGACCAGGTCCTGGAAGCGGTTGTCGAAGTTGGGCAGGCCCAGGCCGTAGGGCTCGCTGGTGAAACGGCCGCCCGCCACCTTCAGGCCGGGGTTGTCCTTGGCGAACTGGCTCAGGGCCACGCTGTCCGTGGTCAGCGCGTCCACCTGACCAGCCTTCAGGGCCTCCAGAGCCGGGGGGTACTCCTGGAAGGGCAGGATGTCGATGCGGATGCCCAGCCGGTTGGCCGCTTCCTGGATGTTGTCGATGGAGGTGGAGCCCTGGATGGCGGCCACCGTGCGTCCGTCCAGGTCCGACAGGCCGTTGATGCCCGAGTCCTCCCGGACCAGCAGGCTCTGGCCGTCCAGGAAGTAGGTCTGGCTGAAGTCGATGAGCTCGTCCCGCTCCCGCTTGTGGGTCATGGAGGCGGCGATCATGTCGATCTCCCCGGCCACCAGCTTCTGGATGCGGTTGGCCGAGGTCACCTGGACCAGCTCCACGCTGTTGGCGTCCCCCAGCCAACGCTTGGCGAACTCCCGCACGATGTCCACGTCGAAGCCCACCACCTGGCCGTTTTCATCCAGGAAGCCGAAGGGCTTGAAGTCGAACTTGACCCCGGCCACGAACCGGCCATCCGCCAGGATCTGCTCCACCTTGGAGCGGACAGGCAAGTCCAGCTGGGTGGGGGAGTCCGCGAAGGTGTAGGGCCAGGAGCCAGGCTGGATCTCCACCCGATAAGGCGTGGATTCCGGGCCGAACCACTTGCGGTAGATCTGGTCGTAGATCCCTCGCTGCTTCAGCTCCTGGAGGGTGAAGTTGACCAGGTTGTTGAAGTAGGAATCCCCCGGGGGCAGGCCCAGGCCGTAGGGCTCCTGGGTGAAGAGGCCGCCCACCACCACCAGATCCGGGTTGTCCTTGGCGAACTGGCTCAGGGCCACGCTGTCCGTGGTCAGCGCGTCCACCTGGCCGGCCTTCAGGGCCTCCAGGGCCGGGGGATACTCCTGGAAGGGCAGCACGGTGATGCTCACCCCGTTGGCCTCCGCGTGGGCCTGGATCTGGTCGATGGAGGTGGAGCCCTGGATGGCGGCCACCGTGCGTCCGTCCAGGTCCTGGATGCCGTTGATGCCCGAGTCCCGGCGCACCAGCAGGCTCTGGCCGTCCAGGAAGTAGGTCTGGCTGAAGTCGATGAGCTCGTCCCGCTCCCGCTTGTGGGTCATGGAGGCGGCGATCATGTCGATCTCCCCGGCCACCAGCTTCTGGATGCGGTTGGCCGAGGTCACCTGGACCAGCTCCAC
>CAYQEB010000219.1:0-1824 GCA_964416395.1 uncultured Caldilineaceae bacterium | reverse complement strand
ACGGGCCCAAAATGGGGGCGGGAAGCGAAGACTGGACGGTGATCGGTGGATCGGTGGATTGGATGACTGGGCAATTGGCCGATTCGGCTATCGGTGGTTCTTGCCTCACCCCCTCATCCGCTCACCTTATCCCCTTTCACCCCGCCACCTGTTCCGTGTTACAATCCTCCCCACAGCGCCCAGCAGCCCACCGGATCGAGCCCGCCATGATCGAACGCCAGCTTGGCACGTTGATTCTGCCCGATTTCCTCATCCAGCGCCCGGGCGAGCGCCCCAAGGCCAACTGGGGCATCCGCATTGCAGGCAGCACCATCCAGGCTGTGGGCAGCCACCAGGAGCTGCTCCTGGCCTTCCCCAAGGACGACCGCTGGCGCACCCCGGGGCAGACCCTCTCCCCTGGCTTCGTGGACGCCCACGCCCATCTGAGCTACATGATCGTCCACGCCCTGGCCGGCGCGGACCCGGACCGGCACGGCTTCCTGGACCCGAGCTGGTGGCGGCGGGCCGGGAACGCGCTGACCGAGCGGACCCTGGTCCCTGGGCTGGAGAGCGCCTGCGTCAACGCCCTGCGCACGGGCGTGACCACGGTGAGCGAGGCGGTGGCGGTGCCCCCTGCCTGGCCAGGGATCCTGGAGCAGGTGCGGGAGATCGTGGCGCGTCGAGGGCTGCGAGCCGTGATCGCCGGCCTTCCCCCGGCAGGCGGCGATGCCAGCCAGGCCTGGTCGACCCTGGAGGCCGTTGAGCGCTTTCTGCAGGGGCTCTCTCAGGGCGGCGACCCTTCCCCGGACGACTCCGGGGCGCTCGTCCAGGGTGCGGTGGGCCTCTCCCTGGAGGCCCTGGCCCAGGCCGAGGATCCCGGGGGCCTTCTGCAGGCGGCCCAGGAGCTGGCGGGACGTTTCCGCACCTTCCTTCATGTGCGCGGGGCCCAGGGGGAGGCTGCCTGGCCCGCCAACCGGCTGGCCTCCCTGCCCTGGGAGAGGGCTCGGAGCCTCCTGGCCCATGCCGGCCCGCTGCTCCCTCTCCTGGAGAAGCGGCTGAAGGGGAGCTGGCTCTACGCCCCGCTGAGCGACGATCGTTTTCAGGCTGGGGAGGACCTGGCCGGGCTCCTGGGGCGGGGACTGTCTGTTGGCCTGGGCAGCGATGGCGTCAGCGTGGACTTCTTCGACGTGCTGCGGGCTGCCTTCCTCCTCCACAACGCCGGCCACCCCGCCCGGCCCATCACCCCGGCCCAGCTCTGGCAGATGGCCACCGAGGGCAACGCCCGGCTCCTGGGCCTGGCCAGAGTGGGGCGGCTGGAGCCAGGCTGGCAGGCGGATCTCCTGCTCCTGGACACCAACCCGCCCACCCCCCTCAGCCCGGAGAACCTCTACGCCCAGCTCCTCCGCTACGGCAGCCGCCATCGAGTCCAGGCCGTGCTGGCCGGGGGCAAGATGCTGGTCTGCGAGGGGGTGGTCCTGAACGTGGACCTGGCCGGCGTCCGGGCCCGGGCTCACCGGGCGGCCCAGCGGCTGGCGGAGGAGGCGCGGAAGTGACGAGGAAACGGAAGTGACGGACCACCGGGATGAGGGGGTGAAGTGGGAGCCGCCTGTGCCAGAATCGTCCAACTGCCCAATCAACCGATCATCCAATCCGCCGCACAACAGGAGCTCTCTCCAATCGCCTGTTTTCAATCTCCAATCTCCAATCTCTAGTCTCCAATTCCTTTCCCGTTTTTCCACACGCTGAGGATCTCGCCCATGAAATTCGACGCAGCCTTGCAAGCGGACACACCCGCCCAGATCATCGCCGCGGCCCAGGGCGCGGAATCCCTGGGTTTCGACGGCC
>CAYQEB010000218.1:0-1872 GCA_964416395.1 uncultured Caldilineaceae bacterium | reverse complement strand
GGGCAGGGGATCTCACCTGGGCCCAGGACAGCGAGGACAACCAGGTGGCCAGGACATTCAACATCCAGGGGCTCGGTTCCACCATCGTCATCGACCGGAGCGGGCGCATCGTCTATGAGGATGCGGGGCCCACCTCCTATCCGGTCCTGCGCACAGCCGTCATGGACGCCCTGGGGTGAAGCTCGGATGAAACCAACGGACGCACCCAGCAAAAGGGGGACGAGCACGCCGCTCGTCCCCCTTGACGCGTTCTGGGCTGGGCCTCGGCTGGCCCGCCAGCCCTCACGCCCGTAGCTGGGCCGCGATGGCCTGCACCCGAGCCGCCAGCTCCGCCAGCCCGGCCGAGTTGTCCACCACCAGGTGAGGCTCCTGGATGGGCTGGAAGCGCCGACGAAGCTCCTGGTAGACCTGGAAATCCGCCTCCGAGGCGTCGCCGGTCCGGGCCGCCAGCCGCCGTCGCACCATCTCCTCGGGGCTGGTCACCTCCACCAGAGCGAAGCGAGCCCCCAGGCGCTCCGCCAGGGAACGGGCCTCCTCCCGCCACTCCGCCTGGGAGAAGGTCCCATCCAGGACCACCGATTCCCCCTGTCCCAGCAAGGCTTCGGCTCGCCGCAGCAGCTCCCGGTAGACCTGTCGGATCTCGTCCTCGGTGTAGCGACGCACAGGGAAGAGCTCCCGGCGCACCACGTCCGTCCGCAGCAGGTGGGCCGGGAGGAGCTGGGCCAACAGCCGGGCCACCACGCTCTTGCCCGCGCCGGGAAGGCCACAGGTGATCACCAGGAGGGGCGGGGTGAGGGGAAGGGGCTTCCCCCGGGGGTCACTGGCCATCGGCAGCCGCCCGGGCGCCAGGAGAGGTGGCAGGGGGGCGAGAGGTGCGGGAGGGCCCTTGGAGGCGAGGCAGCCAGACCTGGAAGGTGCTCCCCTGGCCCGGGGCGCTCTGCACCTGGATCTGGCCGCCGTGGAGGTCCACGATCTCCTTCACGATGCTTAGGCCCAGGCCAGTCCCAGGGATGCCGGCGGCGGTGGCCCGCTCCCCCCGGAAGAAACGGTCGAAGATGAGCCCCTGCTCCTTCGGCGGGATTCCCATGCCTGTGTCGGAGATGCAGAGGCAGACCTGATCCCCCTCGGCCCGGGCCCGCACCGTGACCTGGCCGCCGGGAGGGGTGTAGTTGATGGCGTTGGCCAGCAGGTTGGTCACCACCTGGACCAGCTGGTTGTGGTCCCCGGAGACCTGGAGGGGGCTGTCGTCCACCTCCAGGCGCAGGGCCACATCCCCGGTGCGGGCCAGCTCCTCGTGGCTGGCCACCACCTGGGCCGCCAGCTGCCCCATGTCCACCCGTTCGGTGCCGGCCTGGCCGGCCGCCTGGGCCGCGTCCAGCCGGGAAAGGTCCAGGACTGTCTCGATGAGGGTCTTCAGCCGCTGGGTCTCCTGGCGCAGGATGGCCATGTACTTCTCCTTCTTCTGGCCGTCCTGGACTGAGGTGAGCAGGTTCAGGTAGAAGTTGATGTTGGTGAGGGGCGTGCGGAGCTCGTGGGAGACGTTGGCCACGAACTCGGATTTCAGCCGATCCAGCTCCTGGAGGCGTTGGTTGGCCTCGGCCAGCTCTCGGGTGCGCTCCGAGACCCGCTGCTCCAGGGTCTCCATGATGTCCGCACGGTTCAGGGCGCTGCCGCCGATCTCGGCCATGGCGGTGAGCAGGCGCAGCTCCGTAGCCGAGTAGCTCCGCCCTGGCGCGGCGCTGATGCCGATGACCCCGATGCACTCCGTGCCAGCCCGCAGAGGGGAGAAGATGGCGGAGATGGGCTCCTGGATCTCTTCCTCCGCGATGAGCTCTCGGATCTGGGAATGGGCGTTGGGGTCGCGGCCGATGT
>CAYQEB010000217.1:0-1910 GCA_964416395.1 uncultured Caldilineaceae bacterium | reverse complement strand
CCTGACTTCTGGCGGATCTATCCCTACATGGTCAAAAGCCTGTGGCGGCAGAAGATCCTCCACACCAAGCACATGGTGGACCAAATCCTGCTTGTGCGCTCCCCTCCCCGGGGGCGCCGAGACTCTGGAGTGACACCATCAATCCAGTGATATCAAAAGACAGCTATTAAATCAGCGAGTTGAGGACGGTTCATGACAGATCCCACAGCCATAGGTTCCACAGCCACGGATTCCACAGAGACGTTCCCGGTCACCCTGGAGGGCGGCAGCAAACGGACCTTTGCCTGCGCCCTGGACTGGCCAGGTTGGTGCCGCTCCGGCCGGGATGAGACCACGGCCTTGGAGGCGCTTCTGGCCTACGGCCCCCGCTACGCCCGGGCGCTGCAGCGGGTGGGGATGGAGTTCCAGCCACCTAGCCAGCTCGCTCAGCTAAACGTGGTGGAGCGACATGCTGGCAATGCCACCACCGACTTCGGTGCGCCGGCTATCCCCGCTCAGGCCGACAGCCTGCCCCTGGACGAGGCCGAACTGGCCCTTCTGCAACGCCTGTTGCGCGCCTGCTGGCAGGCCTTCGACGCCGCAGTGGAAGCCGCCGCGGACAAGGAGCTGCGCAAGGGGCCCCGGGGTGGGGGCCGGAACCGAGAAAAGATACTTGAGCATGTGGTGGAGGGGGAGGCCAGCTACCTGCGCCGCCTGGCCGGGAAACGCCTCAGGGGAACCGGCCTCAATCCCAGGGAGCGACTGGAGCCCACCCGGCAGGCCATCCTGGAGGCCCTGGAGCAGGCCGTGCGAGAGGGGTTGCCAGAGCGGGGTCCCCGGGGCGGAGCCATCTGGCCGCCTCGTTACTTCGTGCGCCGAGTGGCCTGGCATGTGCTGGATCATGCCTGGGAGATAGAGGACCGCATTCAGGAGCCCGCACCATGAGGACGGTCCAGATCGCACCCCCGGATCCCCGCTGGGCCCAGCAGTTCCACCAGGAATCCCAGGTGGTGAAGGCTGCCCTGGGCCCGAACGCGGTGACGGTCCACCACATCGGCAGCACGGCTGTCCCAGATATCCACGCCAAGCCCATCGTGGACATGCTGGTAGAAGCAGCAGACATCCAGGCCGTGGACCGCTATTCCCACGCCATGGAGGAACAAGGATACCAGGCCTTGGGCGAGCACGGCATCCCCGGGCGACGCTACTTCCGCAAGGTGGACCCGGCAGGTGTGCACCTCTTCCATGTGCACGTGTTCCAGGTCGGTTCGCTGGAGGCCCAGCGCCATCTGGCCTTCCGGAACTTCCTGCGAGCCCACCCAGACTGGGCCCATCGCTATTCGGAGCTGAAACGGGCCCTGGCCGCCGCCTATCCAACAGACTTAGAGGCCTACATGGACGGCAAGGCCCCTTTCATCCAGGAGGCAGAGCGCCGGGCCCTGGCCTGGTGGACGGGTTCCCAGCGTCCCGTGGAAGGGGACAACCGTGCCTGAAAACCCGGCCGTTCTCCGGCTCTCCCTGCTCCCGGGTCAGTTCAGCGTCTGTCGCTTGAAACCCTCGGATCCCCTTCCCACCTGGGCCACGAACGGCCCTTTCTGTGCGATCACCCGCACAGCCGAAGAGCTCTCCATCGTCTGCCCGGACGCCTCGGTTCCGGACGGTGTAGTACAAGAGCCTGGCTGGCGGCTCCTGAAGGTGGCCGGCCCCTTGGATTTCAGCCTGGTCGGCGTGCTGGCCTCCCTAGTCACCCCCCTGGCCCAGGCGGGCATCAGCATCTTTGCCCTCTCCACCTACGACACCGACTACCTACTGGTGAAGAAAGAACGCCTGGCCCAGACCCTGGCCGCGCTCCAGCAGGCCGGGCACCAGGTGACCAACGGGTGAACCTTTGTTTCCTTCCCCCACCCAGTAGGTGCGGTTTGCAACCGCAC
>CAYQEB010000216.1:0-1921 GCA_964416395.1 uncultured Caldilineaceae bacterium | reverse complement strand
GGGCTCCTGGAGCCGCAGAGTGGCCTGAACAGGTTTTTCACCCCCTCGCTGGCCCTCGCTGAATTGCTTGACGAAGACTACACAGCACCCTATACTGGACTCAAGGGTCCCAGGAATAGACGCGAGAGTTCGGAAGCAATCCGAGGGTTCGTCTTATCCGGGTCGATACAAGGTTCCTATCCTGAAATTGTTCGGGACAAGATGAGAACTGGGGGTTTCTTGGAGGGCGCGGCCCGAGCTTCCCAGGGGGCGTGAAACCCAAGAACATGAGGCGATGAAACGACATCCAGTGCTCTGGTTCTACGTTCTGGCTTTCGCCATCTCCTGGCTCGGCTGGCTGCCCATGGTAGCCGCTTCCCAGGGGATCGCCCTCTTCAAGCATCCCTTGTTCCAGTTCTTCCTCGTCCTTCCCGCGGCAGGGCCAACCCTCGCCGCCCTCATGGTGGCCCGGGCCGACCTGGGCAAGGCCGGCGCGGCCGCCTGGTTTCGCTCGCTTTGGCGATGGCCCGTTCCCTGGTGGTGGCTGCTCGTCGTGATCGTCCTGCCCGCCTTGCTCCTCCTGGCCCAGAAAGCCGTGACACAGATGCTGGGGCTCCCGGCCATGATGGAGCCGCTGGCGCCCTCCGGCGAGAGCAAGCTCGGCATGTTGATGGCTGGGCTGACGGTCGCGCTGCTGGCCAATCCCTGGGAAGAGGTTGGGTGGCGGGGATTCGCCCTGCCGCGGCTACAGCGAAATCACTCGGCCCTGGTGGCCACCCTGACCGTCGGCGCCTTGTGGGCCTTGTGGCATCTCCCCCTCTTTTTCTGGGCCGACAACCCCATGTCCAGGCGACCTTTCCTGCTGTGGTTCATCGGCACGGTCGGGGATGCGTTCATCTACACCTGGCTCTTCAACAGCACCCGAGGAAGCGTGCCGGGAGTGGCCCTCTATCACGTGCTGACGAACACGTACGGGGCAGTGATAACAGGCGTGTCCGCCCTGGGAGGAAGCATTGTGAGCGTGGCGGTGGCCCTCCTCCTCATCGCGCTGTTCGGGAGGGAGCACCTTGCGCGCGGCGAGCGGATCCGCGGGCTGAGCTCTCTAGCCCATCGACAACCGTGACACCCGGAGCGAGGATCCCTTGAGAAAAGCAACGATCCTCTTGCTGGCAGTGGGCCTGCTCTACCTGACCCTGGGGACCGGCTTTCACCTGGGGTGGAAGCGCGCCCAGGCGATCTGCCGGGAGCAACGGGCCGCCCAGGGCGACTTCGTGGAGCCCGAGGTCTTCCCTGGGGTGGTGGGATTTTTCTTCGATGTGACCTGGTGGCCTGTCTATGCGGCCGCCAACTTCAATCGTGATGGGGTTCTGTTCGCCACCCCGTGCACTCATGGGAAACAGCGTGGACCCCATCGAGGGTTCCAACGCCCTTTTCCCCCATCCACAAGGAGCCAGGGCCATGAAGCACTGGATCAACACCGTTTCACACGATCACGTCAAGGCGGGAATGGAGGGCAGCTTCACCCAGGCCAACCACGGTCGAGCGACGAACCTGCGGCGACTCTCCAAAGGGGACCTCATCGTCTTCTACTCCCCGCGCACCCGTTTCCGAGACGGCAAACCGTTGCAGCGCTTCACCGCTGTGGCCCGGGTGCTGGACGAGAAGCCGTACCAGGTTGAGATGAGCCCCACATTTCATCCCTGGCGCCGGCGGGTGGCCTTTCTCCCCTGCCAGGAGGCGCCCATCCGCCCCTTGATCCCTGCACTGGAGTTCATCGTGGACAAACAGCGGTGGGGCTTCCCCTTTCGGCGCGGCCTGTTCCAGATCCCAGACGACGACTTCCAGCGCATTGCCCAAGCCATGGCCGTCGATTTCGGGTAGGGAGAATCGGCAGGCGGCTGACCGGGACCGACCCACGACCGGCGGAACAGCCGTAGGTGCG
>CAYQEB010000215.1:0-1930 GCA_964416395.1 uncultured Caldilineaceae bacterium | reverse complement strand
CCTACGGCTTTCACGTTTCACGCATCCCTGTCCGGCCGGGAGACCGGACCTACGGTTTTTCACGCATCACGTTTCATACCAACAAACTCTCCAATCTCTACTCTCCAATCTCGACCCTCCAATCTCCCTTTTCCACCCAGGAGCGCCCTCCCATGATCGCCTTCCACCCTCAGCCCATCACCCAGGAGTGGCTGGCCCAGCTTCGTGAGCTGACCCAGCCCCAGGATCTGTTGGCCCTCTTCGCACAGGTGGCGGAGACGCCAGGCCCCAGCCAGACAGTGAGCTACAGCCGGGGACGGGCCATCCAGGAGGCCGTGGAAGGCTTCCTGGGCCCAGAGACCCAGGCCCTCCTGGACCGAAACCTGGCCGGGACAGGCGTCGTGGCCCTGCGCTTCGCCCCCACGCCCCGGGTGATCTTCGTGGCCCACGCGGACGAGATCAGCTATCTGGTGGGCAGCACGGAGATCCTGCCCTCCTTCCCGGAAGGGAACGGCACCCCCCTGGTCCCCTTCTGCAACCACAACGCCCAGGTGGACTGGCCGGGGAGCGCCTGGCGCTTCGACCCGGACGCCCAGCGGCTGGCCCAGGTGGCCCGGGGGACCATCCGCAGCCGAGAGCTGGCCGGCACGTGGCGGGCCTGGTTCCAGGCGGAGGAGGGGGACGTGGCGCCGGGGGATCGGGTCATCTACGAGACGTCCACCCACGGGGATCCCGATGGCCTGTTACGGGGAAAGGTGGACAACGCCCTGGGGGCCACCGCGCTGCTGGCCGCGGCCCAGGCCCTGGTCCGCACCGGGCAGTGGCCTCCGGTCTGGTTCCTCTTCACCGACGAGGAGGAGGGCCCGCCCCAGACCGCCGCCAGTTTCTCCCGGTCCATGCGTCGCCTGGTCCACAGCCTACCCCTGCCCCCGGAGACCCTCTTCGTGGAGGTGGACGGCCACGAGGTGCCCCACGCGCAGACGCCCGGCCCCAGCGCCTTCTTCGGGGAGGCGGCCAAGCTGGCCCAGGGCGTGGTCACACCGCCGGACCTCTACATCCCCTTCCGGGGCTTCGCGGCCTGGCTGGCCCAGCAGGGGGTGGCCCTGCAGGAGAATCGAGGCTACATCTCCCGCAGCGACTCGGTGGCCATCATGGAGCGCTACCGGCACGTGCTCCTCTGCGGCTACCAGGTGCGGGACACCCACTACCGTCACGGCTGGCCCACCGCCTCCCTGAATGGCCTGGTGGCCCTGGCCCAGACCCTGGCCTGCGTGGCCCTGGCCGTCCGCTGAGGGGGCGCCGGTCTCAGAGCCGGGGCAGGGTGATCCCGGTCTGCTTCTGGTATTTTCCCCTGCGGTCCGCGTAGGTGACCTCTGGCTCCGGACCCTGGAAGAAGAGGACCTGGGCGATGCCCTCGTTGGCGTAGATCTTGGCCGGCAGGGGGGTGGTGTTGCTGATCTCCAGGGTGACGAACCCCTCCCAGCCCGGCTCAAAGGGGGTGACGTTGACGATGATGCCGCAGCGGGCGTAGGTGCTCTTGCCCACGCAGAGGGTGATCACGTCCCGAGGCACCCGGAAGTACTCCACGGTGCGGGCCAGGGCGAAGCTGTTGGGCGGGATGATGCAGACCTCCCCCTGGTAGGCCACCATAGCGCTCTCGTCGATGGCCTTGGGGTCCACCACAGAGAGGCGACCGGTGGAGGGGGTGAAGATGCGGAACTCGTCGGCCACCCGGATGTCGTAGCCGAAGCTGCTCAGGCCGTAGGAGACGACCCCCTCCCGGACCTGGCCGTCCACGAAGGGTTCGATCATGCCGTGCTCCTGGGCCATCTGCCGGATCCAGTAGTCGGGTTTGATGGACAAAGGTGGGACCTCCTGGGTGAAGTGGGTGAAGAATGTGGCAGTTGGAAGATGGCGATTGGAGAGTCGAGATTGGAGAATGAAACGTGAA
>CAYQEB010000214.1:0-1957 GCA_964416395.1 uncultured Caldilineaceae bacterium | reverse complement strand
AAACCGCACCTACTGTCACGCCGGGAGACGTGACCTACATGCCTTTCAGCAGCCCGGCCCGGACCAGCTCCTGGAGGATCTCCTCTACGATCTCCTCGCTGCTGCGCAGGTCCGTCTCCACTACCATCTCTGGGTTCGTTGGCTCCTCATAGGGCGCGTCGATGCCGGTGAAGCCTTTGATCTCCCCCCGCAAGGCCTTGGCATAGAGCCCTTTCGGGTCTCGGCGCTTGCAGACCTCGATGTCGCATTTGACGAAGATCTCGAAGAAGCGTCCCGGGGGCAAAAGAGAGCGGGCGAAGTCCCGGTCCTCCTGGTAGGGGGAGATGAAGCTGGCCAGGACCAGGTTGCCATGCTCGAAGGCCAGTTTGGCCACCTCCGCCACCCGGCGAATGTTCTCCTTCCGGTCCTCGGGCGAGAAACCCAGGTCCCCGTTGAGGCCGTGGCGCAGGTTGTCCCCGTCCAAGAAGAAGGTGCGGCAGCCCAGCTGGAAGAGGCGCTGTTCCAGACGACGAGCCACGGTGGATTTGCCTGAGCCAGAGAGGCCAGTGAACCAGAGCACCCCGGCCTTGTGGCCGTTGAGCTGTTCTCGCATCTCCCGGGTGATGCCCACCCGCTCCCAGACCACATGGCTGGACTTGCGCCGGTCGGGCAGGGCCACTGGCGTCTCCACCAAGTCGGTCACCTGGCGAGATTTGCCCCGAATCATGCCCGCGGCCACGGTGTTGTTGGTGAAGGGATCGATGAGAATGAAGCCCCCGGTAGCCCGGTTTAGCTGATAGCGGTCGTAGAAGAGGGGCTGGGTGGTGGTGAGCTGGATGCGTCCGATCTCGTTCAGGGCTAGGGTCTCCGCCGGCTGGCGATGCATGGTGTCCACGTCGATGCGGTAGTTCAGCTCGGTGATGAAGCCCTTGACTGTGCGAGTGGTGTGCTGGACCCAGTAGGGGCGGCTGGGGTCCAGAGGCTCCTCGCTCATCCAGCAGAGGATGGCGTCCACCTGGTTGGCCTTCTGAGGCAGGTTGCGGGCGCGGACGATCATGTCGCCCCGGCTGATGTCGATCTCGTCCTCCAGGGTGAGGACCACCGAGTCTCCTGCCACAGCCTCTTCCAGCTCTCCGTCCATAGTGACAATGGCCCGCACTCGGCTCTTCTGGCCCGAGGGGAGCACCACCACCTCCTCCCCTGGCCGAATGCGACCGGAGGCGATCTGTCCAGCGAAGCCTCGGAAGTCCTGGTGGGGGCGGATCACATACTGGACCGGGAAGCGGAAGTCCACCAGGTTGCGGCTGGCCCCCACGTTCACGCTCTCCAGGTGGTGGAGCAGGGTGGGGCCGTCGTACCAGGGCATGTTGGGGCTCTTGGTCACCACGTTGTCCCCGTGCAGGGCAGAGACGGGGATGTAGACCACGTCCTGGGCGTTGAGCTTGACTGCGAACTCGCGAAACTGGGCCACGATGCGGTTGTAGACCTCCTGGCTGTAGTCCACCAGGTCCATCTTGTTGATGGCGATGAGCAGGTGAGGGATGCGTAGGAGGGTGGCGATGAAGCTGTGGCGCTTGGACTGGGTGACCACGCCTTTGCGGGCGTCGATGAGGATGACGGCCAGCTCCGCGGTGGAGGCGCCGGTGACCATGTTGCGGGTGTACTGAATGTGGCCCGGGGTGTCCGCGATGATGAACTTGCGTTTGGGCGTGGCGAAGTAGCGGTAGGCCACGTCGATGGTGATCCCCTGTTCTCGCTCCGCCCGCAGGCCGTCGGTGAGCAGGGCCAGGTCCACATAGTCGTCTCCACGGCTGCGGCTGGCCTGCTCCACCGCCTCCAGCTGGTCCTGGAAGATGGCCTTGGAGTCGTAGAGGAGGCGGCCGATGAGGGTGCTCTTGCCGTCGTCCACGCTGCCGGCCGTGGTGAAGCGCAGCAGGTCCATGGCGGGGATGGGGGGCGCAGCATCCTGGGCCGGTGA
>CAYQEB010000213.1:0-1982 GCA_964416395.1 uncultured Caldilineaceae bacterium | reverse complement strand
CGGCGCAACGTCTGGGCGTTGATGGCCACAATCACCGTGCTCAGGCTCATGAGCAGGGCGCCCACAGCCGGGGAGAGGGCCGGCACGCCGAAGGGCACCAGTGCGCCCGCAGCCAGGGGCAGGGCCACGATGTTGTACCCGGCGGCCCACCACAGGTTCTGGATCATCTTGCGGTAGGAGGCCCGGCTCAGCTCGATGATCCCCACCACGTCCAGCGGGTTGCTGCGCACCAGGATGATCCCCGCGGACTCAATGGCCACGTCCGTGCCGCTGCCGATGGCGATGCCCACGTCCGCCTGGACCAGGGCCGGCGCGTCGTTGACGCCATCCCCCACCATGGCCACCTTCTTGCCCTGGGCCTGGAGCTCCTTCACCTTGGCCGCCTTGTGCTCTGGCAGCACCTCGGCAAAGTAGACATCAATGCCCAGCTCCTGGGCCACGGCCTGGGCCACGGCTCGGCTGTCCCCGGTGATCATGCCCACCTGGATGCCCAGCTCGTGGAGCCGACGCACCGCCTGGTAGCTCTCCGGCCGGATCACGTCGGCCAGGGCGAAGGCCGCCAGCACCTGGTTCTCCCGGGTCAGGTAGACCACGCTCTGCCCCTTGCGCCCGGCCTCCTCCGCGAAGGCTCGGATGCTCTCGGGGAGCTGGGCCTCCAGCATCTCCAGCAGCCGAGGGCCGCCCACGTAGTAGGCCACTCCGTCGATGATCCCCTTCACCCCGCGCCCTTTCAAGGCCTGGAACTCGCTCACCCGAGGGGGCGTGACGCCTCGCTCCTGGGCCGTCTGCCGGATGGCCTGGGCGATGATGTGCTCCGAGTCCCCTTCCAGGGCCGCGGCCAGGGCTAGGACGTCCGCCTCGTCCATGCCCTCGGCGATGGCCATGCCCACCACGCCCTGCTCGCCTTTGGTCAGGGTGCCCGTCTTGTCGAAAAGCACCACGTTGATCTCCCGCATGGCCTCCAGGGCCAGGCGATCCCGGATGAGCACACCCCGCTGGGCCCCCAGGGAGGTGGTGATGGCCACCACCAGGGGCACGGCCAGCCCCAGGGCGTGGGGGCAGGCGATGACCAGCACAGTGACCACCCGCTCCAGCACGTCCACGTTGAAACCGGTGGCGATGGTCCAGGCGATCGCGGTGATCCCGGCCACGCCCAGGGCGATGTAGAAGAGCCAGCCCGCGGCCCGATCCGCCAGCACCTGGGTGCGAGACTTGCTCTTCTGGGCCTCCTCCACCAGGCGCATGATGCCGGCCAGGGCGGTCTGATCTCCGGTGGCCAGGACCCGGGCCCGGAGGCTGCCGCTGCCCACGTTGATGGTCCCGGCGATGATCTTGTCCCCGGGCCGCTTCTTCACCGGCCGGGATTCGCCGGTGAGCATGGCCTCGTTCACATCGGACTCGCCCTCCACCACCTCTGCGTCCGCGGGGATGCTGGCCCCAGGCCGAACCAGGATCAGGTCGCCGGGCTTCAGCTGGCTTGTGGGCACCTGCTCCACCGTCCCATCCGGCAGAATGCGCTCCGCGGTGTCGGGCATGAGCTTGGCCAGCTCCTGGAGGGCGCCGGAGGCCTGGCGCACGCTGCGCATCTCGATCCAGTGGCCCAGGAGCATCACGTCGATCAGGGTGACCAGCTCCCAGAAGAAGCCGCTCTCCGGGGCGATGAAGAGGGCGGCCAGGCTGTAGATGAAGGCCACGCTGATGGCCAGGGAGATGAGGCTCATCATCCCCGGCTGCCGGTTGCGCAGCTCCACCCGGGCCATCTGCAGGAAGGGCACGCCGCCGTAGAGGAAGATGATGACGGAGAAGAGGGGGGTGATCCACTCGCTGCCCGGGAATTCGGGCATGCGGAAGCCCAACCAGCGCTGCATCACCGGGCTGTAGAGGAGCACCGGGATCGTCAACGCCAGACAGACAAAGAAGCGCTGTTTGAACATCTGCTCGTGGCCTGTGTGGTCCACGTGAGCGCCATGGTCCTCGTGGCC
>CAYQEB010000212.1:0-1983 GCA_964416395.1 uncultured Caldilineaceae bacterium | reverse complement strand
CCTCGAGAGGACCGCCACAGAGACGACCGCTCCCAAGAGCCGCCGGCCCGGGTGCGCTTCGCGCCCAGCCCCACCGGCTACCTGCACCTGGGCGGCCTGCGCACCGCCCTCTTCGACTGGCTCTGGGCCCGGCACACCGGCGGCCAGTTCATCCTGCGCATCGAGGACACGGACCAGCGCCGCTACGTGCCGGACAGCCTGGAGGACGTGATGCGAGGGCTCAAATGGCTGGGGCTGGCGTGGGACGAGGGCCCGGACATCGGTGGCCCCTACGGCCCCTACGTCCAGAGCCAGCGCAAGGCCATCTACCAGGAGTACGCGGAGAAGCTCATCCAGCTGGGCCACGCCTACCGCTGCTACTGCACTCCGGAGCGCCTGGAAAAGGTGCGGGAGGAGCAGCGTCGCCGGGGCGAGAAGCCGGGCTACGACCGCCACTGCCGCTACCTCTCCCCAGAGGAGCGGGCCAGGCTGGAGGCGGAAGGTCGGCCCTCCGTGGTGCGCTTCGCCGTCCCCCTGGAGGGGAGCACCACCTTCCACGACCTGCTCCGGGGCCCCATCACCGTGCAGAACCGGGAGCTCCAGGACATGGTGCTCCTGAAGAGCGACGGGCTGCCCACCTATCACCTGGCCGTGGTGGTGGACGACCACCTGATGAAGATCACCCACGTGCTCCGGGGCCAGGAGTGGCTGGCCACCGCCCCCCTGCACCAGCTCATCTACCAGGCCTTCGGCTGGGAGGCGCCGGTCTTCGTGCACTTGCCCGTCATCCTGGATCCGACGGGCAAGGGCAAGATGAGCAAGCGCAAGAAGGTGGTGGGGGACAAGGTCTATCTGACCCTGGTGCGGGACTTCATCGAGGCTGGCTACCTGCCCGAGGCCATGTTCAACTTCCTGGCCACCATCGGCTGGAGCTACGCCGCGGAACGGGAGATCTTCACCCGGGAGGAGGCCATCCAGCGCTTCCACTTGCGGGACATCAACCCCTCCCCCGCGGCCATGGACTACGACAAGCTGGAGTGGCTGAACGGCGTCTACATCCGAAAGCTGAGCCCCCAGGAGCTGAAGGCGCGGCTCATCCCCTACCTGAGCCGGGATCTGGGGATAGACGAAGAGCGGCTGCGCCAGGACCCCCGCCTGGACAAGCTGATCCCCCTGATCCAGGAGCGGATCAAACGGCTGGGCGAGGCGGCCCAGTGGCTCGACTGGGCCTTCGTGGAGGCGGAGGCCATCACCTACGCGGACCCGAAGCTGCTCCTGGGGCGCAAGCTGGACATGGCCCAGAGCGTGGCCGTGCTCAAGGCCGGGCTGGCCATCCTGGAAGAGATCGAACCCTTCGAGCACCAGGCCATCCAGGCCGCGTTCCGGGCCAAAGCGGAAGAGATGGGCGTCAAGGCGGGCAGCTTCTTCGGCCCCTTCCGGGGCGCCATCACCGGCAAGAAGGTCTCCCCGCCCCTCTTCGAGAGCATGGAGGCCCTGGGCCGGGAGGAGGTGGTGAAGCGAGTGCGCCGGGCCATCGCCTTCCTGGAGGAACAGGCCCGGACCGCAGCCGAACAGACCTGATTTTGGCCAGTGGAATTTTGCCAAAATCGGCCCCCTGTGGTAGATTATTGGTCGGTAAAGCGAGCCGATGGGGGATAGTTTAATCGGCAGAACACCTGACTCTGGATCAGGCAGTTGGGGTTCGAATCCCTGTCCCCCAGCCAGAAACGAAGAAAGCCGTCACGGAAACGTGGCGGCTTTTTTCGTGGGAAGGGACCTGCCCTTCCCCGGAAGGTGACAGAACTCATCAACTGGGCCAACCAGATCCAGGCCTGGAAGGATCGCACCGAACCCGAGCTGGCCCAGGAGCTGACTGTCCTGGCCGAACAGCATGGCCTGGCGAGACGCCCTGGACGCCCTGCTCCTGGAGTTCCAGGCCCCCGGGGTGGTGCTCCTGCCCGCGGCCTTTGCCACAGCCGGGTTTCCCCGCTGGCTGGCCTGGCT
>CAYQEB010000211.1:0-1985 GCA_964416395.1 uncultured Caldilineaceae bacterium | reverse complement strand
TGCCGGTCCCGGGTTGCTGCCGTAGAGGCGACGGCCGGATTCGAACCGGCGATCGGGGTTTTGCAGACCCCTGCCTTACCACTTGGCTACGTCGCCGAAAAAAGGTGTCGAAAAAAGGCGCCGAAAGAAGATACCGCAAGACGGTTCAGAAGCAGGCCCAAATCCAGACAGCGAGCCTGCCTGGATGGTAACAATTCCTGCCTGGATTGTCAAATTCAGGGCCAGAATCGCCCGTCCCAGCTCCTCCACATCTGGGGACGACGGAAGGCTGGATCCGGTTCCCTCAGCCCTGCTCCGCCAGGGCGGAACGCTTCCGGCCACGCCCTCGCTCCACCACATGGACGGCCACAGCCACGGGCCCCCGCTCTCCAGGCTCCACGCCGAACTCCACCAGGTCCCCAGGATGCAGCCGCCCCGTCCCCCGGAGCTGCCGGCCGTGGACATAGAGCTCTGGCCCCTGGACCGGCACGATGAAGCCGAACTTCCGGCGGGGATCGTACCACTTGACCAGGCCCCGTTTCCGTCCTGGGGGTGGCAGCAGGCGGTGGCAGCCGGGGCAGCGGTCCGGCGGCTCTGGCTCGGACCAACGCCGTTGCTCCTCCACCGTCCACAGGAAGGTGACGCCGCAGCGTCCACAGATGAGCAGTTCGTCTTGCAGTGGTTTTTCCTTCATGGGATCACCTGCCCCAGGCCTCCCGGTAGCCGGAGAGGCCCGGTTCGCATGTTGGCCGGATCCGCGCTACAATGGTCGGGCTTTTGGCGAAGGCGGCGGCCTCAGCCAGCCCCTTCTCCAGCAGCCTGCAACCAGTCATCCAGCACACCCAACCGGCCAATCGCTCATGACCAGCACCCAACCAGCCAGCCAATCCGATCACTCTCGCCCTGAGGATCTTCGGGAGAAGGCCTGGGCCATCTACCGGGCCTTGCTGGAGGCCTACGGGGAGCCGGACTGGCGCTGCCACTGGGATCCGGTGGAGGAGTTGATCCTCACCATCCTCAGCGCCAACACCAACGACAAGAACAGCCTGCGAGCCTTCCTGGCCCTGAAGGAGCGTTTCCACGACGACTGGGACGCGGTGCGCACCGCTCCCCTGGACGAGATCAAGGAGGCCATCCGCCCCGCAGGCATGTACAACCAGAAGGCGCCTCGCATCGTCCAGGCCCTGGAGAAGCTGAAGCGGGAGGTGGGGGCCTACAGCCTGGATCACCTGGCGGACATGCCCGTGGAAGAGGCCTTGAAGTACCTGGAGAGTTTCCCGGGCGTGGGCCACAAGACGGCCAGCATCGTTCTCCTCTTCTGCTTCCGCAAGGGCGCCTTCCCGGTGGACACCCATGTCCAGCGCATCACCCAGCGCCTGGGATTGGCCGATCCCAAGGCCAGCCCGGCCAAGATCAAGGCCATCTGGGAGTCCCTGCTGCCGCCGGAGACCTACTATGCTCTGCACCTGAACCTGATCCGGCACGGGCGAGAGGTCTGCAAGGCCCAGAATCCCCGCTGCGAGATCTGCGTGCTCCAGGCCCACTGCGATTATTTCCATCGACGAGGCGCATGAGCCTAGCAGACTCGGCTCTGGGGCAACAAAGCAGAGCAGATGCCAACACAAAAGAGCCACCCGATGGCCGACCGGGTGACTCCACGGCGCTCTCTGCTGATTTTGGCAGACTGCCAGGCCGCTAGGCGCTCTGGCGGGCCTTGTTGTAGAAGCGCATCAACCGGCTCTTGCGCCGGGCCGCGTTGTTGGGGTGGATGACCCCCTTGCTGGCGGCCTTGTCCAGGGCCTTGATGGCCTGGCGCACCATCTGCTCCGCGCTGGGATCCCCGGCCTCGATGAGCATACGGGCCTTCTTGATGAAGGTGCGGGCGCTGCTGCGGTAGATGCGGTTGCGCAGGCGGCGCTTCTCGTTCTGGCGCATCCGCTTGGCGGCTGATTTGGTGTTCGGCATGGGTCCTACCTCTCAAACCTTGGTTGCGATACCTTGATCCG
>CAYQEB010000210.1:0-1990 GCA_964416395.1 uncultured Caldilineaceae bacterium | reverse complement strand
CCCGCCTGGCCCCCGCGATGACCTGGAAGTTGGTCCCCGGTCCGCTGCGGATGTTCACGCTGCGGTTGCGCACGGTGACCGTCACCTCCGGCAGGGGCGTGGGCGTGGGGATGACCACTGCCTCCTCCAGGCTCGAGGCAGCGCTCTCTTCGCTCTGAGCCCCAACCTGCTGCCCGGCAAGGCTGGCGTCCCCGGGCACGGCGAAGAGAGGACTGGCGTTGGGGTCCGCCACGCAGCCGCCCAGGGCCACGCCCAGCGCGCCCAGGAGCAGAAGCAGCCACAGCCCAGCCCGAGGAGGGGCGAAGGCGGGCAGAAAACGCGGCAGAGAAGGCTGGAAAGGAGGGGTGGGATCCAAGTGTTCGGTCATGGGGTTTCGCCTGTGGATGAGTGGGTGGATGGTCGCCAGAGACACGCAAATTCGAAGATCAGCAGTTCACGAATTCGTAGCGGAGTCGGCATCCTCGGATGCCGATTCCAGAGGGGCGATGCCGCATCGGAGGATGCTCACGCCTCCGTTTGGCTAAAATCGTGAATTACTGAAGATGCACAAATTATAGAAGATGGGGTGGGAGAAACCAAATCGTTCCGACCAAATTTCTGGGCGAGCGAGCGGTTTCTCAGTTGGAGCGAAGACCGACGACAGGAAATGGATCGGTGGATTGGTTTCGTGCACGATGGGAGACCGGCGAGAGGGAGACTGGCAATTGAAGATTGGACGATTGGCTTGGATGAGCGGCTCCTTCCCCCCTTCCCGCCGCCCTGTCTCCCCGCCATCCTGTCTCCTCGTCTCGGTGGCTTGCCGCACTCCCGCCCTTGCACGATTCCCCTTCTCTCCGCTATCATGGACGCCATCCCCACACCCGAGATCCATCCCAGGAAGCGAGGATCCTGTGCCCGACTACGCCTTCATCGGCGGGCTCCGCATTGACTACCTGATCACCCCGGACGGCCGCACCGCGGATGGCGTCTTCGGCGGCAACGCGGCCTTCGCCGCGGTGGGCGCCCGGCTCTGGACCCAGCCCGGCCAGACGGCCATCATCGCCAAGAGCGGCGCCGCCTTCCCCCAGGCCTGGCTGGCCGCCCTGGAAGGCCACGGCATCTCCACCGAGTGCGTCATCCACCTGGACGAGCCGGTGGAGCAGCGCACCTTCTTCGTTCACCTCACCGGGGAGGAGCGGGACGAAAGTCAGCCCCAGGAGCACTACCGCCGCCTGGGCCTTCCCCTGCCCCAGGGTCTGCGGGGCTACGTCCAGGCCAGCAGCCACGCGGACGAGGAGATCTACCGCCCCTTGCGCCTCGCCCCCCAGGAGATCCCCGACCGCTGCTGGCCCCGGCGCGTCCTTCACTTCAGCCCCACGGACTGGGTCACCATGTCCGCCTGCCTGCCCCGGGCCCAGGCCGCTCGGATCCCCCAGATCAGCGTGGACCCCGGCCTCTGGGCCCGGCTCCAGCCCCTGGAGAAGATCCGGGAGCTGATCCGGCGCTGCCACGTCTTCCTGCCCAGCGAGATGGAGGCCCGCTGGATGTTGGGGGAAGCGCTCTCGCCCCAGGAGCTGGTGCGGGAGCTGGCCCGCCTCGGCCCAGGGACGGTGGTCCTGAAGGCGGGGAAGGAGGGGGTGCTGGTCTACCAGCGCCAGGGGGAGCGCCTGGTCCATGTGCCGGCTTTCCCGACCCAGGTGGTGGACGTCACCGGAGCGGGGGATGCCTTCTGCGGGGGCTTCGCGGTGGGCCTGGCCCAGAGCGGCGATCCCGTGGAGGCGGCCTGCTACGGCACGGTCAGCGCCAGCTTCGTGGTGGAAGGCTTTGGCGCCCTCCACGCCCTGGAGGCCAGCACCCCTCGAGCGATCCAGGAGCGGTTGGCCTGGGTGCGGGGTCGGGTGGAAGAGAGAGGGTAGCTCAGCCCTTCGTGCGGTAGCAAACCGCACCTACACCTGCGGCTTCCCAACCCGTAGGTGCGGTTTTGAACCGCACAAAAACCATGCACCCTTCC
>CAYQEB010000209.1:0-2034 GCA_964416395.1 uncultured Caldilineaceae bacterium | reverse complement strand
GAGGCCCCACCATGGACCGACACACCCACTGGAAGAACAAACTGACCCAGTCCCGGGCGGAGTTGATGGCCGCGCTGGAAGGGCTGAGCCCAGGGGAATGGGAGACGCCCGTCTACAGCGAGGGAGACACCTGGACGGTGGCCACGGTGGTGGGCCATCTGGCGGACAGCGAACGGGGCATGAGCATCCACGTGCACAAGATCCGCAAGGGCCAGCCCACTATCCCGGAAGATTTCGACGTGGAGCGTTGGAACGCAGGGGTGAAGGAGCGGATCGGCGACCGCACGCCCGAGGAGCTTCTGGCCCTGCTGGAGAGCGTCCGGGCCAAGACCCTGGAGGTGATGGCTTCCCTGGGCGAGGAGGAGTGGACCCTCACCGGCCGGCACCCGTCCCGAGGGGTGATCACGGTGGAAGAGTACTACGAGACCATCTACGGCCACGAGCGGATGCACGCCGCGGACATCCGCCAGGCCCTGGGACGGGGCTGAGGCAGGGCCGTCCATCCCAGACAAGAAACGAGGCGACGCCCTGGCAAGGGCGTCGCCTCGTCGCGTGGAGCGTGGGGCGAGAAGAAACCTTCCCGGAATCTGCCGGTCGCCGTCGGTCGGGTCTCCTGGCCCGACCGGCCCGGCTTGGGGGAGGCTGTGCGGTTGCAAACCGCACCTACGGCTCCTCGAAGGTGCTGTGCCGCTACCCGTCGGTCACGCAGCCCTGGGAGGCCGGGGAGACGGTCTGGATGTACTTCCAGAGCACGCCCTGGGTCACCTTGTACGGCGGCGGGGACCACTCCGCCCGGCGGCGGGCGATCTCTTCCTCCGGCACCTCCAGGACCAGTCGGTTCTCCTCCGCGTCGATGGTGATCCGGTCCCCGTCCTGGACCAGGGCGATGAGGCCGCCCTCCTGGGCCTCCGGGGTCACATGGCCCACCACGAAGCCGTGGGTGCCGCCGGAGAAACGCCCGTCGGTGATCAGGGCCACGCTCTTCCCCAGCCCCGCGCCCATGATGGCCGAGGTGACCGAGAGCATCTCCCGCATGCCCGGCCCGCCTTTGGGCCCCTCGTAGCGGACCACCACCACGTCCCCGGCCTGCACGTCTCCCTGTTCGATGCCGGCCAGGCACTCCTCCTCGGAGTCGTAGACCCGGGCCGGGCCGGAGAAGTGGGTGCCCTCCTTGCCGGTGATCTTGGCCACAGCGCCCTCCGGGGCCAGGTTGCCGTAGAGGATCTGCAGGTGGCCGGTGGGCTTGATGGGCTTGCTCAGGGGGCAGACGATGTGCTGGTCCTGGCTCAGGTCCCGGGCCTCCTCCAGGTTCTCGGCCAGGGTCTTGCCGGTGACGGTCAGGCAATCCCCGTGGAGCAGCCCCTCCTTCAGAAGCAGCCGCTGCACGCCGGGCACGCCGCCCACCCGCCACAGGTCCTCCATCACGTACTGGCCGCTGGGCTTCAGGTCCGCCAGAAGGGGGGTGCGGTCGGAGACGGCCTGGAAGTCGTCGATGGTCAGGGGCACGCCCACGGCCTTGGCCATGGCCAGCAGGTGCAGCACCGCGTTGGTGGAGCCGCCCAGGGCGATGACCACGGCGATGGCGTTCTCGAAGGCCTCCCGGGTCATGATGTCCGACGGCTTGATGTCCCGCTCCAGGAGGAGGCGGATGGCCTGGCCCGCCTGCCGAGCCTCCCGGCGTTTCTCCGCATGGGTGGCCGGCGCGGAGGAGCTGTAGGGCAGGCTCATGCCCAGGGTTTCGATGGCCGCGGCCATGGTGTTGGCCGTGTACATGCCTCCGCAGGCCCCCGCGGTGGGGCAGGCGTTCTTCAGGATGGCCGTGAGCTCCTCCTCGCTGATCTCCTTGGCCAGCCACTGGCCGTAGGCCTCGAAGGCGGAGACCAGGTCCAGCTTCTTGCCGTCCAGGTAGCCCGCCTCGATGGTGCCGCCGTAGACCATGAGGCTGGGCCGGTTGACCCGGGCCATGGCGATGATGGAGCCGGGCATGTTCTTGTCGCAGCCAGGGATGGCGATGTTGGCGTCGTACCACTGGGC
>CAYQEB010000208.1:0-2134 GCA_964416395.1 uncultured Caldilineaceae bacterium | reverse complement strand
CCTCCCTCGTCTCCGAGCTGCGCGCCTTCCTGGCCCAACGCCTGCCCGACTACATGATCCCCAGCGCTTTCCTCTTCCTGGACGCCCTACCCTTGACCGCCAGCGGCAAGGTGGATCGACGCGGCCTGCCCGCGCCGGAGCGGACCGCCGGGCTGACCAGTGCCTACACACCGCCTCGCACCCCTGTGGAGGAGGAGCTGGCCGCCATCTGGGCCCAGGTTCTGGACTTCCAGCCCACGGAGGAGCGGCCGGGCATCGGCATCCACGACAACTTCTTCGACCTGGGCGGACACTCCCTCCTGGCCACCCAGATCGTGGCCCGGGTGCGGGCCAAGTACCACGTGGAGTTGCCCCTGCGTCGCCTGTTCGAGACCCCCACCGTCGCCGGCCTGGCCGAGCTCATCACCGAGAGCCTGGTCCAGGAGGAGAGCGAGGAGGAACTGGCCCAGCTTCTGGAAGAACTGGAGGGGCTCTCCGACGATGCGGTGCGCGACCTGTTGTCCAACCTGGAATCCTGAGGTGCGTCCATGACCAGCCTTGACAAACGCCTGGCCGGGCTCTCCCCGGAGAAACGAGCCTTGCTCACCCAGCTGCTGCAGAAGAAGCGGGCGGCCACCGCTCAGGCCCAGGCCATTCCCCGCCGGCCCGATCCCGGCCGGCACCCCATGTCCTACGCGCAGCAGCGGCTCTGGTTCCTGGACCAGTTCGAGCCGGAAAGCCCCTTCTACAACATCTCCGCGGCCCTGCGCCTTATCGGCCCCCTGGATGCGGAGGCCCTGGAGCAGGCCCTGAATGAGATCGTGGCTCGGCACGAGGTCCTGCGAGCCAATTTCACCACGGAGGAGGGCTATCCCGTCCAGGTGGTGGCCCCGGAGCGGCGCATCCCCCTACCGGTGACGGACCTGCGCACGCGCTCCCCCCAGGAGCAGAACGAAACGGTGCAGCGCATGGCCGTGGAGGAGGCCCGACGGCCCTTCGACCTGGGCCAGGATCCCCTGCTGCGGGCCCGTCTCCTGCGCCTGGACCAGGAGGAGTACGTGCTCCTCCTGACCATGCACCACATCATCTCCGACGGCTGGTCCACCGGCGTGCTGATCCAGGAGCTGAGCGCCCTCTACCCGGCCTTCCGGCAGGGCCGCCCCAACCCTCTGCCCGAGCTGCCCATCCAGTACGCGGACTACGCGGCCTGGCAGCAGGAGTGGCTCCAGGGGAAGGTGAAGGAGCGACAGCTGGCCTTCTGGCGCGAGACCCTGGGCGAGCTCCCGGGGCCCCTGCAGCTCCCCTTCGATCACCCCCGCCCGCCGGTGCAGACCTACCGGGGCGCGCACCATTTCTTCTCCATCCCGCAGGCGCTGGGGGAGAAGCTCATGGCCCTGGCCAAAGCAGAGGACGCCACCCTCTTCATGGCCCTGCTGGCCGCCTTCCAGACCCTGCTCCATCGCTACTCCGGGCAGGAGCAGATCCACGTGGGCACCCCGGTGGCCAACCGCACCCGCGTGGAGCTGGAACCTCTCATCGGCTTCTTCGTCAACACCCTGGTGCTGCCTGGCCGCTTCCCGGAGGGGCTCACCTTCCGGGAGCTCCTGGCCCAGGTGCGGGAAACGGCCCTGGGCGCCTTCGCCCACCAGGACCTCCCCTTCGAGATGCTGGTGGAGGAGCTGCAGCCTGAGCGGGACATGAGCCACACTCCCCTCTTCCAGGCTATGTTCGACCTGCAGAAAGCGCCGCCGGAGCGTTTCCAGGTGGGGGATCTGGAGCTGCAGCTCATGGAGGTGGAGACGGGCACGGCAAAGTTCGACCTGCTCCTCGTGGTCCAGGAGCGGAAGGAGGGCCTGCAGGGCATCTTCGAGTACAACACGGACCTCTTCCAGGAGGCCACCATCCAGCGCATGGCCGGTCACTTCCGCACCCTGCTGGAGGCCATCACAGCCGACCCGGACCAGCCCATCGCCTCCCTGGAGCTCCTCACCCCGGAGGAGCGGCGGCGCATCCTGGTGGAGTGGAACGACACCGCCCACCCCTTCCCCCAGGACCGCACCTTCCACGCCGCCTTCCAGGAGCAGGTGACCCGCACACCCCACCGCACCGCCGTGGCCTTCCTGGACCAGCAGCTCTCCTACGCAGAGCTCAACGC
>CAYQEB010000207.1:0-2171 GCA_964416395.1 uncultured Caldilineaceae bacterium | reverse complement strand
CTGCTCGAACAGCCTCGGCTGGATTCGGGCAGGTCGCACTGCTGGGGTCAACGCTTGACTCAGGACTTTGACACAGGACGCCGGTCAACAAGCTAGCCAACAACACCGCAAGCTGGCCAACAAATACCGGTTGAACACACTTCGAGAGGACGACATGACCGCCACCGAGAACAGGGCAGGCACGGAGGGCAGGCCGGAAGCCAAAACGGCGGAAACCAGAGCAACGAAAATCAAAGCGGCTAGGGCCAAGGCAATGATGGAGCGGGACCGCGCCTCCCGGGACGGAGAGGAGACAGGGCAGCCCAGGGGCCGTCCCCGGCCGGGCGGAAAACCAGGCAGACCCCTCTGGCGCACGGTGGCGCTGCCCGCCGAACGAGGCGGCTGGGGCATCGCGCTGGAGCCCATCGCTCTGGGGCTGCTGGTGGCCCCCTCGGTGACCGGGTTCTTCCTGGCCCTGGCTGCTCTGGGCTCCTTCCTGGTCCGCACTCCACTGAAGATCGCCTGGACGGACCTGCGCCGGGGGCAACGGTTGCCCCGCACTCGTCTGGCCTTGCAGTTTCTCCTCCTCTACGGCGCGTTGGTGGTCGTGGGCTTCGCTGCCGCCTTTCTCACAGGAGGCCTGAGGCCCCTGCTGCCTCTATTGGCCGCCAGCCCGGTGACCGGCCTGCAGCTCTACTACGACCTCTTCTCCTCCGCCCGGCAGCTCCTGCCCGAGCTGGCCGGCCCGGTGGCCCTCTCCTCCGTGGCCGGGGGCATTGCCCTGGCTCGCGGATGGTCCTGGCCCGCGGCCCTGGCCCTCTGGGCCGTCCCCGGGCTGCGCACCATGCCCACGGTGCTCTATGTCCGGGCTCGGGTGCGGCTGGAGCGGAACATCCCTGTCTCCATCGCGCCGGCCATTCTGGTCCACGTCCTGGCTGCGGTGGCTGGCCTGGCCCTCACTCTGGCAGGCCTCATCCCCAGACTGGCCGCCCTGGGCCTCCTCATCCTCCTGGCACGGACCGTCTACGGCCTCTCCTCCCACCGCAAACCCATCACCACCAAGGCGCTGGGCTGGTCCGAGGTGCGGTTGGGCGTCCTCTATACCCTGTTGGCTGCGGTGGGCTACTGGACCGGACTCTGAGCCAACTCTGAGCCAGGCGGCCTGGATTTTTGTACAGCCCAGGTCAGATCAGGGATAATGGAGCGAGCCGCCTGAGGCGCCTGGTCCAGGGGGCGAAGGCGCGAGGCGGGGCATTCGGCAGATGCGAAATCCGGCAGATGTGAGATCCGGCAGATGCGGATCCAGGAACCCGGGATCTGGCAGACGAGGAAAAGGAGACAGGAGAGCATGGACAAGCCCAGGGCGGAACAGGTTACGACGGCCGACGCGGCAGCCAGCCCGAAAGAGGCGCCACAGGAGACCTACAGCACCCTGGCCCGCACCTCCGGGGCCATCCTGGCCATCTCCTACCCGATCCTGGCCCTCTCCACTGGGGTGCGCTCCCTCTACCAGCTCCTGCTCAAGGAGGGGGTGACCAACTACCTGCCCCCGGCCATGAGCGGTGTGGCCGCTCTCTTCTACCTGACCGCCACCATCGGCTTCACCCGGCGGGCCAAATGGGCCTGGTGGCTCTCTGTGGGGGTCCTGGGCCTGGAGACCTTCCTGACCCTGCTGGTGGGGACCTTGAGCTACACCCACCCCGCGCTCATCGGACGCACGGTCTGGCGTCATTTCGGCGAGGACTACGGCTACTTTCCCCTCTTCCAGCCTCTCCTGGGTCTGATCTGGCTCTTCTGGCCCGAGACCATGCGGGCCTACGGCATCCGGTGGCGAAGGCGTCCCCTGGGATGAGTGTGTCGCGCATGGCTCGCTCCCTGTCGCCCTTCCCCCGCCGCCCTCCATCCCCGGAGGGCAAGGGCGCTCCTGCTCGCTCCCTCCCATCTCAGGCCAGGCGTGCGCCCCTCTCCCTGCTCCTCACCGCCACCACCATCGCCCTGCTCCTGCTCCTTCCCCTGCTCTACCTGCTGGTGCGCACCCTGGGCATCGGGGAAGAGGCGCTGGCCCTGCTTCTCCGCCCCCGCACCCTGCGCATCCTCTGGAACAGCCTGGCCCTCACCCTGGCGGTGACCGGCGTCGCCCTGCTCCTGGCCCTGCCCCTGGCCTGGCTCACTGTGCGCACGGACCTGCCCGG
>CAYQEB010000206.1:0-2208 GCA_964416395.1 uncultured Caldilineaceae bacterium | reverse complement strand
AGCGCCTCCGGCGGCTAGGGGCGTCCGGAAAGCTAGGGCCGGTAGGGCGCGGCGGCGAAGATGCGCTGCAGGATCTCCGCCCGCTCCTCGGGGGTGGCCCAGCGAGGCTGCGCGTAGTCCTCCAGCACCGCGGTGAGGATCTCGGTGCTGATCAGCCGCCCCTGGTAGATGGTGTGCCGGGCCATGAGCTCGGTACGGGTCTGCCAGCTCCACATCTGGTCGAAGAAGAGATTGCCCAGGCCATAGACGATGATGCTGGGGCCCCGCTCCTCCTCCGGTCCGTAGGGCTCCATGGCCTGGGGCACGTGGCTCTGCACGCCGGTGACGATGTCCGCGCCGGCCTCCCGCAGCTCCCGGAAGGTGAGGACCTGGTCCTGGAGGGGGCGGGGGTCGTAGCTCTCCTGGTACTGGAGCTCCACCGCGATGATGTCCACCTGGGGGCGCAGCTCCCGGATGCTCTCCAGGATGCGCTCCTCGTTGTCGTAGAAGTAGCAGGCCCCAGGCTGATCCTCCGTGGCCCAGGCGGTCTGAGGCCAGAAGGCCAGGGCGGCGATGAAGGCGAAGCGGTTGCCGTTGTGTTCCCAGAGCAGCGGGGCGCAGGCCTCCTCCACGTTCAGGCCGCTGCCGTAGATGGGGATCTGGTTGTCCCGGTAGAACTGGATGGACTCCCGGGCGCCGTCCCGGCCGAAGTCGTTGACGTGGTTGCCGCTCAGGCCCACGATGTCCGTGCCGATGGCCTCCAGGGCCGCCCAGTAGCTGGTGTGGCTGCAGAGGATCAGGTTGTCCACGCTGTTGTTCACCACGCAGTCGGCCAGGAAGGGCACCTCGTTGCTCACGTGGGTGATGTCCGCAGCTCGCAGGGTGTCGGAGATGACCAGGGCGGGGTAGAGGGGGCCCATGGCCTCCATCCGGGCGGCTGTGGCCCGGGACATGGCGGTGACGCCGGTCATGATCAGGGTGGTCAGCTGGCTGGGGTCTCGGTTGGTGGCCGGCTGGATGACCCCCTCCAGGGCCTGGGCGATGGCCTCCGCCGCCTCCCCCTGGACGTCCAGGGCCAGGGCCAGAGGATAGCTGGCCGGATCCAGCTGGTTGCTCAGCACATTGACCCCGTCCACGGTCAGCACTTTGAAGCGGGGGTCCAGGGCTGGAAAGGGCAGGATGCCCAGGGCGCCAGGGGTCTCCTCCAGGGCGGTCAGCAGCTCCTCGGGCGGCAGGATCCGGGGCGGTTTCTCCCCGGGTTTCCCGAGGACGGCCCCCACGTCGAGGCTCTCCTCACCGCCCAGGAAGAGAGGGGCCTGGCCCTCGCCTCGCCAGCGGGCGGCCAGCTCGGCCAGGGGGACGTCGTCCTGGACGGTTGCAAAAGGCGCCACCACAGCGTAGAATCGTTCCCCGATGGGGTGTTGGGCCTGGTCCAGGGGGCGGAGGCGGATCTGGGCCCGGGCCCGCTCCGGCTGGTCCATCACCAGCAAGGGGCGAGGGCCTTCTCCCTGGACCGTGATGTTGGCCATCTGGCTGAGCCTGGCCAGGAGGGGTTTGACATAATGTTCAGGCAGGCTCGGATTCAGGGCCACCGTCACCGGCGGGACGAAGCGGGGGGTCAGGCGCACTGCCGGGGTGGAGGCCTGGGCGGTGGCTCCAGGCGGCGGCTCCTGGGAAGCCGAGGCGCTCTGGGCGATGGGCGTCACCGTGGGGGTGCTGGTGGGTGATGGATTTCCCTGGCAGGCCACCAGGAGCAGGGCGATCCAGGCCAGGGTCGCGGTCAACAGGAGTGGTCGAAGGCGGGACAGGTGGGAAATCATGTTCGGCTCGCGGAAGTTGGCTGCTCTGGCTCGATGGGTGGTCTATCGGCTAGGAAAGGGTTGTCTCGGAAAATTTATACCCCATTTGCTTGAAATTTGAAAGTGAGTTGGGTCCAGGGATCGTCCAAAAGCGGGGGTGATCCGAAAACAATCGAACGCAAAAGCAAGGAGCCAAGCAAGGAAAAATGTCATGGAACAGTATCGTGTGCCGCCGGGCAGTCAAGTGGATTTGGGCCAGTGGGATCCGAACGACACCAGTCTCTTTCCCGTGGGCAAGAAGGAGGGGCGCAAACGGCTCAAGAAGCTGAACAAGCGACTGGCCGAGCTCCAGTACCTCCTCTGGGCCGAGAACAGACACAAGCTGCTGGTGGTCCTCCAGGCCATGGACACCGGCGGCAAGGATGGAACC
>CAYQEB010000205.1:0-2223 GCA_964416395.1 uncultured Caldilineaceae bacterium | reverse complement strand
GGTTCCATCCTTGCCGCCGGTGTCCATGGCCTGGAGGACCACCAGCAGCTTGTGTTTGTTCTCCGCCCAGAGGAGGTACTGGAGCTCGGCCAGTCGTTTGTTCAGCTTCTTGAGCCGTTTGCGTCCCTCCTTCTTGCCCACAGGAAAGAGACTGGTGTCGTTCGGATCCCACTGGCTCAGATCCACATGGCTGCCCGGCGGCACACGGTACTGTTCCATGACATTTTCCCTTGTTGTTGGATTTCCTTGCTTTTTAGGTTCGATCTCCGGTGTCTTTGGTTCGGGTTTCCTTGTTTTTGGGCGATCTCTGGGCGCAACTCACTTTCAAATTTCAAGCAAATGGGGTATAAATTCCTCGAGAGAACCGTTTCCCAGTGCCCAAACCGCCCAGCGAGCCAGAACAGCCAACTTCCGTGAGCAGAACATGATTTCCCTCCTGTCCCGCCTCCGACCACTCCTGTTGACCGCGGCCCTGGCCTGGATCGCCCTGCTCCTGATGGCCTGCCAGGGGAACCCATCACCCACCAGCACCCCCACGGTGACGCCCATCGCCCAGAGCGCCTCAGCCTCCCAGAAGCCGGCGCCTGAGGTCACCACCCAGGCTTCCACCCCGGCAGTGCGCCTGACCCCACGCTTCATCACGCCGGTGACGGTGGCCCTGGATCCGAGCCTGCCCGAACATTATGTCAAGCCCCTCCTGGCCAGACTCAACCAGATGGCCAGCATCACGGTCCAGGAAGAAGGCCCTCGCCCTCTGTTGGTGATGGACCAGCCGGAGCGAGCCCGGACCCAGATCCGCCTTCAGCCCCTGGGCCAGGCCCGGCGCCCCATCGGAGAACGATTCTACGCTGTGGTGGCCCCTTTTGCAACCGTCCAGGACGATATCCCCCTGGCGGAGCTGGCCGCCCGCTGGCGAGGTGAGGGGCAAGGGCCCCTCTTCCTGGGCGGTGAGGAGAGTCTGGATGTGGGGGCCATCCTCGGGGAGCCAGAAGGGAAGCCGCCCCGGCTCCTGCCTCCCGAGGCCCTGCTGACCGCCCTGGAGGAGACTCCTGGCGCCCTGGGCATCCTGCCCTTCCCAGAGCTGGACCCCCGCTTCAAGGTGCTGACCGTGGACGGGGTCAATGTGCTGAGCAATCGACTGGATCCGGCCATCTACCCCCTGGCCCTGGGCCTGGACGTCCAGGGGGAGGCGGCGGAGGCCATCGCCCAGGCCCTGGAGGGGGCCATCCAGCCGGTCACCAACCGGGATCCCAGCCAGTTGACCACCCTGATCATGACCGGCGTCACCGCCATGTCTCGGGCCACGGCCGCCCGGATGGAGGCCATGGGCCCCCTCTATCCCGCCCTGGTCATCTCCGACACCCTGCGGGCCGCGGACATCACCCACGTGAGCAACGAGGTGCCCTTCCTGGCCGACTGCGTGGTGAACAACAGCGTGGACAACCTGATCCTCTGCAGCCACACCAGCTACTGGGCGGCCCTGGAGGCCATCGGCACGGACATCGTGGGCCTGAGCGGCAACCACGTCAACGACTTCGGCCGGGACGGCGCCCGGGAGTCCATCCAGTTCTACCGGGACAACCAGATCCCCATCTACGGCAGCGGCCTGAACGTGGAGGAGGCCTGCGCCCCGCTGCTCTGGGAACACAACGGCAACCGCTTCGCCTTCATCGCCGCCCTGGCCTTCTGGCCTCAGACCGCCTGGGCCACGGAGGATCAGCCTGGGGCCTGCTACTTCTACGACAACGAGGAGCGCATCCTGGAGAGCATCCGGGAGCTGCGCCCCCAGGTGGACATCATCGCGGTGGAGCTCCAGTACCAGGAGAGCTACGACCCCCGCCCCCTCCAGGACCAGGTCCTCACCTTCCGGGAGCTGCGGGAGGCCGGCGCGGACATCGTCACCGGCGTGCAGAGCCACGTGCCCCAGGCCATGGAGCCCTACGGACCCGAGGAGGAGCGAGGTCCCAGCATCATCGTCTATGGCCTGGGCAACCTCTTCTTCGACCAGATGTGGAGCTGGCAGACCCGGACCGAGCTCATGGCCCGACACACCATCTACCAGGGGCGGCTGATCAGCACGGAGATCCTCACCGCGGTGCTGGAGGACTACGCGCAGCCCCGCTGGGCCACCCCCGAGGAGCGGGCGGAGATCCTGCAGCGCATCTTCACCGCCGCGCCCTACCGGCCCTAGCTTTCCGGACGCCCCTAGCCGCCGGAGGCGCT
>CAYQEB010000204.1:0-2242 GCA_964416395.1 uncultured Caldilineaceae bacterium | reverse complement strand
GCAGCTCGATGAGGCGCAGCTCCTGGAAGCTGAGGAAGATGTTCCAGAGCAGGGGCAGGATCACCAGGAGCGCCACCACCGTCACCGGGACGGCCAGCAGGCGATAGGCCAGGCGCTCCTCCTGCTGGGCCAGGGTCAACCTGGGCGTGGACGTCGAGTCGATGCCGCGGGAGAAGAGACTCATGGGTCGATCTCCTTCAGGTGTGGCGTGGAAAAGGGGGCAGATAGCCACGGAGCGCCGTACCCGTGCGGGCAGGCGCTCCGTTGAACCTTGGCAGCCTGGGGGGCTCAGGCCAGAGTCAGAACGTCGCGCCCTATTCCACCAGATCCTCCACAGCGGCCTGCATCTCCGCCGCGGCCTCCTCTGGCGTCAGGTTGCCATCCAGGACCTCCCGCAGGGTGCGCGGCACCACCAGGGACTCGTAGACCGCGGTGACCAGCGCGCCCTGGCCCTGCTTGAAGCCCCAGCGGTCGAAGCTGCCAGCGCCCTGGATCAGGGTGTTGATCACCTCGTCGCCGTAGATGTCACCCAGCTTGGCCTTGCGGTCCACGCCCGTCTCCAGCTGCTTCCAGCCGTCGATGAACTTGCTGGGCTCGTCCGGCGTGCCCCGGCGCATGGGGAACTTGCCCTCCACGGAGACGGAGAGCCAGTCCAGGTAGCCGTCGTTGAACCAGAACTTGAGGAACTCCTTGGCGGCTTCCGTGTCCGCGGTGGAGGTGATGCCCATGTAGCTCACCTGGCCGTACTGGGCCGGCTTCACGCCGCTGGGGCCGATGAAGGCGGGCACGAAGCCGCTGTTCTTGGCCAGGTAGGCGGGATCGTCCTTGCACTCGGGGCAGGAGGGGAAGGCATTGTCCCGCAGGCCAGCCATCTCGTCCAGGATGAAGGGGGACCAGATGATCATGCCAGCCTGGCCGGCGAAGTAGGTGGCCCGGGTGCTCACCACGTCCTGGACGCCCGGAGGCGAGTAGTTGCTCATCAGGTCGGCGTAGAAGGCGATGGCCTCCACACACTCCTTGGAGTTCAGGGTGATCTCCCCGGCGTCGTTCACCAGCTGGCAGTTGTTGGCCAGGGCCACATGCTCCCAGGTCTGCTGGGTGAAGACCGCGCCGGCGTCCGTGGCCGCGGTGATGCCGTAGAAGTTGTTGTCCGGATCGTTCAGGGCGGCAGCGGCGGCCATGATCTTGTCGTAGGTGTCCGGGGTCTCCAGGCCGGCCGCGTCGAAGAGGTCCTTGCGGTAGATGAGGAGCTGGCCCCAGCCGTCGCTGGGCACCGCCGCTTCCTTGCCCTCAAACTGGACCATCTCCAGAGGGCCCTCCGCGAAGGTCTCCCGGCCCAGCTCGTCGATCACCGCGGTGGCCGCGTCCGGGTCCAGGATCCCCTGCTCCGCCCAGCCGATGGCGAAGTCCACGGGGAAGAACATCACGTCGGGCAGGGTGCCGGCAGCCACCGCCGCGGTGAGCAGGTTGGGCAGCTGATCCTCGTCCGTCAGGACCAGCTCCACGTTGATGCCGCTCTGCTCCTTGAAGCGATCCAGGATCTCCTGGGTCTTGGCGGCCCGAGCCGGCTGGGTCTCCGTGCTCCAGAAGGTGATGGTGGTGCCCGGAACCACCTTCTCCACCACCTTCTCTACCTCCACGACCTTAGTCACCTCGACGGTGACCTCTTTCTCCACCACCTGGGGCTGCTGTTGAGCTCCCGGCGCCGCCTGGCAGGCCGAGAGCACAAAAGCAAAGATCAGTAGCGTTGCGATTACAGCTCGTTTCATCGGACTTCCCTCCATGTTTGGTTGGGTTGGTTTGGGGTTTGATTGGGTTGGTTTGAACGGAAGCAAGGATCAGTGAACTGTCGATGCAACAGGCACAGGTCGGCAAGCACAGGCCAACAGGCGCTCCAGGCTCGGCTCCACCGGCAGAGCGAGGAGGGGCGGCTAGCCCCCCTCCCCAGGTCGGGCCCCCGGAGCCGAGGACTGGCGCACCACCAGGGAAGGTTGGAGCAGGACCTGCTGCTCGGCCACCTCCTCCTGGCGGATGAGGCGGATCAACATGGCCGAAAGCATGCGGCCGATGGTGTAGATGGGCTGGTCCACCGTGGTCAGCGGCGGATGGGCGTGCTCGGCCATGGGGATGTTGTCGAAGCCAGCGATGGCGATGTCCGGGCCCACTTTCAGGCCGATCTCCTGGGCGGCCCGCATGGCGCCCAAGGCCATGAGATCGTTGCCCGCCACGATGGCCGTGGGCG
>CAYQEB010000203.1:0-2266 GCA_964416395.1 uncultured Caldilineaceae bacterium | reverse complement strand
TCGACCCAGCCACGGTGGAGACCAACCTGGTCATCTTCAGCCTGGAACGGGAGGACATGACCCCCCAGGAGCTGGCCGACGGTCTGGCGGAGCGGGGCGTCTGGCTCTTCCCCATTGGCGGCCAGCGACTGCGGGCCGTGACCCATTACCACATCACCTCGGCGGACATCGACCGGGCCCTCCTGGCCTTCCAGGAGGTGCTGCAAGGGTGAAAGAACGACAGGCAAGCGAAACCAGATAGAGGCAGATGGCGGCCTTCGTCCACGCCTTCCACCCATTATTGCCAACTCCCAACTCCTGACTCCCGCCTCTCAGCCCATGACCAGCAAACTCCTGCCCTTCCAAACCCTGTGGCGCATCGTCAGCGAAGTGGACCTGGACGCCATCCGCCAGGAAGCGGAGCGCCCCTTCCGCCTGCTGGTGGCCGGCGAAAGCGCGGAGCAGGCCCGTCACCTGGCCGCCCTCCTCAGCAGCCCAGACGGCTCCTTCCTGCACCCTTGGATCCGCCTGGCCAGCCTGCCGGTGACCCCGGAGGAGCTGGCCGAGTTGGGCCCAGTGGACCTGGCCGTCCTGGTTGCGGATGGGCCGAACCCCAGCCCGGATCTGCGGGCCTCCCAGGAGACCCTGGCCCGGGCCCAGACGCCCACGGTGCTGGTCCTGGTGGGGGCGGAAGAGGAGAGAGGCCTGCTGGTCCACTGGGCCGGCGCCCGCCGGGTGGCCGTTCCGGAGCTGACGGCTGAGGCTGTCCAGGAGCAGGTGGCCCCGGCTCTCCTGGAGAGCGTGCCGGGGCTGACCCTGGCCTTGGCCCGACAGCTGCCGCCCCTGCGCCCGGCGGCCTTCCAGCGCCTCATCCACGAGACGGCCCAGAGCAACGCCACCTACGCCTTCAGCACCGGCATCGCCGAGATCATCCCGGCCCTGAACATCCCCCTGAACGTGAGCGACCTGGTAGTCCTGACCAAGAACCAGCTGCTCATGAGCTACAAGATCGCCCTGGCCGCGGGCAAACGGGGCACGCCTCGGGAGCTCATGGGGGAGATCGTGAGCGTCATCGGGGGCGGGCTGCTCTTCCGGCAGCTGGCCCGGCAACTGGTGGGCCTGGTCCCGGTCTGGGGCATCGTGCCCAAGGTGGCCGTGGCCTACGCGGGGACCTGGGTCATCGGCCAGATCGTGGTGCGCTGGGCCACGGAGGGGCGTCTCCTTTCCGCCGAGGACGTGCGGGGGCTCTACGGAGAGGCCCTGGCCCGGGGCCGTCAAGTGGCCCAGGAGCTGGTGGCCCGTCAGCGGGCTCGGCTCCAGTCCCAGGCAACGGAGGTTAGAGAGGAGAAACCCTTCTGGCAACGCCTCCGGCGCTGGATCCCCCTCCCCTGAACCCTCTCGGGGCCGAAACGTAGTCCATTTGGCCTATAATCAAACCCGCTCTGAGCTGAACAAACTAGGCGATTTGGTCGATATTGGGAGTGAAGGCAGGTTGGATCTGCCGGATCGCCGATCCGGATCGGGGATCGGCCTGGATCACCGTCCTGGTGAACCGATGGAGAAGGTCCCATGGTCGCACCAATTTCATCCTCAGACGAAAGCGGGAAACAACGGAGACTGGCGGCCTGGGCGGCTTACATCGCCAAGTCCGCCAAGCTGAAATCCCAGCCCACCTCCGAGACAGCCACCCTGAACGCGTCCCCCCGGGAGCTGGCTAGCCATCAGTGCCCCATCTGCAACGGCGAGCTCGGGACCACGCCGGTGCCCCTGGGTTTGAGCCGCATGGTGGATGTCAATCTGTACGGCGAGCTGACCGAAGAGGAGAAACAGCTGGTGGAACAGCTCCGCCAACGGGACGCGGAGGTGCGTCGCCACGAACAGGCCCACCTGATGGCCGCGGGCCCCTACGCCATGGGCAACCCCAGCTACACCTACCAGACCGGTCCGGATGGCCAGCGCTACGCGGTGGGTGGCGAGGTGCAGATCGACCTATCGCCGGTGCCGGGGGATCCGGAGGCCACCCTGCGCAAGGCCCGTCAACTGCAGCAGGCGGCCCTGGCCCCTGCGGAGCCCTCGGCCACGGACCGTCAGGTGGCCATGGCTGCCAGCCGCATGGCCCAGGACGCCCTGCGAGAGCTGGCGGAGGAGCAGTTCGAGGAGATCCGGAAAGCTCAGGAGGAGCGGAAGTCCAAAACCGACCCCAAGGCGGATTCCGAAAAGGCCAGTTCCGAGAAGGCCAGTTCCGAGAAAGTGGGCTCTGACACGGCTGAAAACAGCGATCCGGCCC
>CAYQEB010000202.1:0-2288 GCA_964416395.1 uncultured Caldilineaceae bacterium | reverse complement strand
GACCAGTGAAAGACCGGCAAAAAGAAGCGATTTGGGCAACTGCCAAGCTCGGGGGGAAGCCACGGGGGAGCTGTAAACGTTTTCAAACAAAATATAACATGGGGATCCCAGGTTGTCAACGGCGACGCGAGAAGACCTGGCAGGCTTGGGAAAACCTGCCAGGTCTCTCACCGGAAACGCTGGGTCTGCGGTGCCGGGCTCGCGGCGGGCCTGTCTAGGCCACCTGGGGCTCGCTCAGCCCCGCGGCCTGGCGCAGCAGCGCCGCCCGGTTCGTCTGCTCCCAGGGGAGGTCGATGTCGTCCCGGCCGAAGTGGCCGTAGGCTGCGGTCTGCCGGTAGATGGGCCGGCGCAGGTCCAGGTCTCGGATGATGGCCCCGGGGCGCAGGTCAAAGTGCTCCTGGATCAGGGCGGCGATGCGCTCGTCGCTGATGCGTCCCGTGCCGAAGGTCTCCACGTTGACGCTCACCGGCTGGGCCACGCCGATGGCATAGGCCAGCTGGATCTCGCAGCGATCCGCCAGGCCGGCGGCCACGATGTTCTTGGCCACCCAGCGGGCCGCGTAGGCTCCGCTCCGATCCACCTTGGTGCAGTCCTTGCCGCTGAAAGCGCCGCCACCGTGCCGCCCCATGCCGCCGTAGGTGTCCACGATGATCTTGCGGCCGGTGAGCCCGGCATCCCCCATAGGGCCGCCCACCACAAAGCGCCCGGTGGGGTTGACGAAGATGCGTATGGCCTTGTCCACCATCTCCGCCGGCAGCACAGGGTCGATGACCTTCTCGATGATCTCCCGCCGGATCTCCTCCTGGCCGATCTCCGGGGCGTGCTGGGTGCTGATGAGCACAGTGTGGATGCGCTTGGGCTTGCCGTAGCTGTACTCCACCGTGACCTGGGACTTGCCGTCTGGCCGCAGCCAGGGCAGGATCCCCTGCTTGCGCACCTCGGTCAGGCGGCGGGCCAGCTTGTGGGCCAGGTAGATGGGCATGGGCATGAGGGTGTCGGTCTCGTTGCAGGCGTAGCCGAACATCATGCCCTGGTCCCCGGCGCCCACGGCCTCGATCTCGTCGTCCTCCATGTCCAGGGTGCCTTCCTTGTACTCTGCGGCCCGGTCCACGCCCAGAGCGATGTCCGGGCTCTGGGAAGCGATGGCCACCTGGACGCCACAGGTGTTGCCGTCGAAGCCCTTCTCGCTGGAGTCGAAGCCGATCTCGGTCACCACTTTGCGCACCAGCTCGTCGAAGTTGACGAAGGCGGTGGTGGTGATCTCCCCCAGGAGCATGACGTAGCCGGTCTTCACCGCGGTCTCGCAGGCCACCCGCGCCATGGGATCCTGGGCCACGATGGCGTCCAGAACCGCATCGCTGATCTGGTCGCACATCTTGTCCGGGTGCCCTTCCGTCACCGACTCGCTGGTGAAGAGAAGGGAGGGTGATGTCATAAAGGTGTTGCTCATGGATTTTCCTCCGATGTGATCCGGAACTGCACGTGACGAATGTCCGCAGACAATGATGCGGGGGTGATGAATTCAGTCGGGCGGAGGGGACGCCCCCACCCGAACCAGGGCCGCGACCGAGCTAGGCCCCGGTCCCCATGCTCCACTCGTTGAGGTAGGCTTCCTGCTCGGGGGTCAGGGTGTCGATCTGGATGCCCATGGCCTTCAGCTTCAGGGCGGCGATCTCCCGGTCCAGCTCTTCGGGCACGTTGTAGACGTCGGGCTTCAGCTCCTGGGCGTGCTCCAGGAGGTACTCCGCGGCCAGGGCCTGGTTGGCGAAGCTCATGTCCATCACTGCGCTGGGATGGCCCTCCGCCGCGGCCAGGTTGACCAGCCGCCCCTCCCCGGCCACGTAGATGCGCCGACCGTCCGCCAGGGTGTACTCGTCCAGGGAGTCCCGCACCCGGGTGATCTTGGTGCTCATCTCCCGCAGAGCCACCAGGTTGATCTCCACATCGAAGTGGCCGCTGTTGGCCAGGATGGCCCCGTCCCGCATGACCTCGAAGTGGGGCCGATCCAGGACATGGATGTCCCCGGTGGCGCTGCAGAAGATGTGGCCTTCCTTGGCCGCCTCCTGCATGGGCATGACCCGGAAGCCGTCCATGACCGCCTCCAGGGCCTTCAGGGGGTCCACCTCGGTGACGATGACGTTGGAGCCCATGCCCTTGGCCCGCATGGCGATGCCCTTGCTGCACCAGCCGTAGCCCCCCACCACGAAGACCTTTCCGGCCAGGAGCACGTTGGTGGCCCGGATGATGCCGTCGATGGTGCTCTGGCCCGTGCCGTAGCGGTTGTCGAA
>CAYQEB010000201.1:0-2291 GCA_964416395.1 uncultured Caldilineaceae bacterium | reverse complement strand
AGCGCCCTGCTCCTTCTGGCCCTCCTGGTGGCCTGCGCCGGCCCCGTGGGCCCATCCACGCCCGCGGCGGCCCAGCCCTTGCCGCGGGAAGGGGCCACAGCCACCGTCCCGCCCGACGATTCCTCCCCCTGGCAGCGGATCAACCCGGGCGGGGGTGGGTGGTTCGCCACCGTGGGGGCCGGACCGTCCGGGCTCATCCTGGCCGCCAGCGACCTGAGCGGGGCCTACCGCTCCCAGGACCGGGGCCAGAGCTGGGACGTCATCGGCGCCAGCCAGGGCCTGACCGTCACCCACGTGTCCGGCCTGGGCTTCCACCCCACGGACCCCGACATCCTCTACCTGGGCACCGAGGAGGGCCTCTTCCGCAGCCAGGACGGGGGCGAGAGCGTGGCCCTGGTCCTGGGCCAGGGCTACATCAGCGACATCGCCATCGCCCCCGGGGACCCGGATGTGGGCTACGCGGCCGTCCACAGCCAGTGGGACAGCAGCGACGGCCAGGTCTACCGCAGCCAGGACAACGGCCTCACCTGGCAGGCCGTCAGCCAGGACCTGCCCGACGGCCTGCGCATCCTGGATCTCCTGCCCCACCCTCAGGATCCGCAACGCCTCACCCTGCGGGCCGGGGCGGATCGCTTCGCCAGCGGGCCCCAGGCTGCCTTCCGCAGCAACGACGGCGGCGTCCACTGGAGCCCCATGGGGGCCGATCTGGGCCCAGTGGTGCACCTGGCCCAATCCCCCTCAGAGCCAGAGGTCCTCTACATGAGCGTGGAGGGGCCCGACCCCGACGGCCCTGGCCGCCTCTATCGCAGCAGCGACGGCGGCGCGAGCTGGTCCCTGGTGACGGAACGGAGCGGCTTCATCTGGCTGACTCCCGAGGACTCTCAGCACATCCGCCTCATCGACTCGGAGCACCCCTTCCCCTGGGACGAGCGCAGCGGCGTCTGGGAGAGCGTGGACGGAGGCCAGAGCTGGCAGCGGATCAGCCAGGTGAGCGACTGGGAGAGCGGCTGGAGCCAGGCCTACTGGAATTACGGAGCCCCACCCCGGGCCCTGAGCGTGGACCTGTCCGATCCGGAGACCCTGCTCTGGGCCACCAGCCAGTGGGTCTACGCCAGCTTCGACGGCGGCCGCCACTTCGGCAACCTCTTCACCGTCCAGGAGGCGTCCGGCCGCTGGCGGTCCCGGGGGCTGGACAACGTGGTCATGTTCGACCTGGCCGTCAGCCCGGCCGCGCCGGACGCCATCACCCTGGGCTATTTCGACATCGGCTGCTGGCACAGCCCGGACCGGGGGCAATCCTGGCGCAACTGCAACCATCCGGACTTCACCGGCGACTGGGAGGGCAACGGGGGCAACACCACCACCCTCCTGGCGGACCCCAGCCGGCCTGGCGTGATCTGGACAGCCCAGGCCCCCTCCTGGGACGAGCCGGGGACCCTCCTGCGCAGCCAGGACAGCACGGCCACCTGGACGGTCGTGGGCCAGGGCCTGCCCGCCGCGCCCCTCCTGGGCCTCTCCCTGGACGTCACCAGCCCAGAGAGCGGCCGCACCCTCTTCCTCACCGCCCAGGGAGACGTCTACCGCAGCACCGACGACGGAGCCCACTGGAGCCGAGTCCTGGCCTGTGGCGGTTGCCGGGTCACCGGGGTGGATCCCCAGGATGGGCGTTGGGTCTACGCTGGCGGGGAGGCCGGCTTCTTCCGCTCCCAGGACGGGGGCCAGAGCTGGGAGGCCACGGGTCTGCCCCTCATGGCCGGGGACGTGACGGGCCCGCCCTGGGAGTGGGGGTGGGCCGGGGTGGCGGCCATCCTCCCGGATCCCCACCGGGCGGGCGGGATCTACGCCGCGGTCCACGGGCCGGACCGGGGCCTCTACCGCAGCCAGGATCGAGGCCAGACGTGGGAGCGGATCCTGGCGGACGACTTCCTGTGGGACGTGGCCATCTCGCCCCAGGACCCGGCGATCCTGGCGGCTGCATCGTCCAGCGCCTTCACCTCCGGCGGCTACGAACCAGCCTCCCAGGGGGTCCTCCTCTCCCAGGACGGGGGCCAGAGCTGGCAGTCGGTCAACCAGGGCATGGCCTGGCCCTTCGCCAACTCCCTGGCCTTCGCCCCCTGGGACCCGGACACCCTCATCGTGGGCTCACCGGGGACGGGCTTCCAACGGCGCACCTTCGCCTTCCACCCGGAGGTCACCTACCTGCCCCTGGTCATCCGCTAGGCTACAAACGCACTCCAAGTGCGTACACCGAGAGCGCTGAAAGCGCTCACGACAAACTTGTCAGGCAGAAC
>CAYQEB010000200.1:0-2312 GCA_964416395.1 uncultured Caldilineaceae bacterium | reverse complement strand
AACCTGGCCTGGATCGCCTGGCCCGGGGAACTGGCCCTGCTGGACGAGCTGCTGCAGGCCTACGGACTCAACGGCCTGGTGCTCCGGGCCGGGACAGGAGCGCCCGGTCCCTGGCTGGGAGAGCTGCCCGGCGGCCTCTTCGCCCAGCGGGTGAAGGGGGTGCTGGACCCGGAAGGCAAGTTCGGGTATGGTTCAGCCCAGGCCATTGTATGATCTGTAAATTGCTTCAGACTTGTCGAGATGGGCATGTATTCTCCTGAACATGAAATCTGGAACGTAGAATGGACCCTGGATGGAATCCAGGGGCAAGGTGGTTAGGAGCGCTGGCAAGGTGCACAAGGATGAGGTGGAGACCAGCGTTTCACTGGTGGCTCAACTGCTTGCCGCCCAGTTTCCCCAGTGGGCCGGCCTTCCTATCCAGCCTGTTCCCTCTGCGGGGACGGACAACGCCCTCTACCGGCTCGGCCACGACATGGTCGTGCGTCTCCCTCGCATCCCCGGCGCCGTCGGTCAGGTAGACAAGGAGCATCGCTGGTTGCCCAGGCTAGCCCCGCATTTGCCTCTTTCTGTTCCGATCCCCTTGGCTCGGGGTGAGCCGGGTGCAGGATACCCTTGGCCCTGGGCCGTCTACCGGTGGCTGGAAGGCGAGAGCGCCATCCTCACCCGCCTCGCGGATCCTCGTCAGGCCGCCGTGGATCTGGCCCGTTTCATCGCCGCCCTGCACCGCATCGATCCCGCGGGCGGACCGGTCTCAGGGGCCCACAACGCCGGCCGGGGCGCACCGTTGGCTCTGCGGGATAGGCAGACTCGCGCCGGCATGGCCGCGTTGACGGACGTTCTCGATGTGACCGCGGTGACTGCCGCCTGGGAGACCGCTTTGCGGGCCCCGACCTGGGACGGCCCGCCTGTCTGGGTCCACGGCGACCTACACGCAGGCAACTTATTGGCTCAAGGGGGGCGACTCAGTGCCGTCATTGACTTCGGCTGCCTGGGGGTGGGGGATCCCGCGTGCGATGTGATGGCCGCGTGGCTATTCCTGCCTGAGGAAGCTCGAGAGGATTTTCGCGCTGCGCTGCGGGTGGATGACGCCAGTTGGGCCCGGGCCCGAGGCTGGGCCCTCTCATTCGGGCTCATCGCCCTGCCCTACTACCGATACACCAACCCCGTCCTGGCCAGAACGGCCCGCCGGGCAATCCACGCCGTCCTGGAAGACCGTCACCCTTGAATCAAAACGGAGATCGTTTGAGAAAGGATCGCCTCACGGTTGGTGACCTGGTCCACCAGGGTGCGCTTATGCGCCCGCCGGGCCGGTGTTTTTTCCTCTGCCGCAGTTCCAAGGAGCTGTCCTAATGGTTTTGACGGGGCTAACCCTTACTGCTCGACCGCCCTTCTCTCTGGACGCGGTTGTCCACTCTCACGGTTGGGCGGCTTTGGCTCCTTTCCGCCACAGGAGCAACCCCCTACGTCTCAGCTACGTGGACCGGTTGCCCACGGATCGGGTGGTGGCTCTGACTGTCCTGGAAGCCCCCGGCGGCGTGCGCGTGCAGGTGGAGAGCCCGGACGGCCCCCTGACCGGGAACGAGGAGACGGAGGTGGCTCGCCGGGTCGGCTGGATGTTGGGCTTGGACCAGGATTTCGCCCCTTTTTACGCCCTGGCCCGAACCGAGCCCAAGTTGGCCCAGGTGGAGAAACAGGCCCAAGGACGCTTGCTCCGTTGCCCCACCCTCTGGGAAGACACGGTCAAGACCATCCTCACCACCAACACCAGTTGGAGCGGCACGATTCGCATGGTCGGGGCCCTGGTGGAGCGCTTCGGCCATCCCATGCCCGGGCGCCCGGATCGGCGCGCCTTTCCCAGCCCGGAGCAACTGGCCCAGGTGGGGCCGGAGACCCTGCGCAAGGAGGCCGGCCTGGGCTACCGGGCGCCCTATGTGGCCCAACTGGCCCGCTCCCTGGCCGCTGGCCAGCTCGATCTGGAGGCCCTCACCGCGTCGGACCTGTCTACGGAAGAACTGCGCCGGAGGCTCCTGGCCATCCGGGGCGTGGGTGGCTACGCCGCCGCCAATCTGCTCATGATCCTGGGGCACTACAGCCACCTGCCCGTGGATTCCTGGGCCCGGAAGATGGTCTCCCAGGAGTGGCATGATGGCCAGGCTGTGGGCCAAGCCGAGGTGGAGGCCGCCTTTCGGGCGTGGGGACCATGGAAAGGGCTGGCCTACTGGTTCTGGGCGTGGTCGGAGTGAGGCGTTCAGTGAGTCCCCCAATCCGCCAGCTCCTGGAGCCGGGCTGGCGGCTTTTCATGTGAAGTGCCT
>CAYQEB010000199.1:0-2340 GCA_964416395.1 uncultured Caldilineaceae bacterium | reverse complement strand
AGGACGTGGACGCGGTGGTGACCAACGCGGCCGGCTGCGGCTCGGGCATGCACGAATACCCCCTGCTCTTCGCCGGCCAGCCGGAGGAGGAGCAGGCCCGGGCGTTCGCGGCCAAGGTCATGGACGTGAGCCTCTTCCTGGCCCGGGTGGGCTTCCAGCCTCCGCCCCCACCGGAGCCGCCCCTGGAGGCGCCCGTTCCTGTGGCCTACCACGACGCCTGCCACCTGGCCCACGCCCAGGGCATCCGCTCGGAACCCCGGCAGCTTCTGGGGCAGGTCCCCGGCCTGCGCCTGGTGGAGATCCCCCAGGGGGAGATCTGCTGCGGTTCTGCGGGGACGTACAACCTGGAGCAGCCGGAGGTCGCCCACGAACTGGGAGAGCGCAAGGCCCGGGCCATCCTCGAGACCGGCGCCCGGGCTGTGGTCACCGGCAACATCGGCTGCATGACCCAGATCCGGGCTCACCTGGAGCAGCTGGGTCATCCCCTGCCCATCCTCCACACGGTGGAGCTGCTGGACTGGGGCGTCTCGCGGCTGGGCAAACAATCAGCCGAGGCTTGAAGCCCCGGCTGATCTGTGATAACTGGATCGATTGTTCCTCTGGCCTGGGGAGATTTCCTCAGGTCGTCTCTTTGGGCACAACGGGGGGCGGCACGCTGGCCTTGAGCTGCTCCGCCCGCTCCCGCATCCACCCCTCCAGCTGGGATGTGGCGTCCAGTTTGTCCAGGCCGGCCTGGCGCAGGGACTCCTCGGTCAGGGCCACCACCGAGCCATCGCTCAGGCGCAGAAGCAGAGCCCCCACGTTGATGCAGTCCATCTCCTTGGCGCCAGTCTCGCACAGCAACACAACGTTCATCGCTTCACCTCCTGAAGATCTGGTCACCTTCCGGTGAAAGGGATCGGTTGGTCGATGGTGTGCAAGATGCCTCTGGCCTGCTTCCATTGTACTCCTCTCCCCGGCCCAGATCAACCGAAGGACGGTCACGCCCCGTCTCCCGGCCCCTCACCTGCCCTGGCAGCCCCGCCGAACCGCCGCCGCAACGCCTCCCGCATGGACTCCTGATCGCTCCAGGGGAACTCCGTCTCCCCGAAGCACATGCTGCGCTCATGCCCCTTGCCGAAAGCCGCCACCACGTCCCCAGGACGGGCCATCCGCACCGCCTGCCAGATGGCCTCCCCCCGGTCCGGCACGATGACGAAATCCGCAGGGCCGGCCGTCTCCAGGACGCCCGCGGCGATCTCCCGGTTGATCTCGGCCAGATCCTCGGTGCGGGGATCCTCCGCGGTGATGACGGTGAAATCGGCCAGGCGCCCGCTCACCCGGCCCATGAGGCGGCGCTTGGCCCGATCCCGCAGGCCGGCGCTGCCGAAGACTGCGATGAGACGCCCGCCCGGCCCCACCATGGGGCGCAAGGTCTCCAAAGCCCGCTCCAGGCTGGCGGGGGAGTGGGCGAAGTCCACCACGGCCAGGAAGGGTTGGCCCTGGTCGATCCGCTCCATGCGCCCCAGGACGCCGGGCAGCTCCGCCACCCCAGCCTGGACGTGAACCGGATCGATGCCCAAGGCCAGGGCTGCCGTGGCCGCGGCCAGGATGTTCTGCACGTTGAACGCACCGATGAGCCGAGTTTCCACCGGGAACTCCCCGCCCCACCAGGCCAGGCGGAAACGGGTCCGGTCCGGGGCGTAGTCCACCCGCCGGGCCGTGACGTCCCCGGGGTTGGCCAGGCCGTAGCTGCGCAGGCCGACGCGGGCCGCTCGCTCGGGATGGGCCCTGGCCTCCTCCGCCAGGACCTGGCTCAGGGCCGGGTAGCTGGTGGGATCGTCCGCGTTGAGGATGGCCCAGCGGCGGGGCGCGCCGGGTTTGAGGGGCGTGCGGTAGAGGGCTCGGAAGAGGAGGGCCTTGGCCGCGACGTAGGCTGCCTGGTCCCCGTGGTAGTCCAGGTGCTCGTGGGTGATGTTGGTCACTACGGCCAGGTCAAAGTCCACCTGGGCCACCCGCTGCTGGTGGAGCCCATGGCTGGTGGCCTCCACCACCGCGTACCGGCAACCCGCGTCCCGCATCTGAGCCAGGAAGGCCTGGACCTGGGGCGCGTCGGGAGTGGTCACGTGGAGGCCTGTTTCCTGCTCCTGGCCACGGACCCGGGCGCCCAGGGTGGTGATCACCCCCACCGCGCCGGGTAGCCCGGCTTCTTCGCGGGTGGCCGCAGCCAGGATGGACTCCAGGATGGTGCTGGTGGTGGTCTTGCCGTCAGTGCCGGTGACGCCGATGACGGTCAGGGCCCGGCTGGGGAAGGCGTGGAGCCCCGCGCTGAGCAGGGCCAAAGCGGCCCGGCTGTCCGTC
>CAYQEB010000198.1:0-2365 GCA_964416395.1 uncultured Caldilineaceae bacterium | reverse complement strand
GGGTTCTCCTGGGCGGCCTGGAGGAGGAAGACGCTGTCCGTGGTCAGGGCGTCGATCTGGCCGGCCTTCAGCGCGGCCAGGGCCGGGGGGTACTCCTGGAAGGGCAGAATGTCGATGGCCACCCCGTTCTCCTCCGCGTAGGCCTGGATCTGGTCGATGGAGGTGGAGCCCTGGATGGCCGCCACCGTCTTCCCGTCCAGGTCCAGGATGCCCTGGATGCCCGAGTCCTCCCGGACCAGCAGGCTCTGGCCGTCCAGGAAGTAGGTCTGGCTGAAGTCGATGGTCTCGTCCCGCTCCTTCTTATGGGTCATGGAGGCGGCCACCAGGTCTACCTCCCCCGCGGCCAGCTTGCGGATGCGGTCGGACGAGGTGACGGGGACGAACTGGACCTCCACGCCCCAGATGTCGGCCATGGCCCGGATGAGATCCACGTCGAAGCCGGTCACCTCCCCCGCGTCGTCCACAAAGCCGAAGGGCTTGAAATCGTACTTCACCCCGGCGATGAGGACATTCCCCCGCTCCCGGATGCGCTGGATGACGGAGGCGGTCTCGGGTTGGGAGGGGGGAGATTCGCCCTGGCTTGGGCCGGCCGCCTCTCCACGGCTGGGGGCGAGAACGCCAGCCACAGCCAGGGTGCAGGCGAGCAGCAGGAGGAAAAACGCGGTTTTCCAGGACGAGGTGCGGCTGTTCATGGAGCTATTCCTTGCAGAAAGTAGGGGGTGGAAAGGTTGGGCTGGGCCGTTTGTTTACGGGACCCAGGAGATGCTGGGCTCGTTCACCTCCGCGACGAGGGACTCGCTGCCGTCCAGGCCGATGGCCCACAGGTAGAGGGTGGGCGGTTGGGTCTGGAGGTTGCCGTCGATGCAGGCGATGCGGTCGCTCTGGGGCGACCAGGTGTAGCGGATGCAGTGGCGCTGGCTGATGGGGACCACCTGCCGGCCCAAGAGATCCGCCACCCAGAGGTCCGGGGTCCCGTCCTGGCTTTCGAAGTCGCTGACGAAGGCGATCCACTGGCCGCTGGGGGCCCAGCGGGCCTGCTGGGGGTTAGGGAGCACCGTCACCCGGCGCAGGTCCCGGCCCTGGGCGTCCACGGTGTAGATGCCCCGGTCCGAGACGAAGAGCAGCCGGTCGCCCTGGGGGGACCAGTGGGGCTCCCGGGCGGGCAGATCGACCAGCTCCTGGAACTCGTCGCCGTTGGCCTGGATGCGGAACAGGTGGAACGCGCCCTCCTTGTGCAGGTCGAAGGCCAGGGATTCCCCGTCCGGCGCCCAGGAGAAGTGCCGGACCTCCCCCTGGTCCGGCGCGGTGAGGATGCGCAGAACGCTGTTGGGGATGTCCAGAACCTGGAGCGTCTGCCCCTGGTCGTCCCGGGCCAGGAAGGCGATGCGCTGGCTGTCCGGGGCCCAGGCCAGCTCGGATTTCCCCCCGGGGGTGTCCGTGAGCTGGACCGGCGCGCCGGTGTTCACCTCTGCCAGGTAGAGCTGGGTGCCGTTGTTCGTCTCCGCCAGGAAGGCCAGGCGCTGGCCGTTGGGCGCCCACACTGGAGAGTGGCCGGGCAGGGGCAGGATGGTCTGTTCGCTGCCGTCGGGCCGGGCCACGGCCAGGGTGGGCTGGCCGTTCTCGTACACGGTGAAGAGCAGGCGATCCGGGTAGGTGGGGATGACCAAGGAAGGCTGGGGGCCACCCACGGCTGGCGCGCTCTCGGCTTTGGTCAAGGAGGTGGAGATGGCCGGCCAGGCGGTGAATCCGGCCCAGATCAGCGCCAGGAGCCCGGCCAGGGCCAGCAAGGGGACCATCACCTTGGAGGATGGAAGGGCCGGTCGGGCGGCCCCTTCGCCCTCTTCTTTCACCCGCAGCTTGATGAAGACCCGGGTGGAGACCTCATCCAGGTAGACGTCCAGCCAGCCCAGGTGATCCGTGCCTGGCTTCAGGGAGGAGGTGTCCACCCGCACCTGGATCTCCATGGGGAAGGGGGCGCCGTTGCGCTGGTGATCCGCCTGCACCACCTGGAACCAGGAGTTGTGCTCGCTGTAGGCGAAGCTGAAGCTGGTCACCGGCCCGCCCTGGTTGTCCACCTGGAAGGAGAGGACCTTTTGGGTGTCCGGGGGGAGGGCGCCGAAGTCCAGGGTCTGGGGATTGGCCACGGGTTGGGCGGTGGGACGGCCCCTGCCGCTCCCAGCCGAGTCTGTTAGGTTCCGGCGTCGATCGTAGCTCCGCCTTTTTTCCGGGTCCGAGAGAACCTGGAAGGCCTCGTTGATCTCCTTGATCTTGTGTTCCGCATACTCCTTGTCCGCGGGGTTGCGGAAGCGATCCGGGTGATAGATCCGGACCATGCGCCGATATTGGGTCCGGATTTCCTCCAGCC
>CAYQEB010000197.1:0-2437 GCA_964416395.1 uncultured Caldilineaceae bacterium | reverse complement strand
CGCAGCAGCTGAGCCTCCTCTGGATCGACCCCTGACGCTTGCAAGACGATTTTCCGGCCCGTCAACAGCCCATCTCTGAGCACAATCCGGGTGGAGCAGTCGCGCAGAACGGCCCCAGGTTATCCCAGGGCCGTTCCTCGCGGATAGGCTCAGTTCGTTCGCCGCACCGGCAGCTACGGCACGACAGGGGAAGCCGCCTCCGGGGCGGGAAGGGATGGGCTGCTTTCTCCGCCTGCGGCCCGGCGGGCTTGGACCAGCCCACCCAGGGCCAGGATGAAGCTGAGGAAGGAGATGAGCCAACCCAGGCAGGGGAGCCGCCCCAGGATCACCAAGAGCAGAGCGCCCATGACCAGGGCGGCCACCGGTCGGGCGGCCATGCCCATCCGCTCCCCGATGAGCTGGCCCAGCCACAGACCGGTGATCAACGGACTGAAGAGCCAGACTGTCCCCAGCACTGCCAGGATGGTCATCCCCACCAGGATGGCCGGGAAGACCCCCCAGAAGAGCCAGACCGCAGCCACCAGGATGCCCGTCCCCACTGGGATGAAGAGGAGGAGGACCGCCACCAGCAGGCCGTAGAGGCCCGTCTCCACCGGGTTGGCCTGGATGGCTCCAGCAGGCCGGGTGAGGAAGCCCGGGGTGAAGCGCAGGAGCAACCAGCCCAGGGCCGCGAAGCCCAAGATCATGAGCACCGTGCGCAGGACCCACCAGAGGAAGGTGACCACCGGGCTGACCCGCTTCACCTCCTTCACCGCCTTCTCGAACTGGATGCGCCGAGCGATGTTCCCTGGCAGGCTCAGCTCCTCCGCGGTGGAGTACTTCAGGGTGCCCTGGATGCGGCTGGCCTCGTCGATCTGGAGCTGGCCAGCGTTGACCTCCGCATCGCCGCCCACCTGGGCTCGCAAGGTCAGCCGGCCCATGGCGCTGTAGAGGTTGCCGCCGATCTCCCCGGCGATGAGGCCAGCGCCACCCACGATCGCCGCGTCGCCGCCCACCTGAGCCCCTTCGTGGACCCGCACGCCCTGCTGCACCGAGATGTTTTCGATCTGGATGGGCCAGTCGAAGCCGCCCGGGTTGCCCCCGCCGGCCGCGAAGAGGTCGTCCCCCACCTTGCCCGTCACATCGATCCCCGCGGCGGCCACCCGCACGTCGTCCCCCACTTCGCCCTGGATCTTGACACCCGCCCCCGCGGCCAGGACGTCACCGGTGACCGTGCCGTTGATCTCGATGTAGCCGCCTGCGGCCACCAGGTCCCCTTCCACTGTGCCGTCGATGTAGATCTGCTCCGCGCCCACGTACAGGTCGTCCGTCACCACCTCCCCTGCAGGCAGACGGTACACCTTGTCCTCCCCAACGAACTCCGCGGCCAGGGCTGTCCCCACCAGGGTGACCGCCACCGTCAGGGCCAGGGCCAGGCCGATCCAGCGCCACAGCCCACTCTTGCTCACGCTCATCCTGCGCCTCCTTTGCTGTGAGTGCGTGCGCGTTTTCTCGCTTTCGAGCACGTTTCAGGGTGCCTTCTCGGATCGTTTCCTCGGATCGCTTCCTCGGATCGTTTTTCCACTGATTTCCCACTGGTACAGTACGCAGGGCGGCAGAAAAAGTTGCGGAGAAGGGAGCGGAGGAATTACGCCAAGCGCACGCCGGCGAAGAGGTCCCGCTCCACAGAGCCGGTCGGAGCGGGGTAGGCTCGGAGGAAGCTGTCCACGCCCAGGATGCGCAGACGCAGGAAATTTGGCAGGGCTCGCAGGAAGGAGGGATCGCCGCTGTACTGGCTGGCGTGGGCCCGGCTGGCCGCCTCCTTGCGGGGAATGTAGGCCCGGGTGTCGATGCGGGCGTGGATGGGGGTGTGCCAGCTCACGATCTCCCGCAGGTCGATGTCCTGGTTCAGGCCGAAACGAGAGGGATCCCGGCCAAAGAGGGGCATGAGACGCACGATCCAGCGCAGGAAGCCCTTGTCGAAGGCGGTGTAGTAGAGCTTCTGGGGAGCGTAGGGCGCCAGGCCAGAGCCGTTGCGCCCCAGGGCTGGGTCTCGGACCCCGGCCATGTAGAAGGCCGCAGTCACCGCCTCGCAGACCCGGATGTGGTCCGGGTGGCCGTAGCCGCCGAAAGGACCATGGGTGAGGATCACCTGGGGGCGCAGACGCCGGATGAAGCCCACCAGCTCGGCCACCAGCTCCTGGATGGGCTGCTGGAGCAGGGCCTGGGGGTGCTGGTTGTCCGGCGAGCCCCGCATGCCGCTGTCCCGGTAGGGCAGGTTCCAGACGCTGGTCAAGCCCAGGATCACCGCCGCGTTGGCCAGTTCGTCGCCCCGGACCTGGGCCAAGCTGCGGCCGTCGGGCATGGGATGGCTCTCCTCCACGGATCCGGCCGCGCCGTCCGTGGCGATGATCACATGGACGTCGGCCCCTTCCGCGGCGTATTTGGCCAGGGTGCC
>CAYQEB010000196.1:0-2563 GCA_964416395.1 uncultured Caldilineaceae bacterium | reverse complement strand
CCATGCGCTGGATGGTCTCTCGGTCGAAGAGGTCCGTGTTGTACTCGAAGGCCCCTTTCAACCCCTCCTGGCTCTCGGCCATGAAGAGGGTGATGTCGAACTTAGCTGTGCCCATGTCCATCGGCATGGGGGTCAGGGTCAGCCCAGGCAGCTGGACACTCTCAGTCAAGGCGTCCTGCAGGGCGAACATGACCTGGAAGAGGGGGGTGTGGCTCATGTCTCGCTCGGGCTGGAGGGCGTCCACCAGCATCTCGAAGGGCACATCCTGGTTGCCGAAGGCCTCCACAGCGGTCTTCTGGACCTGTTTCAGCAGCTCCCGGAAGGATGGGTTGCCGCTCAAGTCCTCCCGCAAGACCAGGGTGTTGACGAAGAAGCCGATGAGGTTCTCCAGCGCGGTTCGGTTGCGCCCAGCCACCGGCGTGCCCACCAGGATGTCCTCTTGCCCGGTGTAGCGGTGGAGGAGCACCTGGAAGGCGGCCAGGAGGGTCATGAAGAGGGTGGCCCCTTCCCCGTGGCTCAGCTCCTTGATCCGTCGACTCAGCTCCGGCGAAAGCTGGAAGGAGTAGAGGGCCCCCGCGTAGCTCTGCACCGGCGGCCGGGGACGGTCCGTGGGCAGCTCCAGGAGGGGCGGCGCGTCGGCCAATCGTTCCTGCCAGTAGGCCAGCTGCTCCTCCAGGCGCTCGTCCTTCAGCCAGCGCCGCTGCCAGTAGGCGTAGTCGCTGTACTGGATGGGCAGCTCGGGCAGGGAGGGGATCTTTCCCTGGGAGAAGGCCGTGTAGAGGGCGCTCATCTCCCGGATGAGGACGCTCACCGACCAGCCGTCGGAGACGATGTGGTGCATGGTCAGGAGGAACACGTGCTCCTCTGGGCCCAGGCGCAGGAGACGGGCCCGCAGCAGGGGACCCTGGGCCAGATCGAAGGGCTTCTGGGCCTCGGCCTTGGCCCGGCGCTGCACCTCCGCCTCCTGTTCTTCTCCGGAGAGGGAGGACAGGTCCGTCACCGGGATGCTCAGCTCCAGCTCTGGGAGGACAACCAGGAGCGGCTTGCCGTCCACGGTCTGGAAGGTGGTGCGCAGGATCTCGTGGCGGCGGACGATCTCGTTCAGGGCCTTCTCCAGGGCCGCCCGGTCCAGTTGGCCCGAAAGGCGCACCGCGGCAGGGATGTTGTAGAAGGGACTCTCCGGCTCGAACTGGTCCAGGAACCAGAGCCGCTGCTGGGCGTAGGAGAGGGGCCGGGGCTCGTCCTTGGGGGCTGGCCCCAGCTTCAAAGCGGACTCGGTCTCGTCCGCCGCCAGGGTGTAGCCCAGGGAATGGGCCGTCTCCTGGCTGGCCGGGCAGAGGAAGTCCACCTGGTGGTGTTTCCGCCAGCGGGTGGCCGAAGAGGGATCGATCCGCCGGCGCAGGTAGAACTTGAAATCCCCAACCATCTGGGCCTGAGGACGCACGCCGTCGCTCATGCGGGGGCCGTCGTAGGGGTCCAGGAGGGCCGGGTGGAAGTCGATCTCCAGGAAGCGGCAGAGCTCCTGCATGACCGGCTCCGGGCGGGTGACCAGATCCTCGTAACGGATGCGGTGCTGCCGCTCCTCCGGCACGTGGCCCAGGAAGGCCTGGATGTTCCGATGGCTCAGGAGCCAGAAGAGCTCGGCCAGCTCCCGCCGGGTGAAGGCGTGGGCTTCTCGGAAGAAGATCTGGTCCAGCTTGGCCTCGATGAAGGAGTAGATGGTGGCGTAGGGATGGCGGACCAGGTGGATGTAGCGGGCGTCCTGGAAATCGGACTCCATGCGCGCCAGGATCCGGGGGTTGAGGGGGTAGATAGGGGTCTTGTCCACCAGGATCCTCTCCCCCAGCTTCTCCTGGAGGAGGCGGTAGAACTGCTTGACGGTGAGCCCCTGTTCCTCGTAGCTGGCCATGATGGCCTCGGCCTGGGCCGCGTCGCACCCTTCGATCTCCATGAGGGCCCGGTACACCCCCTCCAGCCAGAAACTGCGCTCCCCGGTGAGGGTGGCCCGGCGTTCGGCCAGGGTGTTGAAGGAGAGCAGGTCCAGCTCTGGCGGTGCGAAGAGGCGCGGGTGACCGGCCAGCATGATGCGGAGTAGGGTGGAGCCGGACCGGGGCGGGGAGAGGATGAAGATGGCCGGCGGGTTTTTCTCCGGCGGGATGATCTCCTGGCGCTCGGCTGGGGGAGCGGTCGCGATGATCCGTCGCATCTCCAGGATCTGGGCTGGGCTCAGGGGAGGCCCGTCCAGCTCCTGCTGTAGTTGGGAAGAGGGCTGGGCTGCTGGCTCCTCGTCCCCGAAACGGGCCGCGGCTTCCGGATAGTACTCGTACACGTAGGCGGCCAGCTCCGCTACTGTGGGCGCCAGGAAGAGGGACTTGACCTGGGCTTCGATCTCCAGCTCCTGTTGCAGACGGTTCATGACCACCGCCGCCTGGATGGAGTTGCCGCCCAGCTGGAAGAAATTGTCGTGGACGCCGATGCGCTCCACGCCCAGGACCTCCTGCCACAGCGTCACCAGGCGCTCCTCCAATCCGTTGCGGGGGGGCACGTAGGGCTTCTCCAGCGC
>CAYQEB010000195.1:0-2564 GCA_964416395.1 uncultured Caldilineaceae bacterium | reverse complement strand
AAGCCCACCACCTGGCCGTTTTCGTCCAGGAAGCCGAAGGGCTTGAAGTCGAACTTGACCCCCACCACGAGGGTGTTGTTGCGCTGCCGGATCCGGGCGATGACCGACTCGGTGGCGTTGCCGATCCGGGGGCTGCTGCTCTTGTCACCGGTGGTCAGGGCGTAGGGGACCAGCAGGTAGCTGGCGTCGCCGGGCAGGATGGTCACGGCGAAGGGCTGCTGATCTGGGCCGAACCAGCGGCGATAGATCTGGTCGTAGGCGCCGTCCTGCTTCATCTCCTGCAGGGTGAAGTTGACCAGCTCCCGGAACTTGGAGTCGTTCTGGGGCAGGCCGATGCCGTAGGGATCCGAGACTGCCGGAGGGCCCACGTAGGTCTGGCTGAAGTCGATGATGTCCGCCCAGTCCCGGCGTTTGACCATGGCCGCGGCGATCAGGTCCAGCTGGCCGCCCACCAGGCCAGGGATGTGCTCCTCCGGCGTGGCTGGCACCAGCTGGATGGCGTTGGCGTCTCCGAGCCAGCGCCGGGCCAGCTCCCGGGCGATGTCCACGTCGAAGCCGGCCAGCTCCCCGTTTTCCCCAGTGGAGGCGAAGGGAGCCTGGTTCGCGGCCACGCCCACGATCAGCCGCTGTCGGTTCAGGATCTCCTGGATGCGGGGCGCGGCCGGGCGCACGATCTCTGTGGGCAGGGTGGGGAAGGTGTAGGGCCACTCGCCGGGATCGATCTCCACGTCGAAGGGCTCATCCCCGGGGAACCACTTGCGGTAGATCTGGTCGTAGGCGCCGTCCTGCTTCATCTCCTGCAGGGTGAAGTTCACCATCTCCCGGAAGTAGGAGTCCCCTTCCGGGACGCCGATGCCGTAGGGCTCCTGGGTGAAGCGGCCCCCGACCACAACCAGGCCTGGGTTGTCCTGGGCGAACTGGTTCAGGGCCACGCTGTCGCTGGTCAGGGCATCCACCTCCCCCACCAGCAGGGCCTCCACAGCCGGCGGATACTCCTGGAAGGGCGCCACCTCCAGGTTGACACCCTTCTGCTCCGCGGCGGCGCGGATCTGGTCGATGGAGGTGGAGCCCTGGATGGCGGCCACCTTGCGCCCGTCCAGGTCCTGGATGCCGTTGATGCCCGAATCGGCCCGCACCAGCAGGCTCTGGCCGTCCAGGAAGTAGGTCTGGCTGAAGTCGATGAGCTCGTCCCGCTCCCGTTTGTGGGTCATGGAGGCGGCCACCAGATCCACTTCCCCGGCCACCAGCTTGGGGATGCGGTCCGCGGAGGTGACCTTGATCAGCTCCAGCGCGTTCTCGTCCCCCAGCCAGCGCTTGGCCAGCTCCCGGGCGATGTCCACGTCGAAGCCCACCACCTGGCCGCTCTCGTCCAGGAAGCCGAAGGGCTTGAAGTCGTACTTGACGCCCACCCGCAGCACACCTCGCTGCAGGATCTTGGAGGCGGTGGAGGGTGTTCGGGTCACCTGGCCCGCCTGGTCACCTTCGACGGCGTCCCCAGCTGGGGCCTGTCCGGGCAGGGTGGTCACGCCTTCCTCCGCGGCGGGCTGGTCCGTGGATCCCGGGCTGGAATTGAAATAGCCGGAGCCGAAGAGCACAGCGCCGGCGGCCACGATGGCGATGAAGATCACGCCTAAGATCAGATAGAGTGTTTTCGAACCGGTCATCAGGAATGTCCTTGGACAGTGCGTTAGTACAGTGCGTTAGACAGTGCGTTTTTATGAATGCTTTGTGAGTGCAGCGCTGTGAGTGCCACACCGGGAGTCCAGCGCTGTAAATCGAAACCCTCGGTATGGATTTCGCGCTGTGAAAGTGCTGTGAATTTCGCGTCTGCTAGGAACCGAGGCTTGCTGCGAAATGAAGTTTGCGAGCTCGCCGGTGGGGCGAGACACCTGCGCGTCTGTGTCTGTGGGAAACGGTTTTTGGGAAATTACTTTGGGGATCGAGGGTTGTCGATCGGTTGGGTGAGCGGGGTGGTTTTCCATGGCTTGACCCAGCGTTGTCAGGCCGTGTCGCAGACCCAAACCCCATCATACCTTATAAATTTGAGCTGGACCATGGTTTTGTATTAAAAACAGATTAAAATTTCCGGCCTGTCCTCGGCGTGGTCGATAACCTCTGGCGGGGTGGGACGGCATTGAGCGGCGAAGAAGGGGCCAGTGCGCTTCGCGTTGAGCGGAGTAAACTCGAGCGGTAGGGTGTACATTTGGGCTGTGGGCATGACACAGTTCCAGCACAAATATAGCATAAATATAGCGCGGAATGGAACTTTGCGCAATCTACCTGACTTCCAGCATTGGGCGCAAAAACAAGCAAAATTTATTTGACGGGGGCGAGGTTGGATGTCCTTGCTGACGGTCGCAACTTTAAGGTGTTTGTCCTGTGTTCAAGGGTTTTTCAGGGAGAATTTCTATCCAAAACGGTGATAAACGGTCTATGAGCTTATCGAATCACCTTTTTTATGTCCTGGACACCTGCCGCGAAAGGACCGGATTGTAAGCAATTGTAATCTTTCTGTGTTTGAAACCATGTTAGAATGAATCCACAAGCAATTTGTGCAGAAAATA
>CAYQEB010000194.1:0-2622 GCA_964416395.1 uncultured Caldilineaceae bacterium | reverse complement strand
CCCTGCGCAGAGAGCTGCGGGCCAACAAGGACGAGCGGGACCAGCTCATCGCCCAAATCCAGCAGATCCCCGGCTATGAGGATTTCCTGGCCCGGCCCTCCTTCGCCCGCGTGGCCGGGACCGTGGCCCCCGGCTCTCTCCTGGTCTACCTCTTGGCCACCCCGGCCGGCGGGCTGGCCCTGGTGGTCCGTCCGGAAAATGGAGAGGCCAGGGTTGTCCCGGTCTGGCTGGACCAACTGAGCGAGGAGAAGGTCATCGGGTGGCTCTTGGAGCGCGATGCAGACAACAACGTCACCGGCGGCTACCTGGTGGGCCAATTGGTGGATCCTTCGTGGCTTCGGATGCACCTGCCGGCCCTCCTGGACGATCTGCGAGCCACCATCATGGCTCCTCTGGCTCAGGCTCTGGCCCCTGCTCCCCCGTCCCCGGTTTCCGCCACCCTCATCCCCACTGGCCGTCTCTCCCTGCTGCCCTTGCACGCGGCCGCGCCGGAAAACTGGGCCGTCAGCTACGCGCCCTCGGCTACAGCCCTGCTCCGGGCCCAGGAGGAAGCCGCTCGCCGCACCGAGCCGCCTTTCCTGACCGGCGTGGGCAACCCCTTGCCTCCGGAAGAGGCCCTGGCCCGCCTACGGGATGCATTGCTGCAGGCCCTGGACGACCTACCCCCACCAGAGGGGAAGGACGCGTCCTCGGCCCAGGCGGCTCGCAAGGTCCTGGCTGATCTGCTGGCCAGACCTCTGGAGAGGCTGCGTCACCAGGGGCGGGAACTGATGCAGGCCGTGCTGGCCCTGCTCCAGCACAGCGAGACGCCTGGGGAAGCAGCGGCCCAGCTTCTCGCCCTGGCTCTGGCTTGGCCCCAGAGTCTGCCCCACGCCCGGGGCGAGCTGGCCGACATCTGCGAACGCCTACCGGATCGAGCCGCACCCTTGTACGGGGAGGAAGCCACCCGGGCCGGCTTGCGGGCCGCCCTGCCCCAGGCCACCCTGCTCCACTTCGCCTGCCACGGCTATTTCCAGCCCGAGGATCCCCTGGAATCCGGGCTGGTCCTGGCCGACGGCATGCTCACCCTGCGGGAGCTCCAGTCCCTGGAGCGCGCGGGCCTGGACCAGGTGCGCCTGGCCGTGCTCTCCGCCTGCCAGACGGCCATCACCGACTTCCGGGAGATGCCCGACGAGGCCATCGGCCTGCCCGCTGCCTTCCTGGGCCTGGGCATCCCCGGCGTGGTGGGCGCGCTCTGGCCCGTGGCGGATCACTCCACCCGTCTGCTCATGGATCGCTTCTACGCCCACATCCTGGGCGATGGCATGGCCCCGGCTGCGGCTCTGCAGCGCGCCGCGACCTGGCTGCGCACGGTCACGTACAGGGAATTGGGGCGGATGTACCAGGAGATGGCCACCCGCATACCCCCAGAGGAGGCTTTCGATCGCTACTCCAGCTTGCGGATGGAGGTTCCCCCGGAAAAGCTGGACGAACCGGTCTACGAGAACCCCTACTACTGGGCAGGGTTTGTGTTTTACGGCTCGTAGCGGCTTTGTAGGGGCTTGTAGTGAGCGCTTCAACGCTTACCTGGCCGGAAAAGCTGGACGAACCGGCCTACGGGAACCCCTACTACTGGGCAGGGTTTGTGTTTTACGGCTCGTAGTGGTTTTGTAGGGGCTTGTAGTGAGCGCTTCAGCGCTTACCTGGCTCGCAGTGGCTCTCAGTGCTTACAACAAAGGAGCCCCAAAATGCACGAAGCAAAGATCACCCCAGAGCGTCTGGCCAGGACTGTCACCCACCTGGGGCCTGCCTTCCAAAAGCTGCTCACACCCCAGGAACAGGAAGAACTCTCCGCCCTGGTGGAACAAATTCAGGCCGCGCCGGACGACCGGGCCCGCCGCCGTCCAGGCCTCGACCTGGTAGACTGGCTGGCCGCCCACCCCGCCGTGCAGGAGCGGGTTTACCTGGAGCTGGCGCTGCTGGCGGATCTGCGGGAAGAGCTGCGGGATGCGTTGACCCAGGAGGCGGCCCGTCTGGGCCTATCCCCACGGAACCTGGACGACTACGTAGAGGCAACTCTGCGGGGAATCCAGCCGGAAGTGACACTCGGCAAGGGGGAAGCCACCCGTCACGTCTTCACCACACCCGGCAAGGCCACCCTGGTGAGCCTGCGCAACGTCTGGCTTCACCCAGGAGATCTGCTGGAATTTCTGGTCAGCGCTGGCCTCGCCGTGGGGGACGCCATGAACCAGCCCAAAGGGGTGCTCCTGGGATTTGGGCTGCTCTGGTTGGTGCTCAGCCTCTACAAGCTGGCCACAGAGGAGATCACCGGGGAGGACGCCGCGGTCCTGTGGGGTGTGTGGCACGCCTGTGGCCGCACACATAGCGAAGCGCCCCTGCACCGCATCCAGGACGAGGCCAACAAGGCGGCTCGGCAGGCCGGCCTGCCGGCCCTGAGCGCCCAGACAGTGGAACGGTCCTTGCATCGCCTAGGCAAACTGGGCATTGTGGAGCGGTCGGAGGGAGAGCGCTGGCGCCTGCGGGAAAAGTGCCGAGATCATCCGTTCAGGTGATAGGTCGGCCTGCGTTCGTCGAGCATCCGGGAAGCGCCCTGCTTCCCGGATGCTGCAATCCTCCTCTAGC
>CAYQEB010000193.1:0-2636 GCA_964416395.1 uncultured Caldilineaceae bacterium | reverse complement strand
AAAAGACCACAGGCCCCTTGTCGGGAAACCTGTGGTCTTTTTTGTTGAGCCGGAACGATCTCCTGCCGCCTACTCCTCGATGATGGAGGCCGGCGGCTCCCAGTCGTCATCGTCGGAGCCAGAGACCAGCTCCACGTCCGTGATGGCCGGGGCGCTGCTGCCGCCTTCCCGGGCCAGTTGACCGTAGAGATGATAGGTGAAGAGGTAGATGATCAGCTGTCCCAGGGGCAGGGTCACCACCAGGCCCACCAGGCAGAGGATGACACCGGCGATGAGGGCCACCGTCTGGACGATGAAGCTGGCCACCAGGATGACGATCATGACCAGGGCCACCTGGCCCAGCCGCTCCATGGTCCAGCTCCAGACCTTGGTGAACTGCAGGCCGTCGCCGATCTCCTCCCGCTCCGCGAAGGCCACGGTGAAGCCAGGCTGGACCAGGAAGAGGAAGATGCCGTAGAGGAAGGCCAGGCAGCTCCCGCACAGGACGAGGACCGTGCCGATGAATTTCCCACTCTGGCCGCTGTCCGCCATGGCCCAGCCGATGATGATAGGCGCCATGACCAGCACCAGGGGCAGGAACCAGACGAACTTGACCATGAAGAGCTTCACGCCCCGCACCAGGTCATCCCCCCACTGGTCCCACTCGGGCAGCACGGGCGTCACGTCGTTCTTCACGTTGTTCATCAGCCGGATGCAGTAGCCCAGGACGATGAAGTAGCCCAGCACACCCACCAGGATCACGGACAGGATGGTGCTGATGAGCAGAACCCCGGTCCCGATGGCGAGCTTCTCCACCCAGCGCTCGTCCTCGGTGTAGAACGTCAATGCCTTTCCGATATCCATCCTTGGTCTCCTTTGCGTGGCAAAGCGAAGTGTCGAGGCAATCTTTGCTGCCTGGATTGTAGCACAGGCCCCAGGGCCCTGCAATCCACACCCCATTACGCAGGAAGGGACCGGAAAGTTTCGCCCATCGACTTCCCGGCGCCTTCAAGAGCCACAGGTGGGCCCAGATGAGCTCAGGCAGAGCTGCACGTGGATGGCGCCAGTTTGGGCCTATCCGCGCGTACTCGGGTCTGTCCCTGCTTCTCTCGCCTGGCCTCCCCCTTGTTCTCTGCCCCTACCTGTGAACCCCGGCCCCGCCCCGCGCCCTCCATCCCCGGCCAGAGCCAGGCGGATCTCCTCCTGCACCCAGCCGTCCTCCTCTCGGGCCAGCCTCGCGGCGAGGGCCTGCTGGGCCTCCGGGACAGGACGCCGGGCCAGGACCTGACCCAGGGCCCAGGCCGCGTGTCCCCGGGGCAGGGGATGGGGATCCCCCAGGGCCTGGACCAGGGCGGGGATGGTCTCCGGCTCGGCCCAGTTGCCCAGGGCCACGCAGACGTTGCGCAGCATGCCCCAGCGCTTGGCCCGCTTCACAGGGGAGCGACGAAATCGCTCCCGGAAGGCCGCCTCGTCCAGCCAGTAGGGCGTCTCCGGCCGGAAGCCCTCCAGCAGAGGGGGGGCCACCCGCTCCGTATGGGCCGCCAGCCCGGCCAGCCGGGGCGTGGATCGGGGCCGGCGCCGGCTGCGCTGCTGGTTCCACGGGCAGACCTCCTGGCAGATGTCGCAGCCGAAGATGCGGTTGCCGAAGAGAGGGCGCAGCGGCCGGGGAATGGGGCTGCGGGCCTCGATGGTCCAGTAGGAGATGCAGCGCAGGGGGTCCAGGGAGAAGGGGCCGGTGAAGGCCTCCGTGGGGCAGGCGGCCAGGCAGCGGGTGCAGCGGCCGCAGCTCCCCAGCCGGGGATCCGATCCGGTGGCCGGCCCTCCAGCCCCGTCATCCTCCGGGAAGCGCCAGCTCCCGTACTGGGCATCCCCGGGCAGCCCGGCCAGCACCGCTTCCGGCGCCAGCTCGGGCGCGTCCACCGGATCGAGCCCGGGATCCGGGGCCAGCTCCTCGGGCACAGTGAGGGTGGCCAGGAAGAGCCAGCTGCCCCAGCCCGGACGGATGGTGCAACAGTTCTTGCCGATGAAGCCCAGGCCCGCCTCCTGGGCCCAGTCCCGTTCCAGCACCGGGCCCGTGTCCACCAGAGCCTTGCCCAGGCTGGTGCGGCCGCTGCGCTGGCGGATGAAGGCGTCCAGGCGGTGGAGCAGGGGGCGGATGATCTCGTGGTAGTCGTCGCCCCAGGCGTAGGAGGCGATGATCCCCCGGCTGGGATCCTCCCGCAGGGCTGGGGGCAGGTCGAACTGGTGGTAGTCCACCCCCAGGACGATGATGGAGCGCAAGGGTGGGCTGCCCGGCTCGGTCAAGCGGGCGGGGTGGAGCCGCTTCTCCAGGTGACGCTCCAGGTAGCCCATCTCCCCGGCCCGGCCAGCCTGGATCCAGAGGCGGAAGAACGCCCCGTGGGGAGCAGGGCCCACCGGGCGGATCCGGCACAGGTCGAAGCCCAGGCGCTGGGCCTCCGCTTTGATGGCTCGGCTCAGCTGTGCGGGGCTGGGGGGCTGGTTCGGCGGGCTCAACGGGATAGCCTCCTGAAGGACGGTTCGGACGTGGCTTCCCGGACATTGTGGCACGGTCACCGGGGGCGGTCAAGCCTGGCGGACGGGCCCGGGTGAATGCGTCCCTGGGGCTTCCGGGACGCTGGAAGGGGTGATACAATAGG
>CAYQEB010000192.1:0-2699 GCA_964416395.1 uncultured Caldilineaceae bacterium | reverse complement strand
CCAGTTCCAGTTCACTTCACTAGTTCTATTTCTAAGCCAGTGTTATTTCCAAGCCAGTGTTATTTCCAAGGAGGAAAAGCCATGAAACGTGTCGCCCACATTTCCCTCTTCCTGTTCCTGGTCTTTGTGTTGGTGGCCTGCGCTGCGCCACCGCCACCGCCCGCCGCGGCCCCAGCCCAGGAAGCCGCTCCCCAGCCCAAGGCGGAGAAGTACACCCTCTGGTTCAACACCCTTTTCCACAGCGGCGATGCCCAGGCCATGGAACGCATCGTCCAGCTCTACAACGAGAGCCACGAGGACACCCAGATCACCTTGACCCAGGGCCAGTGGTCCGAGTACTACGCGCAGTTGACCAACTCAGTCATCGCTGGGAACCCGCCCCAGATCGGCATCGTCCACACCAACAAGCTCTCGGAGATGTACCCGGCCCTGACCCCGCTGGAGGCCTCCCCCGCGGGGAACCTGCTGGAAGCGGCCGGCATCCAGGGAGACAACTACATCGAGAAGCTGTGGCAGGCTGGCGAGCGGGATGGTCACCGCTACCTGGTGCCCCTGGACACCCACATGTGGGGCATGTGGTACAACAAGGACATCTTCGAGGCGGCCGGCCTGGATCCGGAGAGCCCGCCCCAGACCATGGAGGAGTTTGTCGCCGCCGCGGACGCCATCCGGGACGCGGGCTTCAAGGCCTTCCATCCGGCAGAGGACGCCCTGCCCCGGAAGCTGCGCCGGGCCTGGTACATCCTCTTCTGGCAGCAAGGTGGGGAGCTCTTCGACGAGGGCTACACCAAGGCCACCTTCAACAACGAGAAGGGGCTGAAGGCCCTGAAGTTCCTGGTCAGCATGGTGCAGGAGCGGGGCTGGAACGAGCCGGGCACTGACGGCTTCAAGCAGTTCACGGCAGGGGAGCTGGGCATGCTCTTCGCGGGGAACTGGATGTACTGGACGGCCAAGGAGAGCGGGGTCAACTGGGGCTTCGCCTACGTGCCCCAGTTCTACGACAAGCGGGTGACCTGGGCCAACAGCCACAACCTGGTCATCCCCAAGCAGCCTGAGGGAGTCTCCGACGAGGTGCTGATCAAGTCGGCCGAAGCCATCAAGTGGATCAACGAACACTCGGACCTGTGGGGCATCTACGGCGGCCACATTCCCGCCTACAAGCCAGCCCTGGAGAGCGAGGAGCTGCGCAACTCCGACACCTGGAAGCTCTCCCTCTCCAAGTTCACGGACATGGCCAACAACGGCTGGATCCACTACCCCATCGACCATCCCAAGGGCTCCCAGCTGGAGAGCGCCATCCAGGTCCAGATCCAGCGGGCCTACAACGGCGAGATCAGCCCGGAGGAGGCGCTGCGCCTGGCCGAGGAGGAGGCCAACCAGATCCTGCAGAGCCAGTAAGGACGACCCGGTCGCCCCATCGTCGTCGGGGCGACCGGGCCATTCCCATCACCGTCGGGGCGACCGGTCCATCCCACCGTCGGGGCGACCGGTCCATCCCATCGTAGGGGCGACCGGCCCGGTCGCCCCTACCCCAGATGATCGGGCCATTCCCACCGAGACAGACAACCATGCGTCCACACCTTCCCAAACCCATCGCCCGGCTCCTGCGCAACCGCCACACAGAAGGGCTGCTCTTCGTCCTGCCCTACGCGGTGATCTGGGCCCTCTTCCTCCTCTGGCCCATGATCTACGGCTTCTACATCAGCCTCTTCAAGTGGCAGCCCCTGTTGGGCTCCGAGTTCATCGGGCTGAAGAACTACACGAACCTGCTCCACGACGCCCGCTTCTGGAACGCGCTCAAGAACACCTTCTGGTTCGCCTTCCTCTCCATGCCCCTGATCATCGGCATCGGCCTCCTCTTCGCCCTCTTCATCCGGGGGATGGGCAAACGCCGGGGCGCGGGCTTCGTGGAGGCATCCTTCTTCTGGCCCTATCTGCTCAACGTCTCCATCATCAGCATCATCTGGAAGTGGCTCTTCGACCCGGATTTCGGCCTCATCCTCTACTATCTGCGCAGGCTGGGCCTGGAGCCGCCGGTCTTCCTGAACGACCCCCGCTGGGCCATCCCGGCCATCGCCATCGCCACGGGCTGGTGGCTGGCCGGCTACCGCATGGTGGTCTTCCGGGCCGCCATCGAGGACATCCCGGACACCATCTTCGAGCTGGCGGAGCTGGACGGGGCCAATCCGCTGGTGCGCTTCTTCCGCATCCTGCTCCCCCTGCTCAAGCCCGCCCTGCTCTTCGCCCTGGTCCTCACCGCCATCTCCTCCTTCCGGGTGCTGGGACAGGTGCTGATGATGACTGACGGCGGGCCGGGCCGGGCCTCCGAGGTGCTGGCCCTCTACCTCTACCGGGCCGGCTGGCAGTACTTGGAGATGGGACGGGCCGCGGCCCTGGGCTTCGTCCTCTTCCTCATCATCCTGGTGGTGACCCTGCTGGGTTTCCGCTTCCTGGGTTTTGAATCCGAGCTGGGAGGACGGTAGCCATGACCGAAGTCGCCCCCACCACCCAATCCTGGAGCCGCTCCCGAGCCCGCAGCCGGGCTGGCCTGCGCTGGCGGGATGTCCGGGCCGCGCTGCAGGGCCTGGGGCTGCTGGTGCTGGCCCTGCTCTGGCTGGTTCCGGTGCTCTGGATGATCGACACGGCCTTCAAGCCCACGCCGGAGATCTTCACCCTGCCGCCCCGCTGGATCCCCAGCC
>CAYQEB010000191.1:0-2746 GCA_964416395.1 uncultured Caldilineaceae bacterium | reverse complement strand
AAGGCGATGAGGCTGATCCAGGGGATGGTCCCCACATTGGGCAGGGTGACCAGGGAATTGGCCAGGTGCTCCAGATTGCCCTGGGTGAAGAGGTCCGCGAAGCGCAGGCTGCTGGGCTCGCTCTTCACATAGAGGAGCATCATGCCGATGAGCATGATGGTGTCCCCGATGCGGGTGGTGATGAAGGCCTTGAACGCGGCCTTCTTGGCCGAATCCTTCTCGAACCAGAAGCCGATGAGCAGGTAGCTACAGAGGCCCATGATCTCCCAGAAAATGAAGAAGGAGACCAGGTTGTCCGCCACCACCAGACCCAGCATGCCCGTGGCGAAGAGGCTGATGTAGGCGAAGAAGCGGCTGTAGCGGGGATCCTTGCCTTCCTTGTAGGCCTCGGGGTACTCCTTGGGGTCCAGGTGGCCGGGGAAGGTCATGTAGCCGCTGGAATAGATGAAGATCATCAGCAGCAGGAAGGGCACCATGAAGAGCATCAGCGCGTTGGCTGGATCCACCGCGTAGCCGATGGCCAGCTCCGTGCCGCCAGTGGGGATGGTGAAGAGCACCTTTTCCACCGGGTGTTTGCCGAACTCGGAGGTGAAGAAGGCGGCGAAGGCGATGCCCCACCCGATCACCCAGCTGATGGCCGCCGCGCCGATGGCTGTGCGGGCGCTCAGCTTCTTGTTGGGATTGAGGTAGAGGATGATGGCGGCGAAGGCCAGAAAAGGCGGGATGGGTACAAGCCAAGCTAGGTTGAAAATGCCATCCATGGACCAACCTCGTTGTGTGTGGCAGTTGCGTTTGGCAGAAGTGTGTTTGGCAGATAAGTGACCAGGCGGGCGACCGACTGGGCGGCTATCGACGGACGCTGGGTGATGCTTGTCACGGCTTTGGATCCGGCCGCCGACGGGGGCTGTAGAGCCAGTTGGCCACGCCAAAGCCCACAGTCAGGCCAATCAGAGCTGCCCCCAGCATCCAGAAATCGTTGGGCAGACCGGCGGCAGAGGCCAACACCACGAAGACGACGGCGCCCAGCAGGGAGATCAGCAACATGTTGCGCTGCTCGGCTTTGCGCCTCTTCACCTCCGCCAGCAGCGCCTGTGCGTCCTTGTACTCCGGCGCGTATTTGACGATCTCCTTCAAGGCGTGGGCGGCTCCGGTGTAGTTGCCCGCCGCCATCTTCTCCTGGGCCAGCTGGTAGAGGAACTCGCACTGCTCTTCCAGGGACCCTTGCAGCAGTTGTTTGGCCATGGCCTCAGGTCAGGAACGATCCAGCCACCAGATCAGCCGGCCAGCAGATCCAGCTCCTCCACGTTGACCGTCTTGCGCTTGCGGTAGACGGCGATGATCAGGGCCAGGCCCACCGCAGCCTCCGCCGCGGCCACCGCGATGATGAAGAGGGCGAAAACCTGCCCGGCCAGATCGGTCACCGTGTCGCTGTAGCGCCAGAAGGCCACCAGATTGATGTTGGCCGCGTTGAGCATGAGCTCGATGCCCATGAGCACCGCGATGGCGTTGCGCCGAGCCAGCGCGCCGAAGAGCCCACAGGTGAAGAGAAATGCGGCCAGGATGAGATACCAGCTCAACGGAACCATAGAAATGCCCTTTGCTGAAAAGATGATTTCCTCTGCCGGCGACGCCTCCGGAGAGCCGCCACCGCCCCGTCACTAGCGGTCCCGGGCCAGCATGACCGCGCCGATCAGCGCCACCATGAGCAGCAGGCCCACCGCCTCGAAGGCCACCACGTAGGTGGTGACGAACTTGTCCCCCAGCCCGGCGATCATGGTCTCGTCCGCGGCGATGGCCTGGGCCTGGTCCGGCCAGGGCACCTTGTTCAGGAAGCCCAGCAGGGCCACAAAGAAGACCAGGGCCCCCAGGGCCCCGCGGCCGCTCACATGGTTCATGGGAGAGGTGCGCCCTCGCATCATGCCTCGGGTCAACATGATGGCGAAGACGATCAAGGTGGCGATGGCGCCGATGTAGACCAGCACCTGCCCCACCGCCAGGAACTCCGCCTCCAGCAGCACGAAGATGGCGGCCACGCCGAAGAGGGCCCCCACCAGGAAGAGCGCGCTGTGGAAGAGATTCCGGCTGATCACCACCATGAGGCCGCAGGCCGCAGTGAAGAGGGCCATGACCAGGAAGATGGCTTGGGTTACGGTTGGAATTGGGATTTCGGTCGGCATGGCAACCCTGCTTGGCGAGAATTCAAGGTTTGAAATGAGAAGTTTGAAACCTGAGAAAAACTAGCGAAAACCGGGAAAACGACGGGACAGGCCCCTGCTGGAGACCAGGGCTCAGACGGACGCCGTCAGTCCGCGCCCTGGACAGCCCCCCCAGTGGCCGGCTGCATGGAGCCCACCAGGGACCGGGGCGGGAAGGCCCGCTTGGTGCGGATCTTCTCCAGCTCGAGGTAGCGTTTCAGGACCACGCCCACGCCGCCGATCAGGGCGATGTTGCCCAGGAAGATGAGCAGGTACTGGATGCCCAGGGCCACCGGCAGCTTCTGGACGATGGCCTGGTACATGAGCAAGGTCACCATCCCCGGCACCAGCACCTTCCAGGCGAAGTACATGAGCTGGTCGATGCGCACCCGGGGGAAAGTGCCCCGGATCCACTGCTGGACCAGGTAGACGCCGTAGGCCTTGGCCATGAAATAGACCAACCCCAGGATGGGAATCTGGTCCACCAGAGGGCCCTGCCAGCCGCCCAGGAAGAGGGTGGCCAGGATAGCGCCCAGGATCCAGCTGTTCAC
>CAYQEB010000190.1:0-2784 GCA_964416395.1 uncultured Caldilineaceae bacterium | reverse complement strand
TGGGAACAGAATGGACGCCGCGCTCTGGATTGACACGATGACAGGGTGAAGAGGTGCCCCCAATCACCCGTTTCCTCTATCGCAAGAGCCCCAGCGCCTTCAGGACGGAGCCCAGGCAGCCTGGCGGGGTGGGCCCCGGCCCTGGACTCGGTCCCGGTCCGGGCTCGGGCGTGGGTTCCGGTTCGGGTTCGGGTTCCGGCTCCGGGGATGGTTGTTCGCCTTTCACCGCGGCCACCGCGTCCACCCGGCCTTGCCCTTGGGTGTTGGGATCCAGGCCCAGGTCCACCGCGGTCTCCATGAGCCGTTCCTTGACCTGGAGCGGGGTCAGGCCCGGGTTGCCCTTCAGGACCAGGGCGCAGAGGCCGGCCACGTGGGGGGTGGCCATGCTGGTGCCGTTGGCTCGGGTGTAGCGGTCGTCCACGGGGGTTCCCATGCTGGTGCCGCTGGCCCGAGCCGCCACGATCCCGGAGCCCGGCGCCACCACATCCGGCTTGACCCGGTCGTCCGCGGTGGGCCCCCGGCTGCTGAAGCTGGCGATGCGGTCGTCGTCGGTGCTGGCCCCCACGGTGATCACCTTCTCCGCGGCCCCGGGGCTGCCGATGGTGCGGCTACCCGGCCCGGCGTTGCCCGCGGCCACCACCACCACCTTGCCCATGTCCACCACGGTGTTGCAGATGGTGCTCAGGGCGTCCTGGCCGTCGCTGCTGCCGTCGGAGCCCAGGGAGAGGTTGAGGACATCCGCGCCGTTCTGGGCGGCCCACTCCACCCCAGCCATGACATCGCTCATACGGCCGCTGCCGTTGTCCGCCAGCACCTTGGCCACCATGATGGTCGCGCCGGGGGCCACGCCCACGTACTTGCCGTTGCTGGCCGCGCCGCTGCCCGCGGCGATGGAGGCCACGTGGGTCCCGTGGCCGTGGCCGTCCTCCACCGAGCCCTTGCCCGAGAAGTCCGACGTGAAGCCGATGCGGCCCTCGAAATCCGGGTGGCTGGAGTCGATGCCCGTGTCGACGATGGCGATGGTGACGCCCTCGCCCCGGTTGTTCAGCTCGGACCAGACCTGGGGAGCGCCGATGAGGGGCACCGAGACATCCAGCCAGGTGTGGACCACCTCGTCCAGCCAGATGCGCTCCACCTCCTCCAGCTCGGCCAGCTCTTCCAGGCGGGTGGGGTCTGCCTCCAGGGCCACCGCGGGGATGAGGTGGTACTCGTTCTTCACGCTCATGGTGCTGATCTCGCCGAAGCGGGTGCGGAAGGCGCCGATCCCGCGTTCGTCTTTGAACTTCACGATGACCGGGACGGGCTCTCCGCCGGCGCCGGCCTGCTGCACCACATTGCGGACCTGTCGGCTGAGCTTCTCTTCGGATGCCATGCAATTCCTCCTTCGTGCTAGCTGTAACGGGGGATTCGGGTGGGTCGGAACCCAGGACAAAGGCGTTCAGTGAACGCGACTCCGGCAAAGGTCAAACAGGGTGGGTGGTTCAGGATGGTTCCATCAAAGCCAGGGCGATCTGGGTGGTTGTCTGGATGGCGGCTCTGGGCTGGTCGGTCGTTCGGGGCATTGGTGCGGGAACGGTTAGGGAGGGTCTGGGGTGAGACGGCTCGGTGAGAAGGCTGGTCGAAGCCATCGGGCCTGGCCGGACCGGGTTCAAAGCGCGTGCACCGGTTGGTCCGGCTCCACTTTGGTGACCCAGGGCTCCTGGGCCAGCGCCAGGATGGTCCGGGCCGGCGCGGTGACCGCGTAGCAGGGCATCAGGGTCAGCTTGTGGCGCACGTGACAGCCCACCTGCTCCAGGCGGCGTTCGAGCTCGGGGGCCGTCTTGGTCACGTGCAGGATGACCTTGAACTCGCGATCGGGATTGGCTTCCAGGGCTTGACGGAGCTCCGCCGGGATCTTGTCGCTTGTCATAAAACGATTATAGCATCCGGGATCCAGCTCCGCAAGCGCGATTTATTTGAAGAAATGCCTCCAGAACCGGGTTTTCCCCTGCCTCGGCTTATGCAGTAGAATGTACCTGCCCTGGAAAAGGCCAGGGCAGCAGAGAGAAAGGAGGGATGCCTGTCCATGAGCCAGCCCATGAATGAGACGAACGAGACACCCAACCCGGGCCTGAACCCCAGCCGTCTGCGGGAGGCCTTGAAGCAGGTCATCGACCCGGAGATCTTCGAGAACATTGTGGATCTGGGTCTGGTCTACCAGATCCAGGTGGAGCCGGAGGCCCAGGTGACGGTGACCATGACCTTGACCACCCCTCACTGTCCCCTGGGCCCGGAGATCGTGGCCAACGTGGAGAAGGTCCTGAAAGCAGAAGGGGCCCAGGCCGTCCGGGTGAACATCGTCTGGGAGCCCATGTGGACCCCGGACATGATGGCGCCGGAGTTGAAGGCCAAGCTGGGCATCGAGGAAGAGCCAGAGTTGGAGATCGAGGCCCCGCCGCCCCCGCCCCCACCCCCGCCCAAGAAGAAAGGTCTCCTGAGCCGCCTCTTCGGCCGTTGATCCGGTCCGCCCGCTCTTTTCCCTTATCGTCCCCCCTGGGTTTCGCTCTTCGATCCCGAGTTGTAGGGCATGCGTCCCTAGGGTGCTCTCCTCCGGAGTGCGAGAGGCCCCACTGTCTCCTCGAACCGATTTGACCTGAAAAGCGACTTGCGCCCTGGTCAACTGGCCAGGGTGCAACGCGCCATTTCGCCCGGCTCGCGCCTCCCCAGGGGACGTTTGGCGGGGCTGTCTTTCCGTGGTTCGCTGTTCATGTGCGCATCAGAGGCCCAATGGCCCAGGGCGCTGGC
>CAYQEB010000189.1:0-2813 GCA_964416395.1 uncultured Caldilineaceae bacterium | reverse complement strand
TCTCCCGGCGTGATGTCGCCTCCTTCTGCCCCAACAGCACGATCAGCGCGTAGAGCATCCACGGATAGAAGGCCAGCTTCGTCCCCCAGGTGACCGCATCCAGCAGACCGTGGACCAGCATGGCGGTCAGCCCACCCAGCGCGCCCAGAGCCAGGACCCACTCCAGGGAGCCGTCCCGGCGGCGCACCCGGGGAATGAGCAGAGCGAAGAGGACGAGGATCAGGGCCAGCCAGGCGATGAGCCCCGGCAGACCCAGATCCACTCCGATCTGAAGGTAGAGGTTGTGGGCGTGGGTGAAGGAAGGGCTGCCCGGCGTGATGGAGACGAACGGGTAGAGCAGGGGCATGACCTGTCGGAACGTGCCGATACCGATGCCTGTGAAGACGAAATCCGATAGGGCATAGAGGGCGTTGGTCCACATCTCCAGGCGGAAGTTGGCCCCGCCGAAGGTGCTGTCCCCGCCCACCACCTCCAGCACCTGGGACGGCCCCAGCCAGAGGGCCAGGGCCAGCCCGGCCACCAGGATCAGGGGTGTAACGTAGAAGAGGCGTGGCCAACGCAAGGCCAGCACCAAGGCCAGGGCCACGGCTCCGGCCAGATAGCCGCCCCGACTCTGGGTCAACACCAGGATGGCCAGCAAAAGCAGGGCAAAGAGGCCAAAGAGCCACCGTTGCCAGCGTCGTCCTTCCTTCCAAAAGAGCGCCAGCGCAACGAACAGGGGCAAGGCCATGACCAGCAGCCCGGCCAGCAGGTTGGCGTGGATGGTCTCACCCAGATCCAGGGAGATGGACTGGAAGAAACCGTAGACCGCTGGCAGGCGGAAGAGACGGAATTCCTTCTTCCAGGCGGTGATGGACGGAGCCAGCAGGGCCAGACTTCCTCCCAGAGTCAGCATGGCCCAGGCCACCAATTGAGGACGTTTTTGGGCCGGGGGCCAGTTGACCAGAGCTACACAGAGGGTGAACCCGAAGAGCAGGTGCCCGGCCGCCACCCAGGAGACGCTCAGATCCACCGAGGCCCACAGGTTCACCGGCAGCCAGAGGAGGAGAAAGGCCAGGCTCCAGTCCATGGGGGTGCGTCGGTGCAGGCGTCCCGTGGCCAGCCAGCGCAGAGGCCAGAAAAGAAAGAGGGCCGCCAAGAGAACGGGGTGGTCCTGGGCGGGGAGGAAGCGGTCCGGAAAGGTGATGGGCAGACCCAGCAGCAGGATCCAGAAAGGCTCCAGCCAGGCCAGGCGTCGGATCCAGCGACTCAATAGGCCCCCTTGCCTCGCAGCACCACGAAGACGGTCTTCCACAGGATCTGAATGTCCAGCCAGAGGGAGTAGTTTTGGATGTAGTAGAGGTCATCCTCCGAGTGGAGGTGAAGGGGCTTGTCACTGCGGCCGTTCACCTGCCACCAGCCGGTGATGCCCTGGGGCACGGCGAAACGCTTGCGCTGCCAGGGCTCGTACTTCTCCACCAGCCAGGGCAGCTCCGGCCGGGGGCCCACCAGGCTCATCTCGCCTTTGAGGACGTTGAAGAGCTGGGGCAGCTCGTCGATGCTGGTGCGGCGGATGAAGCGGCCCACCCGGGTCACCCGGGGGTCGTGGGGGGTCTTGTGGATCAGCCGCCCCTGCTCGTCCACCTGGCTGACCTCTTCCAGGAGTTTGTCTGCGTCCACCACCATGGAGCGGAACTTGAGCATGTGGAAGAGCCGACCGTTCTCCCCCACCCGGGGCGCCCGATAGAAAACAGGCCCGCCATCTTCCAGTTTGATAGCCAGGGCTGTGGCCATCATGGCCGGCGAAACCAGGACCAGGCCCAGGGTGGAGAGAAAAATGTCCATGAGCCGCTTCACCAGGCGCTGGAAGCCGTCGATGGCAGGATCCCGCAGGCCGATGAGGGGGATGCCTCCCAGGCTCTCCACCGTGGCGCCAAAGAAGGCCAGCTCGAAATAGTCTGGCACCACTCGCACCCGCACAGGCTGTTCCTGGAGGATGGCCACCAGGTTGGCCAGCCGGGTGTGGGCCTGGGGGGGCAGGGCGATGATCACCTCGTCCACGTGGTGGCGGCGCACCATCTCCGGCGCTTTGTCCAGCACCCCCAGCACCGGCAACCCCAACACCGGCTGGCTGCGCTTGTCCGGGTCATCGTCCAGGAAGCCCACAAACTCCAGCCCGGGCCACTGCTGGCGTCGAAACTCCTTCACGATGCTCTGGCCCACATGGCCCGCCCCCACCACCAGGATGCGGGCCACGTTGCGGGGGTCCTGCCGGCGCATGCGGTGGTAGAGGCGCAGGAGCACCCGGTAGCCCAGGAGACCGGCGAAGGCCAGCAGGTAGAAGTAGAGGAAGGTGAGACGCAACAGAGGGACGTTGGCCAGGTAGAGGATCCCGGCCAGGGAGAGGGCGGCCACGGTGTGGGCCAGGACCAGGCGCTGGAACTCGTCGTACCAGTGGATGATCTTGCGTGGCGTGTAGACTGCAGCCAAGAGAAAGCTGGCCAGCCACAGCCCTCCCACGGCCATGTGCAGCTCCAGGTTGGGGACATAGAGCCAGCGAGGAGCCCACTCCGGCCGCACCTCCTGGCCGAAGGGGAGGAGGAAGCGCAGCTCCATGCCCAGCCAGAGGGAGGCCTGGACGATGAAGCCATCCAGGAGAAGGAGCAGGGCCATGTAGTTGGCGCTGAATCGTTTGAACATGGGGCGCCTCGTCAGCGTCCGTTGCGGGTTGGGTTGGCTCAGTCGAAGTGTTCAAAGCCAAAGCGTTGTTTGATCACTCGCCATAGAAAAAGAGGATTTCCTATAATATAACGCTTCCAGAGGCGGCGAGGTTC
>CAYQEB010000188.1:0-2819 GCA_964416395.1 uncultured Caldilineaceae bacterium | reverse complement strand
CAGGTGCGGGAGCAGCTGGCCGCCATGGACCAGCCCCAGATCAGCTTCAACTACCTGGGCCAGTTCGACCAAATGCAGGCGGAGAGCCAGCTCTTCGCCCCCGCGCCCGAGGAGAGCGGCCCCGAGCGCAGCCCCGAGAACCAACGCACCCACCTGCTGGACTTCACCGCCAGCGTGGTGGACGGGCAGCTGCGCACCGAGTGGATCTACAGCGAACGCTTCCACCGCCGGGCCACGGTGGAGAACCTGGCCCACGCCTTCCTGGACCAGCTCCGAGCCCTCATCCAGCACTGCAAAGACCCGGACGCCGGAGGCTACACCCCCTCCGACTTCCCGGACGTGGAGCTGAGCGACGACGACATTGACGCACTACTCACGGAGATCGGCGAGTCCTTCCAATGACAGAACAGAGCACCCCCAAACACAACGCCAAGACCAACGCCAAGCGCAACATCGAGGCTGTCTACCTCCTCTCGCCCATGCAGGAGGGCATGCTCTTCCACAGCCTCCTGGATCCGGACTCCGGGGACTATTTCGAGCAGATGAGCTGCACCCTGCGAGGCGAGCTGGACGTCCACTCCTTCCAGCGGGCCTGGGAACGGGTCATGCAGCGCCACCCGGTCCTGCGCACCTCCTTCGCCTGGAAACAGACGGACAAGACCCTCCAGGTGGTGCACCGCCAGGTTTCCCTGCCCCTGGAAAAACGAGATTGGCGTCACCTCCCAGAGGAGGAACAGTCCGCCCGGTGGGAGGCCTTCCTGGAAGGGGAGCGGCGGCGAGGATTCGACCTGGCCCGACCGCCTCTCATGCGCCTGGCCCTCGTCCGGACGGCAGAGGACGCCCACTATTTCGCCTGGAGCTTCCACCACGCCCTGCTGGACGGCTGGTCCATGCCCCTGCTCCTCCAGGAGGTTTTCGAGCTCTACGAGGCCTTCCGGGCGGGTCAGGATCTGCGCCTGCCCCCGGCCCGCCCCTATCGAGAGTACATCGCCTGGCTCCGGAAGCAGGACCGAGCCCAGGCCGAGGCCTTCTGGCGGGAGACTCTGGCCGGCTTCACCGCACCCACCCCCCTGGTGGTGGACCGCCCCAAGCCCGAGGGCGAGCCCAGCCAGTACGCGCAGGTGCTCACCCGCCTCTCCCCGGAGGAGACCCAGGCCCTCCACAGCCTGGCCCGGCAGCACGGCCTCACCCTGAGCACCCTGGTCCAGGCCGCCTGGGCCCTGCTCCTCAGCCGCTACAGCGGGGAAGAGGACGTGCTCTTCGGCGCCACCGTCTCCGGCCGGCCCCCGGAGCTCCCCGGCGTGGAGACCATGGTGGGCCTCTTCATCAACACCCTGCCTGTCCGGGCCCGGATCCGCCCGGAGATGAGCGCGCTGAACTGGCTCCAGGAATTCCAGGCCCAGCTGGTGGAGATGCGCCAGTTCGAGTACACCCCCCTGGTGGACGTCCACGGCTGGAGCGACGTGCCCCGGGAGCGCCCCCTCTTCGAGAGCATCCTGGTCTTCGAAAACTACCCGGTGGATGCCTCCCTGCGAGAGCAACGGGGCAGCCTCCGGGTGGAGGACGTCCGGGCCATGGAACAGACCAACTACCCCATCACGGTGGTCTCCGGCCCGGAGCGGGCCCTGCCCCTGCGCCTGGTCTACGACACGGGCCGCTTCGATGAGGCCACCGTCCAGCGCATGGCCGGTCACCTGCGCACCCTGTTGGAGGGCATGGCCCAGGACCCCAGCCAGCCCGTGGGCCAGCTCCCCCTCCTCACCCCGGAGGAGCGGCGGCGCATCCTGGTGGAGTGGAACGACACCGCCCGGCCCACCCCCACCCACCTCACCATCCACCAGCGCTTCCAGGAGCACGTAGCCGCCCGGCCGAACGCCCCGGCCCTCCTCTTCCAGAAGCAGCGCCTCACCTACCGGGAGCTGGAGGCCCGGGCCAACCAGCTGGCCCACTTCCTGGTTGAGCAGGGGGTCGCCCTGGAGACACCGGTGGCCATCGCCCTGGAGCGTTCCCCGGAGATGATGGTGGCCGCCCTGGGCATCCTCAAGGCTGGGGGCGCCTTCCTGCCCCTGGACCCGGACTACCCGCCCGAGCGCATCCAGTTCATGCTGGAGGACTCCCAGGCCCCCGTGCTCCTCACCCAGGAGAGCCTGGCGGACCAGCTCCCCATCGCCCATCGCCAATCCCTGGTCTCCATCATCCGCCTGGACGCGGACTGGGAGCAGATCGCCCAGCAGCCGACCACGCCCCCGGACGTCCCGGTGGCTCCGGACAACCTGGCCTACATCATCTACACCTCCGGCTCCACCGGCACGCCCAAGGGGGTCCTCCTGGAGCATGCCGGCCTGGTCAACTTCGCCGCCGCCTTCGGGGAGCTCCTGGAGATTTCCCCTGAGACGCGCCTGCTTCAGTTCGCCTCCTTCGCCTTCGACGCCGCAGTGGGCGAGATCGCCCTGGCCCTGCTCAACGGCGGCTCCCTGGTCCTGGCCCCCCGGGACGACCTCCTGGACCCCCAGCAGCTGGCCCGGCTGGTCCAGGAGCAAGGAGTCAACGCGGCCATCCTGCCCCCGGCCATGCTGGCGGAGCTGACGCCGGAGCAGCTGGCCGGGGTGGAGCTGCTCGTGTCCGCGGGGGAGGCCTGCACCCCGGATCTGGCCATGCGCTGGGCGCCAGGACGCCGTTTCTTCAACGCCTACGGCCCCACCGAGTCCACCGTGGGCCCAGCCGGCTACCGGGTGGAGGACCTGGAGCGGATCCGGGACGGGGTGCCCATCGGCAAGCCGGTGGCGAACACGCGCATCTACATCCTGGACCAGCATCGC
>CAYQEB010000187.1:0-2925 GCA_964416395.1 uncultured Caldilineaceae bacterium | reverse complement strand
TGGCGAGCCTCGCGAGCCGGGGGTGGGGTGAGGTCACTCCTCCACCGCTCGGATGCCTGTCCGGGCCCAGATGGCCCGCAGCCGCTCCAGGATCACCGCGTCCGTGGCGATGGCCAGGAGGATGAGCAGGCCCAGGATGGCGTCCCGCCAGAACTCGCTGATCTGGGCCCAGCGCAGCAGGCTCTGCTCCAGGGTGGCGATGAGGACCGTGCCCAGGAGCGCGCCCAGCATGCTGCCCGAGCCGCCGAAGATGTTCACGCCCCCCACCACCACCGCGGCCACCACCTGGAGCTCCATGCCCTGGCCGGCCACCACGGTGATGTTGCCGAACCGGGCCAGGAACATGAATCCGGCCAGGCCCGCCAGCGCGCCGCAGAGGACGTAGGCGATGAAGACCGTCCGCTGCACGGGCAGGCCGGCGAACTGGGCGGCCTCCGGGTTGGAGCCGATGGCGTAGAGCAGGCGGCCGAAGGGCAGGTAGTTCAACACCAGTTGGAAGATCACCACCACCAGCAGGGCCAGCCCCACCATCAGGCGCAGGTCCAGGCCCGCCAGGGAGAGCAGGTTGGTCCGGGGCAGCTCCAGGACCCACTGGGGCAAGGAGGCGGTGATGACCGTCTGGGCGTTGGAGAGATCCACCAGAATAGTGCGGTAGATGGCCAGGGTGCCCAGGGTGGTGATGATGGCCGGCACCCGGCCGTAGGCGATGATCAGGCCGTTCACCACGCCCATGGCCACCCCCATGCCGACGGCCAGGAGCACCGCGGCCCAGGGGGGCATGCCGTTGTGCTGGGCCAGGATGGTCCCCACGAAGTAGGCGGTGAAGCCCACGATGGAGCCCACGGAAAGGTCGATGTTGCGGGTGAGCACCACCAGGGTCTGCCCCACCGCCACCACCACCAGGATGGCCACGCTGGTGGAGATGCGGTTGAAGGTGCGGGCCGAGTAGTAGTTGTCGATCTGGGAGCCGAAGAAGAGCACCGCGGCCAGGATCAGCAGCAGCAGGCTCAGCTCTCGGATCTGTTCTGGCCGAAACCGGCGACGTATCCAGGACATGGAGAATTGGTGGATTGGTTCACTGATGGATTGGGTGATCGGGTCCGGGAGGGGATTCCCACAGCAGCTCGTGGCTTCCGTCCAAACGCCGGAGGCGGGAAAGGGTGAAAGGGTGAACGGGTGACAAAGTGAGGAGGCTCCCTCGCGTGGACACGCTCCTTGTCCCGGTCTCCCTCGTCCCCTCGCCTCCCCGCCTACCCCTGCCCCATGGCCGCGGTGAGGATCCGCTCCTGGGTGGCCTCCTCCCGGGAGAAGACGCCCATCTGCCGCCCCTCCCGCATGACCAGGATGCGGTCGCTCATGGCCAGGACCTCCGGCAGGTCCGAGGAGATGAGGATGATGCCCAGGCCAGCCCCGGCCAGGTCGTTGATCATGTGGTGGACCTCCTCCTTGGCCCCCACGTCGATGCCTCGGGTGGGCTCGTCCAGGATGAGGATCCTGGGCTGGACGTTGAGCCACTTGCTCAGCATCACCTTCTGCTGGTTGCCGCCGGAGAGCTTGGCCACCTCCAGGTGCACGGACGGGGTGCGGATGGCCAGGCGTTTCCGGAACTGCTCCGCGGTGGCCACCTCCTGCTCCTGGCGGATGAGGCCCAGGCGGCTCAGGTAGGCGTGGAGGAGGGGCAGGGTGATGTTGGCCACGATGGACATGGGCATGATGAGCCCCAGCTGTCGCCGGTCCTCGGTGACGTAGGCCAGGCCCAGCTCCAGAGCCTGGCGGGGAGAGCGGATGGTCACCGGCCGGCCCAGAACGTGGATGCGCCCCTGGTCCGCCGGCTCAATGCCGAAGAGGGCCAGCCCCACGTCCGTGCGCCGGGAGCCCACCAGCCCGGCAAAGCCCAGGACCTCCCCCTCCCGCACCTGGAAGTGGATGTCCTGGAAGACGCCTTCTTTCCCCAACCCTTCCACCCGCAGCAGCTCCTGGCCCACGGGAGTCTCGGTCTTGGCGAAGTACTCCCCCAGCTCTCGCCCCACCATGTCCCGGATGACGCTCTCGGTGGTCACCTCCTGCCGGGGCCGGGAGGAGATGAGGCGGCCATCCCGGAGCACGGTGATGCGGTCGGCGATCTGGAAGACCTCCTCCATGCGGTGGCTGATGAAGAGGATGGCCACGCCCTGGTCCCGCAGGGTCCGGGCCAGCTTGAAGAGCTGGTTCACCTCGTGGGCGGAGAGGGAGGCGGTGGGCTCGTCCATGATGAGGACCCGCACCTGGAGGGAGATGGCTTTGGCAATCTCCACCGCCTGCTGGGCGGCCAGGGTGAGTCCTCGGGCCGGGCTGCGCACGTCCAGGTGCACGTCCAGCTCCGCCAGGATGGCCTCCGCCTCCTGGAACATCCGCCCCCAGCGCACGAAGGGGCCCCGCTGTCGGTGGCTGATGAAGATGTTCTCGGCCACGTTCAGGTCCGGGAAGATCATGGGCTCCTGGTGGATGGCGGCGATGCCGTGGGCCTGGGCCTCGATGGGGCTGTGGACCTGGATGGGCTGCCCGTCCAGGCGTATCTCGCCAGCGTCCGGCGTGTAGATGCCGGTCATGATCTTGATCAGGGTGGACTTCCCCGCGCCGTTCTCCCCCAGCAGGGCGTGGATCTCCCCGGGGTAGAGGTCCAGGGAGACCTGGTCCAGGGCTTGGGTCATGTCGAAGCGCTTGGAGATGCCGCGCATCTCCAGGATGGGACGGGCCGTGTCCATGGTGGCTCAGACTCAGGTGGCTCAGACTCGGGCGAGTTCGGTTGTTGGCTTCAGGGCGCCGGTGCAAGGGGGGAAGGGATCGACAGAAACCGGCTATGGACTGCACAGATCCGCGGGGGCAGGGGGACTAAAAACGATTACAAAACCCAGTATAGCCAGTTTGGGGAAGGATTGCAACCCG
>CAYQEB010000186.1:0-3204 GCA_964416395.1 uncultured Caldilineaceae bacterium | reverse complement strand
GACCCGGACGCCTCCCTCCTCGCACCCTCGGATTTCCCGTTGGCCAACCTGGACCAGGAAGACCTGGAAAAATTGATGAGCAAGCTACGTTCCAAGAAATAGGACGCCAAAATGAGCATGCGGAACATCGAAGACATCTACATCCTGAGCCCCCTCCAGCAAGGGATGCTCTTCCACAGCCTCCTGAACCCGGACTCCGGCGAGTATTTCGAGCAGTCCAGCTGGACCATCCAGGGCGAACTGGACGTCCAGGCCTTCGAACGGGCCTGGCAAGAGGTGCTCCAGCGCCATACGGTCCTGCGCACCGCCTTCGAATGGGAGGAGCTGGACGAGCCCGTGCAGATCGTCTATCGCCAGGTTCCCCTGCCCCTGGAAAAACGAGACTGGCGTCACCTCCCAGAGGAGGAGCAGTCCGCCCGGTTGGAAGCCTTCCTGGAAGGGGAGCGGCGGCAGGGCTTCGACCTGGACCAACCGCCTCTCATGCGCCTGGCCCTGCTGCGGACGGACGAACACACCTGGCAGTTCGTCTGGAGCCACCACCACATCCTGCTGGACGGTTGGTCCCAGCCCATCCTCTTCCAGGAGGTCTTCGCCCTGTACGAGGCCTTCCGCCGAGGAGAGCGCCTGCACCTCCCCCCGGCCCGCCCCTACCGGGAGTACATCGCCTGGCTCCAGCGCCAGGACATGGGCCAGGCCGAACGCTTCTGGCGAGAGACCCTGGCCGGCTTCACCGCACCCACCCCCCTGGTGGTGGACCGCACCCTGGAGCCCGCCCCGCTCCCGGAGGGCGCGGCCGAGTACGGGACCCAGCGGGCTATCCTCTCCCAGGAGATCACCGAACAGCTGCGCGGCCTGGCCCGGCGGCACGGCCTCACCCTGAGCACCTTGACCCAGGCCGCCTGGGCCCTGCTCCTCAGCCGCTACAGCGGAGAGGAGGACGTGCTCTTCGGCGCCACCGTCTCCGGCCGGCCCCCGGAGCTCCCCGGCGTGGAGGGCATGGTGGGCCTCTTCATCAACACCCTGCCCATCCGGGTGCAGATCCACCCAGAGCGCACTGTCACCGAATGGCTGGGGGAACTCCAGGCTCAACAGTCCCAGCTGCGTCAGTTCGAGTACAGCCCCCTGGTCCAGGTCCACGGCTGGAGCGACGTGCCCCGAGATCAGCCCCTCTTCGAGAGCATCCTGGTCTTCGAGAGCTACCCGGTGGACGACGTGATGGACCAGATCGGCCAGGAGCGCCATCTGCTCATCCAGGAGCGGGGCAGCTTCAACCGCACCAACTACCCCCTGACCATCGCTGTCTCGCCAGGCCGGACCACGGGCCTGGAGCTTCTCTACGACCGGCGGCGCTTCGACGATGGGGCCATGGAGCGCATGCTCGACCACTATCGCCAGCTCCTCACCAGCATGGCGAAAGCCCCGGAGCAGCCCGTCGCCTCCCTGGAGCTCCTCACCCCGGAGGAGCGGCGGCGCATCCTGGTGGAGTGGAACGACACCCAGGCCGAGTACCCCCAGGACAAGAGCCTTCACCAGCTCATCGCAGCCCAGGCCGAGGCCACGCCGGATCTCCCCGCAGTGACCCTGGCGGGAGAACGCCTCACCTACCGGGAGCTGGAGGCCCGGGCCAACCAGCTGGCCCACTTCCTGCGCCAACAGGGCGTGGGGCTGGAGAGTCCGGTAGGCATCTCCATGGAGCGCTCCCTGGATCTGATCGTGGGGCTGCTGGGCATCCTCAAGGCCGGGGGAGCCTATGTCCCTCTGGATCCCCATTACCCGGCGGAGCGTCTGCGCTTCATGATGGAGGACACGGCCATGCCCGTGCTCCTCACCCAGGAGAGCCTGGCCGACCAGCTCCCCATCGCCCATCGCCAATCCCCGCTCTCCGTCGTCCGCCTGGACGCGGACTGGGAGCAGATCGCCCAGCAGCCGACCACGCCCCCGGACGTCCCGGTGGCTCCGGACAACCTGGCCTACATCATCTACACCTCCGGCTCCACCGGCACGCCCAAGGGGGTGAGCTGTCACCACGAGGGGGTCATCAGCCTGCTGAGCGACTTCCAACGCCGTCAGCCCATCCAGCCTGGGGACGGCTGCAGCTGGTGGACCAGCCTCAACTTCGACGTATCGGTCTACGAGATCTTCGCGCCCCTGCTGGCCGGAGGAACTCTCCAGATTGTGCCCGAGGAGGTGCGCCCGGATGCGGTGCAGCTGGCCCAGTGGCTGCGGGATCAGCGCACCCGAAGCGTCTATCTGCCCCCCTTCATGCTGGCAGATTTCTGGGCCTGGTTGCGGGAAAATCCTGGGAGCCTGGCCATGAACCGGCTTCTGGTGGGGGTGGAGCCCATCCCCGAGGAGCTGTTGGCGGCCATCGCCCAGGCCTTGCCCGGGCTGCGCATCCTGAACGGCTACGGCCCCACCGAGGCCACCATCTGTTGCACCCTCTATCCTGTGGACCCGGCCAGGGCCCAGGATCGCAGCACGCCCATCGGCAAGCCGGTGGCGAACACGCGCATCTACATCCTGGACCAGCATCGCCGGCCCGTGCCCGTGGGCGTCCCCGGCGAGATCTACATCGGCGGCGTGGGCGTGGCCCGAGGCTACCTCAACCGACCCGAGCTCACCGCAGAAAAGTTTGTGCCGGCGGAGGAGCTGGCGTTTGCAAGGCAAGGAGTTGGGAGCAAGGAGTTAGGAGATGGCGCCACGCCCGACTCCTTACTCATGACCCCTTCCCCCTCTCGGCTCTATCGCACCGGCGACCTGGCCGCCTTCCTCCCCGACGGCAACATCCGCTTCCTGGGACGCCTGGACGACCAGGTCAAGATCCACGGCTTCCGCATCGAGCCCGGCGAGATCGAGGCCACCCTCAGCCTCCACCCCAACGTGGCCAAGGCCGCTGTGGTGGTCCGGGAGGAGACCCCAGGCCACAAACGCCTGGTCGCCTACTTCGTGCCCACGGACGAGGCGACCGAGGACGGCCCGGAGGCCACCCTTGCCACTCACTCCTCGCTCATCCCCCACCTGCGCGCCTTCCTGGCCCAACGCCTGCCCGACTACATGCTCCCCGCCCACTTCGTCCCCCTGGACCGCCTCCCCCTCACCCCCAACGGCAAGGTGGACCGCCACGCCCTCCCCGACCCCGACTGGACCGCCCCAGCCTCGGACGCCCAGCACACGCCACCCCACACCCCCACCCAGCAGATCCTG
>CAYQEB010000185.1:0-3249 GCA_964416395.1 uncultured Caldilineaceae bacterium | reverse complement strand
TCGGTTCCCTTTTTTGGGCCCCCAGAGCGGCCCTGGTGGGAGGAACAGGCCGGAAAACCCGTCGCAACAGAGGTCTTCTCCCTGAAAACCCCCAGATCGCGCCTGGCCTCCTGCCTCTTCCCTCCCTTTCTCCCGCGATCCAACCTTACAGATAGCCGGAAATCTGAGCAAATCGGAGGCTCCGACGCCGGAAAAGGGACAGGAGAACCGGCCTTTCCCGCCCTCCTTCGCCGCCTGACCCCGTTTGGGCCCAGGTTTCCAGCCTCCCGGCTCCATCCCTGGAGTCCCGCCAGGCCCCAAATTGACCTAAATCAGCCTCAAAAGCCGATTTCGGATCGCGCCAGAGGCCTTCTAAAGCCCTTTCGCGCCAGGCGCGATCCCCGCGTAAGGAGCCGTGGATCCCGGTTTGAGAAAAAGACGCCGACCTGGTAATGTGCTCTCACCCTCGTTGGGCCAATTTAACCATAGATGCCCAGGATGGTCAAGGCGGGAAAAAAGGACATGGAAGGCCGGCGGTCCCGCGCATCACGCACCACGTTTCATCTTTCTGTCCGGCCGGGAGACCGGACCTACGTTTCACGTTTCACGCACCACGTTTCACGCCGCTCGCCCAGGGAACATGGATCTTCCCGGTTGTTCGTGCGGTTGCAAACCGCACCTACGATTGTCCGGCCAGGAGACAGGACTGTTCGTGCGGTTGCAAACCGCACCTACGACACTCCCGGTTGTTCGTGCGGTTGCAAACCGCGCCTACGATTGTCCGGCCAGGAGACCGGACCAACGTTTTGTTCTTCTCCCCCTCAAACCACCCAGCCGTCCTCTTCCTGGGCCACTTCTTTGCTGGCTGCGGTGGTTTCGATGCGCGCCTGGCAAGCCCGGCAGAGGGTGTAGTAGCGCACGCTGTCCAGCCGGGGTTTGATGATCCGATCCACAGTGCGCTTCATTCGAGCCAGTTCCTTGGCGTTCACCAGGCACTCGAAGACGCTGTACTGCACAGGCGTGCCGAAATCTTTCAGGGCCTTGTGCAGCTTGGTCCGCCGCCGGTCATTGGGAATGTCGTAGGTGACGAGGACGAATTGGCGAGACATGGACGTTCGATGAGGGGCCATCATGTGCCCGTAGAGGTTTTCGTAGGAGGTTCGTAGTGAGCGCTTCAGCGCTCTCCAGAGAGCATGCCCCACACTCATCTGTGCACTGAAGTGCACACTGCCAACGCCGTAAAGGTCGTAGAACAACCCCTCCTCACTCAACGCCGCAGAAAGGGCCGGTAGTCAGTCTCTTTGCCCTCGATGACTTTGCGCAGCAACCGGGCCTGGACCTCGAAGATCTTCTGGTAGCTCAGGGAGCGACCCGCCCGGGGATGGTGCACCCGGGTGTTCAGCCGGGCGTTGTAGGCCCAGAGAAAACGCTTCATCCCGTCCCGGGTCAGGTAGTAGCCCCCATCCCGCCCCGGCCGCAGGTCCTCTGGGGCCAAACGCCGATGGCCCACCAGGTCCAGGACTACCGAGTCCACCACCGGGCTGCGGAACTCCTCCACCAGATCCAGAGCCAGGGCCGGTCGGTTGTACTTGTTCCCGTGGAAGAAGCCGTCGAAAGGGTCCAGCCCCACCACCTCACAGGCGGCCAACAAGTTCTGGGTGAGCAAGGTGTAGCCGAAGCTGAGCAGGGCGTTGAAAGGATCCCGAGGTGGCCGCCGGCTACGCCGAGGGAAGGCCCACTCCTGGGGCGCCACCTGGCGCAGAAGGCTGAAGTAGGCTCGAGCGCTCACCCCCTCCAGCCCCCGCAGCTCGTCCAGACTGGCGGCCTGGGGAAGCCGAGTCAGGCTCTCCTCCAGACGCGCCAGGGGCCCGGGATCCAGATGGGGGCGGCGGCGCAGGAGGCGGCGCAGGCTGTTGCGGCTGTTGCGCAGCTTGCCCTGGACGATGGCCCGCCCCAGGGCCAGGCAAAAGGCCGGATCCTTGGCACGAGCGTACTGGGCGTGACGCAGAGGGATGTGGCCGCCGGTCCCGGGCAGGAGCCGGCCCCGCAGCTTGCCTGCCCGAGTCAACAAGGAGACGCCCACCCCCGCGTCCAGGAGGGCGTGCATGGCTGGGGTGGTCATCCCCACTCGGCCGATGAGCACCACATGGCTCACCCGGGAGAGGGGTGCGGCCATGAGGACCTGGTCGTCCTTGGTGACCAGCAGGCGACGGTATTCCCGCTCCAGGCGAGCGCCCTGCTCGGTGACGTAGAGAGTGGGCATGATGCGCAGGCCTCCTCGCTCGTATTCGCTATTCGTATTCGTTGGGCACGTAGCCCCAAAGCCAGCCTGGGGTGGGTCCCTCCACGGTGAAGCGTTTGCGCTGCCAGAGGAAAGAGTAGCTGGCTCCGTGGAAGTGGATCCCCAGAAAGTCGAAGCCCTCCCGGAAGGAGGTGATTCGGGTCTTGGTGGGCTCCAGACGCAGTTTGATCTGGCTCAGCAGGCCGGCCACCACCTCCTGGGCCCGCTCGGCCTGCTCCCGGCTGCGGCAACAGATGATGAAATCGTCCGCGTAGCGCACCAGGGCCCAGCGCCCCCGCATCAAGGGGTGGTCCAGCCGGTGCAGGTAGATGTTGCAGAGCAGGGGCGAGAGAGGCATGCCCAGGGGGATGCCCCGGTCCGGGTTGCGCTGGTGGATCCCCACCCGCAGCCACTTGTCCAGCAGGGCCAGCACGCGGTCATCCTGGATGGATTGGGCCAGAAATTTCCGCAGCAGGGCGTGGTCCAGGCTGGGGAAGCAGTCGTCGATGTCCCCGTCGAAGACCCAGGTGGCGCCGTAGTCCCGGAAGCGCAGGATGTCCACCAGGGCGGTGCGCACGCTGCGCCCGGGCCGGTAGCCGTGGCTGCAGGTGAGGAAGCGCTGCTCGAAGCGGGGCTCCAGCACGTTGAGCAGGGCCCGCTGCAGGATCCGGTCCGCGACGGTGGGGATGCTGAGCAGGCGCTGGCCCCCCGTCCGCTTGGGGATGGCGATGCGGCGCAGGCGGCTGGGTCGGTAGCGCCCTTCCTGGGTCAGGCTCTGAAGGCGGCGCAGGTTCTCTTCCCAGCGACGGGCGAAACGGCGGATGCTGACCCGGTCCACGCCGGGGGCGCCTTTGTTGTCCGCCACCCGCTCCCAGGCGGCACAGAGATTGGGCCAGGCAAGGAATTGTTGGAACATGGTGGCTCACGCTTTACGTTTCACGCATCGCGTTTCGCGTTTCATCCCGCCCCTGTCCGGCCAGGAGACCGGA
>CAYQEB010000184.1:1985-3434 GCA_964416395.1 uncultured Caldilineaceae bacterium | reverse complement strand
CCCTGCTCCTGGCCCTGCCCCTGGCCTGGCTCACTGTGCGCACGGACCTGCCCGGGCGACGAGTCTGGAGCCTGCTGGCCACCTTGCCCCTGGTCATCCCCAGCTACGTGGGCGGCTTCGCCCTGGTGGCCACTGCCGGCCCCAAGGGGATGCTCCAGGAGCTGCTGGCCCCCCTGGGCGTGGAGCGGCTACCGGCCATCTACGGCTTCCCCGGCGCGCTCTGGATCCTGAGCCTGCTCACCTACCCCTACCTCTTCCTGAGCATCCGCAGCGGCCTGCACAGCATGGACCCGGCCCTGGAGGAGGCGGCTCGCAGCCTGGGACACAGCCCCTGGCAGACCTTCTGGCGGGTGACCTTGCCCAACCTGCGCCCCTCCATGACCGCGGGGGCGCTGCTGGTGGCCCTCTACACCCTGAGCGACTTCGGCGCGGTCTCCTTGCTCCGGTTCAACAGCTTCACCCGGGCCATCTACGTCCAGTACCTGAGCAGCTTCGACCGCAGCCTGGCCGCGGTCCTCTCCTTGACCCTGGTGGCCCTGACCATGCTCCTGCTGGTGGGGGAGCGCCGCATCCGAGGCCGGGCCCGCTATTACCGTAGCAGCGCGGGGACGGCTCGCCACCGCCGCCCCGTGGCCTTGGGACGCTGGCGCTGGCCGGCCCTGCTCTTCACCCTGGGCCTGGTGAGCGCCGCCCTGCTGGCCCCGGCCGGGGTCATCGTCTACTGGCTGGTGCGGGGGCTCCTGGCTGGAGAGCAGCTGCTGCCCGTCTGGGAAGCGGCCCGAAACAGCGTCATCGCGGCGGGGCTGGCCGCGGTCATCGTCACCGGGATGGCCCTGCCTGTGGCCTACCTCAACGTGCGCTTCCCTGGGCGGCTGAGCAATCTGGTGAGCCAGTCCGTCTACATCGGCTACGGTCTGCCGGGCATCGTGGTGGCCCTGAGCCTGGTCTTCTTCGGGGCCAACTTCGCGCCCTTCCTCTACCAGACCCTGGCCATGCTCCTCTTCGCCTACGCGGTGCGCTTTCTGCCCCAGGCCATGGGGGCCATCCGGGCCACGCTCCTGCACCTGAACCCTCGCCTGGAGGAGGCGGGCCAGAGCCTGGGCTTGGGCCCCCGGGCCGTCTTCCTGCGGATCACCCTGCCCCTGCTGCGGCCCGGCATCCTCTCCGGATTGGCCCTGGTCTTCCTCACCACCATCAAGGAGCTGCCGGCCACCCTGCTCCTGAGCCCCACCGGCTTCACCACCCTGGCCACCCAGATCTGGTCGGCCACGGACGAGGCCTTCTTCGCCCGGGCCGCGGCCCCAGCCCTGCTCCTGCTCCTGGTCTCCGCCCTGAGCATCCTCCTGATCATGAGCCAGGAGCCTGGAGATTGACGGGCCAGGGGAAAGTATGGACAATAGAGGAATGGTAGACGAACGGAAACCGACGGTCCGGGAGGAAATGGCCGAC
>CAYQEB010000184.1:0-1885 GCA_964416395.1 uncultured Caldilineaceae bacterium | reverse complement strand
TGCTGGGGCCCAGCGGCTGCGGCAAGACCACGACCCTGCGCCTCATCGCCGGCTTTGAGCACGTGGACGCCGGCGTCATCGAGATCGGCGGGGAGTTGGTGGCCGGGCCGGGGGTGCACGTCCCCCCGGAGAAGCGGCGGGTGGGCATGGTCTTCCAGGAATACGCCATCTTCCCCCACCTGAACGTGCTGGAGAACATCCGCTTCGGCCTGCACCGTTACCCCCCACACCTGCGGGAGGAGCGGGTCAAGACGGTGCTGGAGCTGGTGGGGCTCCTGGGGCTGGAGAAGCGCATGCCCCACGAGCTGAGCGGCGGTCAGCAGCAGCGGGTGGCTCTGGCCCGCGCCCTGGCCCCGGAGCCAGCGGTGATCCTCCTGGACGAGCCCTTCAGCAACCTGGACGCAGGGCTGCGGGTGCGGGTGCGGGCGGAAGTGCGGGCCATCCTCAAACAGGCCAACGCCACCGCCATCTTCGTGACCCACGACCAGGAGGAAGCCCTGAGCCTGGTGGATCAGGTGGCGGTTATGCTCCACGGCCAGGTCCAGCAGGTGGCCAGCCCCCAGAAGCTCTACCGGCAGCCGGCCAACCGGGCCGTGGCCGAGTTCGTGGGGGAGGCCAACTTCCTGGAGGGACGCGCGTCCGGCCGGGAAGTGGAGTGCGCCCTGGGCACTCTGGAGACCCAGGTGGCCGTCCAGGGGCCGGTGGACGTGCTCATCCGCCCGGAGAACATCGAGCTCATCCCCGCTTCGGCCCAGGCCGCGGACGCCCGGGTGCGCAGCCAGCTCTTCTTCGGCCACGATCAGCTGGTCACCGTGCAGACCACCAGCGGCCTGCTCCTGGACGTGCGCCTGGGGCCGGCCTACCACTTCGCCTTTGGCCAGCCGGTGAAGCTGCGGGTGGTGGGGCCGGTCATGGCCTATCCCCGCTCTTCCAGCTGATTCCCCTGCCCTCTCCCGAGCAGTGTAACGCCCCCCACGGCTCCGCCGCCTGGTCTCGGGTAGCATGGAGGCGGGCTGTTCTCGACCACTTTCTACCACAGCCCCGCTCTGCGCGGCCGACCCGAGCCACCCGGTCAGCAGGGCCCAACAACAGGAGCGCTCGCGCCCCGACCACCGGAGAAGGATCCATCCAATGGCAGAAGATGCAATGGCGGAAGAGATAATCGGGAGAGCAGGGGCCACGCCGACAGCGGCGGGGACGGCCATCGCGGAGGAAAACCCTCTGCGGGACGGGCTGGACGTGGTCCGCACCGGGGACCCCGCGGTGATGGTCATCTTCGGCGCCTCCGGGGACCTGGCCCGGCGCAAACTGATCCCCGCCCTCTACAACCTGGCCTACCAGCGGCTGCTGCCCCCGGGCTTCACCGTGCTGGGCTACGCCCGCTCCCCCTACACCGACGAGGAGTTCCGGGAGCGGGCCCGGCAGGGCATCCTGGAGCACAGCTCGGTGAACTTCCAGGAGGAGATCTGGGAGAGCTTCGCCCAGGGGCTCTTCTACATGGCCGGCCCCTACAACTCCCGGGAGGACTTCCAACGCCTGGCCCAGCGCATCGACGAGCTGGACGAGGCCCGCAACGCCCACCACAACCGCCTCTTCTACCTGGCCACACCCCCCACCGTCTACCAGGCCATCACCGCCAACCTGGGCGCGGTGGACCTGGCCCGGCCCAAGGAGGGGGGATGGACCCGGCTGGTGGTGGAGAAGCCCTTCGGCCGGGACTTGGCCAGCGCCCGGGCCTTGAACGACCACCTGCTCCAGATCTTCCAGGAGGAGCAGATCTACCGCATCGACCACTACCTGGGCAAGGAGACCGTTCAGAACATTCTGGTCTTCCGCTTCGCCAACGGCATCTTCGAGCCCATCTGGAACCGAAACTACGTGGACC
>CAYQEB010000183.1:1533-3709 GCA_964416395.1 uncultured Caldilineaceae bacterium | reverse complement strand
CCCCCTTGACCCACACGCCCCCCACCATCCCCTTGACGGCCCACATCCTGCGCTTCACCGGCCGGGTGACGGAGCCCATCCACCTGCCCACTTTCAGCGGAAGCAGTCTGCGGGGCGCTTTCGCCAGTCACCTGCGCCGGGCCTTCTGCCCGGAGTGGCGGGCGGAGAAGACGGACCCGGCCCACCGGGCCCGCTGCCCCGCCTGCTACATGCTCACCCTGGACGGGGCCGCCCTGGACGCGGTGGAGGAGGAGCGCCACGGAGACATCCGCCGCCCCTACGCCCTGCGCCCTCCGCTGGACGCCCCCCGCACCTACCAGCCCGGGGACCGGCTCCACTTCCACATGGTCCTCTTCGGACGCACCCTGGCCTTCCTGCCCTATCTGCTCCTCACCGTGCAGGGCATGGGCGAGGAGGCCGGCCTGGGTTTGCGAGACCCCCACACCCGCCGGCGCGGACGCTTCCAGCTGGAGAGTGTCCAGGCGGAGAACCCCTTCACCGACCAGGCGCAGACCGTCCTGGCCCCAGGGGAGCGGACGGTGCAGCTGCCCACCATCCCGGTGACCGACGCCCAGATCCGCCAGGCCGCCTACGCCCTGATCGCCCGCCTGGAGGGCCAGGGGAACCGACTGGCTCTCCGCTTCCGCACGCCCCTGCGCCTGCAGCAACGCCGACAACTCCTGGACCGGCCCGAGCCCTTCCCCTTGATCAAACACGTGGTGCGCCGAGTGCTGGACCTGGCCGCACAGCACGGGGAAGGGCGACCGGACGTGGTGTTGCGACGGGACGTCTACCCCTTCGCGGACCAGGTGACCCTGCTGGAGGACCAGACCCGCTGGTGGGACGTGGAGGGCTACTCCAGCCGGCTGGGGCGTCGACAGAAGCTGGGGGGCCTGGTGGGTCGGGCCGTCTACACAGCCCCCGCGTGGGAACCCCTGTTGCCCTGGCTGCTCTGGGGTTCGGTGACCCAGGTGGGCAAGAACATCGTGAAAGGCGCAGGTCTGTACGAACTGGAGTGCGAAACGGCGAGCGAAACGGAGGAGCCATGGCCATCATCCAACACCTGATCGTGGACGAATTCGGCAGCTTCATCGCCAAGAAGAGCGGGCGGCTGCGGGTGACCTGCAAGGGAGAGAAGCGGGTGGAAGCCCCCTTGATGCACCTGGAGACGGTGCTGGTGACGGGCAGGGGCGTGAGCCTGAGCAGCGATGTGGTGGCGGCCTGCGCGGAGCAGGGCGTCCCCATTCACTTTCTGAGCAGCCGAGGACACCCGGTGGCCAGCCTCTACGCGGCCGGGCTCACCGGCACCATCGAGACCCGGCGGTCCCAGCTGGAGGCCCGACAGGATGGCCGGGGGCTGCACCTGGCCAAGCGCTGGGCCGAGGCCAAGATCCGCAACCAGGCCAACCTGCTCAAGTACATGAGCAAGAACCGGCGAGAGAAGCAGCCGGAGCTTTACCAGGAGGTGCGCCTGCTGGCCACGGAGGCCCTGGAGCACGTGGCGGAGCTGGAGAAGATCCAGGGGAAGACAGTGGACGACTGCCGGGGACAGATCCTCTCGGTGGAGGGGCGAGCGGCTCAGAAATATTGGGCTGGGGTGGGCAAGCTGCTCCTGGTGGAGCTGAACTGGCCGGGACGGCGCACCCAGGGGGCCACGGATCCCCTGAACGCGGCCTTGAACTATGGCTACGGCATCCTCTACACCCAGGTGGAGCGGGCCCTGCTCCTGGCCGGGCTGGACCCCTACGCCGGCTTCCTGCACGTGGACCGGCCGGGCAAGCCCAGCCTGGTCTTCGACCTGGTGGAGGAGTTCCGCCAGTCGGTGGTGGACCGCACGGTGATCGCAGTGGTGAACCGGGGCACCGCCCTGGCCATGGACGAACGCTCCCGCCTGACCGAGGAGACCCGCCGGGGGCTGGCGGAGAAGGTGCTGGCCCGGCTGGAGGCGGCGGAGGAGCATCAAGGCAAGCGCCATCCCCTGCGGGCCATCATCCAGATGCAGGCCCGGCAGATGGCCACCTACCTGCGAGGGGAACGGGAGGAGTACACCCCCTATCAGCTGGCCTGGTAGGGGATGAGGGGCTGGGAGACAGGGCGGTGATTGGAGGCCGGACAAGGCAAGCCTTGTCCCTACGTCCGATTTCACACGGCAGGGGCGGCGCTTGCTCCGCCCGCC
>CAYQEB010000183.1:0-1433 GCA_964416395.1 uncultured Caldilineaceae bacterium | reverse complement strand
AAGGGGTCGCCATGCGTTGCCTGTTGATCTACGACATCCCAGATGACCGCATTCGCACCAAGGTGGCGGATTTCTGCCTGGACTACGGGCTGGACCGGATCCAGTACAGCGCCTTTCTGGGGAGGCTGAGCGCCAACCACCAGGAGGAGCTCATGCTGAAGATCCAGCAACGGATCGGAAAGGCCCCAGCCAAAGTGCACCTCGTCCCCATCTGCAAGCAGGATTGGTCCAAGCGGCTGGTCTTTGAACAGGGTGGAGAGGACGAGACAGAGGCCAAGGGAGGAGACGAGCATGCAGGATGAGGAGCGTTCCCCCGAGATCCCCCTGGAGTTTCTCCTGGAAGAGGAGGCAGGGGAGGAAGAGGAGCGAGAGCCGGAGCGGGTGGATTTCTTCGAGGAGCAGGGCTGGCTGTTGCGGGTGAGCGACCTGAAACAGTACAGCTACTGTCCCCGAGTGGTCTACTACACCTACTGCGTGCCCGGGGTTCGACCCACCACCTTCAAGATGCAGATGGGGGAGCAGGCCCAGGCTCGGGTCTCTCGGCTGGAGACTCGGCGTAGCCTGCGGGCCTACGGGCTGAAGGAAGGGACGCGCCACTTCCACGTGAGCCTGCGCTCCTGGGAGCTGGGGCTTTCGGGGCAGATCGACCTGGTGGTCGAGACAGAGGAGCGGGGCAAACGCCGGGCCGTTCCGGTGGATTTCAAACTGAGCCGTCGGTCGCCCGGGCAAAACCTGAAGATCCAACTGGCCTGTTACGCCCTCCTGCTAAAGGAGAACTGGCAGGTGGAAGTGGAGGAAGGCTTCATCTACCTGATCCCCAGCCGACGAGGGGTGCGGGTTCCCATGACCCGGAGGTTGCTGGGCAAAGCCAAAGGGCTGGTGGCGGAGGTGCGCCGAATGGTGGAGAGCCAGCGCATGCCGCCTCCCACGCCTCGGCGAGCCCGCTGTGTGGACTGTGAATTTCGCCGGTTTTGCAACGACGTCCTGTGATGGGGTACAATAGAACCATCCGTGCCCTGGGGTTGCTGGAGAAGGCCGTCTCTCCAGGCCGATTCTGTTGACCCCCGCAGGACGAGGGCACATTAACAACTGAAGAGACGATTTCACCCCTTCCAGGAGCCTTGTTTTCGCAAACCTCCGGCATGAGGAGGGTGGATCCCTGGCCTCAAAGCCTGAACCGCGGAACAGGGGACGCCTTTCTCGGAGAGAAACAGGGTGCAGAGGCCTTCGCAAACTTCCGGGGTTTTCGAGCAGAAAAAGGTTTGCGAGATAGAGGCCGATCTGGGTGGAAAATTGCCCTGGCCAGGCTGGATCCGGCGGCCATAGAGAGGGCCAGGAGGCGTTTTCAGCGGCTTTCAGGACTCAGAAGACCTGAGAGGGGGTGAAATCATCGGCGGCCTCACCCCACGATCCGAAAGAGCGGATACTGAAAC
>CAYQEB010000182.1:2167-3847 GCA_964416395.1 uncultured Caldilineaceae bacterium | reverse complement strand
GTGCGCTCCAGAAACAGGTTTGCTCAGGACCCGGGGCGTGCTATACTTAGCCCGCCCCCAGCCGTCCCTCTGGACCCAGCGCCCACTCTGGAGACCCATGAACGAGCATCCCTGGCTCCGGCACTACGACCCAGCCGTGCCGCCCCACCTGGACTATCCCCGGATCCCCCTGCACCGGATCCTGGCCCAGGCGGCGGAGGCGGCCCCTGAGCGAACCTGCACCAACTTCTTCGGCCGCAAACGCTCCTATCAGGCCATCCACCAGGACGCGAACCGCTTCGCCTGGGCCCTGCAACAGCGGGGCCTTCAGCCGGGGGAGCGGGTGGCCCTGCTCCTGCCCAACCTGCCCCAGTTCCTGGTGGCCTACTACGGCATCCTGCGGGCTGGGGGCGTGGTCACCCCTCTGAACCCCCTCTACACGGAGAACGAACTGGGCTTCCAGCTCCAGGACGCCGGGGCCCGCTTCCTGGTCACCATCCCCCTCTTCCTGAGGAAGGCGGTGCGCCTCCTGGAAACCACAGCCCTGGAGGGCGTTCTGGTCACCGGCCTGGGGGAGGCCCTGCCCTTCCCCAAGAACTGGGCCATGGGGCTGAAGGAGCGCCTGCAGATCCGAGGCGTGGACCGCAGCCGGGTGACGCCCTTCTCGGAGATGTTGGGCCAGGAGCCGCCCCAGGCGTGGCGCCCCCACCAGCCGGACCCGGAGGAGATGGCGGTGCTCATCTACAGCGGCGGCACCACAGGGGTGGCCAAGGGCATCATGCTCTCCCACTTCGCCCTGGTGGCCAACGCCCACCAGATCCGGGCCTGGGGCCAGCTCAGCCAGGAGGACGGCATCCTGGCCGTGCTGCCCCTCTTCCACGGCTTCGGCATGAGCGCCACCATGAACGCGGCGGTCCTCAGCCGGGCGGAGATCGTGCTCCTGCCCCGCTTCCAGCGTCGGGAGGTGCTGCGGGCTATCGAGACCCACCGGCCCAGCTTCATGCTGGGGGTGCCCACCATGTTCGTGGCCTTCAACCACATGCCCGACATCGACCGGTACGACCTCTCCAGCCTCAAGGCCGTCTACGTGGGCGCGGCCCCGCTGACCGAGGCCATCAAGAACACCTTCGAGGCCAAGACCGGGGCCCGCATGATCGAGGGCTACGGCCTCACCGAAGCGGTGACGGCCATCATGGCCAACCCCTACCAGGGGCTGCACAAAGTGGGCAGCATCGGCATCCCCTTCCCGGACGTGGTGGCCAAGATCGTGGACCTGGAGACGGGCCAGGATCTGCCCCCGGGCCAGAACGGGGAGATCGTCCTGCGCAGCCCTACCCTGATGCTGGGCTACTGGAACCGGCCCGAGGCCACCCAGGAGGCCATCCGGGAGGGCTGGCTCTTCACCGGGGACGTGGGCCACATGGACGAGGACGGCTACTTCACCATCACCGACCGCAAGAAGGACATCATCATCGTGGGGGGCTTCAACGTCTTCCCCCGGGAGATCGAGGAGCTCCTCTACCAGCACCCCAAGGTCAAGGAAGGGGTGGCCATCGGCGTGCCCGATGACTTCAGCGGGGAGCGGATCAAGCTCTTCGTGGTGCTCAAGGAGGGGGAGCAGGCCACCCCGGAGGAGCTCAGGGCCTACTTCCAGGAGCGCCTCACCGCCTACAAAGTCCCGGCGGAGATCGAGTTCCGGGA
>CAYQEB010000182.1:0-2067 GCA_964416395.1 uncultured Caldilineaceae bacterium | reverse complement strand
TCGCCCAGGTGCTGAAAAACCAAGGCGTCCCCTACCTCTTCACCCTCATCGGCGGGCACATCTCCCCCATCCTGGTGGGGGCCAAACGCCAGGGCATCCGGGTCATCGACGTGCGCCACGAGGCCACGGCTGTCTTCGCCGCGGACGCCACCGCGCGGCTCACAGGCATCCCCGGGGTGGCTGTGGTCACCGCCGGGCCAGGGGTGACCAACACCGTCACCGCGGTGAAGAACGCCCAGGTGGCCCAGTCACCCCTGGTCCTCATCGGCGGGGCCGCGCCCACGGTGCTGCGAGGCCGGGGCGCGCTCCAGGACGTGGAGCAGATCCCCTTGCTTCGCTCCGCGGTGAAGTGGGCCACCTCCGTGAAGCGGGTGAAGCAGCTCGTCCCCGCGCTGGAGGAGGCCTTCCGCCGAGCCCAGGAGGGCGTGCCCGGCCCGGTCTTCGTGGAGACGCCGGTGGATCTCCTCTACCCGGAGGAGACGGTGCGTCAGCTCTACAGCCTGGGCCAGGGCCGAAGCCTGGGCCAGCGGGCGGTCAACGCCTACCTGAACTGGCACGTGAACCGCCTCTTCGCGGGCAAGGAACAGGCCCAGGCGGGACCGCCCATCCGCCTCCCCTCCCCGGAGCCGGACCCGGGCAAGGTGGCCAAGATCGCCGGCCGGCTCCGGGAGGCCAGCCGGCCCCTCCTGGTCATCGGCAGCCAGGCCCTGCTGGACGTGGCCCAGGTGGCGGCGCTGGTGGCGGCCGTGGAGCGTCTGGGGGCGCCGGTCTACCTCTCGGGCATGGCTCGGGGCCTGCTGGGGCGGGACCATCCCCTGCAGATGCGGCACAAACGGCGCATGGCCCTGAAGGAGGCGGACTTCGTGCTCCTGGCCGGGACACCCTGCGATTTCCGCATGGACTACGGTCGTCACTTCCGGCGCAGCGCCTTCTACGCTGCGGCCAACCGCAGCAAGCGGGATCTCACCCTGAACCGCAAGCCGGACGTGGGCGTGCTGGGGGATCCGGGGGCCTTTCTGCGGGCCCTGGCCCAGCACTTTTCCCCGACAGAGACCAGCCCTTGGACCGACTGGATCCATCACCTGCGCCAGCGGGACCAGGAGCGGAACGATGAGATCCGGCGCAAGGCCCTGGAGCCCACGGGCAAGGTCAACCCTCTGCACCTCTTCCTGGAGCTGGACCAGCGGCTGGGTCCCGACGCGGTGCTTGTGGCGGACGGCGGGGACTTCGTGGCCACGGCCGCCTACACGCTGCAGCCGCCGGGTCCCCTGCGCTGGCTGGATCCAGGCCCCTTCGGCACCCTGGGGGTGGGCGCGGGCTTTGCCCTGGCCGCCAAGCTACACCGGCCCCAGGCGGAGGTCTGGATCATCTATGGGGATGGCTCCTTCGGCTACTCCCTGACGGAGTTCGACACCTTCGTGCGCCATGATCTGCCTGTGGCCGCGGTGGTGGGCAACGACGCCAGCTGGGCTCAGATCGCTCGGGAGCAGCTGCCCATGCTGGGGGACGACGTGGGCACAGTCTTGCGCCACAGCGACTATCAGCGCGCGGTGGAGGGGCTGGGCGGGGTCGGGCTGAAGCTGGAGGACCCCGAGCTGGCCCCGGAGGTCCTGGAGGAGGCCCGGGCCCTGGCGGGGGCAGGGAAGCCGGTGGTGGTCAACGCCATCCTGGGCAAGAGCGACTTCCGCAAGGGGTCGATCTCCATGTGAGGGGCTGGGGAAGGGAATCTGGGCGGGTTCGAGGCGGCGCTTCCGGGTGGGGGGCCGCCTCGTCGCGTGGGGGCAAAAGGGCGGGAGAGCAGGGTGTTTTGGCGAAAAATCGGGACATAAAATAAGGACATAAAAATATGAACTTTTGCTTGTGCGGGAAAACATGGCATGCTATAGTCGAAAGAACAGGGAGCGGAAGTGCAAGTCAAGCCGATTTCCCGGATCATTCCTGGGATTTCGCCTTGTCTTGGAAGCCAGTCAGTTTTTGGGGTTCGTCGGATTTGTATGGGAAAGAACGGATTCAACTGCTCACTGGAGCGGACACCGCTCTGCGGCTGCGCCCCGTACTCGCCAGCCC
>CAYQEB010000181.1:0-4118 GCA_964416395.1 uncultured Caldilineaceae bacterium | reverse complement strand
AGGGCGTCAGGGCCACCAGGGCGGCGGGGATGAGGATGGTGTAGGCCAGGATCCGTCCCCAGGGGACGGGGCGTCTGGGTGGGGCAGAGCGAGCGATCGTTGCCATGATCAGTACTCCCATTCCGTGCGCAGCAGGCGAGTCTGAATCAGGGAGATGACGAGGACCAGGAAGAAGAGAACCACGGCCACGGCGGAGGCCCAGCCCATGCGCTGGAAACGGAAGGCGTTGTAGTAGATGTCGATCACCAGCACCCGGGTCTGGTCCTGGGGGCCGCCGTTGGTCATCACCTGGATGATGTCGAAGACCTGGAAGGCGGAGATCATGGTGAGGACCGCGGCCAGGAGGATGGTGGGCCGAAGCAGGGGGATGGTGACGTGCCAGAACATCTGCAGGCTGTTGACGCCGTCCACCTTGGCCGCGTCCCGCAGGCTCTGGGGGATGTTCTGCAGGGCGGCGATGAAGATGAGGGTGTTGTAGCCGATGTCCTGCCACAGGTAGGCTGCGATCACCGCCAGCAGGGCCACCGGGACGCCCAGGACCTTCAGATGGGGATCCCCCAGCCACTGGATGGCCACCATCTTGCCCGAGATGGCCGTGAGGATGCCGTTGAGCAGGCCCAGCTGGGGATGGTAGATGAAGCCCCACATGATGGCCACGCCCACGGATGCGGTCACGATGGGCAGAAAGAAGAAGGTGCGAAAGAAGGGCTGCAGCCGACGGTGGATGCTGTCCAGCATCACCGCCAGGGGCAGGGTGATGATCAGGTTCAGGGGCACCACCAGGAAGGCGAACAGGAGGGTGGTCTTCAGGCTCTGGTGGAACTGCTTGACGATCTTGGGGGCCTCGCTGGAAAAGTCCAGCATGGCCCGGTAATGTTGGAGGCCCACGTAAGGGTTGGCGCCCCCCATGCCCAGGAAGCCCCCCGCCCCTGCCCGGCGAGCGCTGTACTCGAACAGGGAGAGGCTGAACCCCCACAGGATGGGGAAAAGCGACCAGAAGGCCATGTAGAGCACCATGGGGATGACGGTGGCCGCGATGAAGATCTTGATCGCCCGATCCCGGCCGCGGAACATGCCGGCTCTGCGGACGATCTGGGGGGCGGATTGGGTGGAGAGGGTGGTCTCAGCCATGGGATTTCACCGTCCGGGATACAGGTTGCCGTTTCGGAACCTTGGAAACAAAGGGGTGGTGCGTGCAGGCGGACCAGGTTTCTCACCTGCACGCACCGCGGATCACGCGTCACGAGGGGCTCCCCAGGGCGTCATCACCCGAGGCGCCACCCCACGGATATCACCACATCTCGTTGGCTTCCCGCTCCATGGCGTTCAGGGCGTCGTCGATACTCTCGTTGCCCTGAAGCATGTTCAGGATGTGCTGGTAGGTGATGTCGTACCAGAGGAGATCCCGGTCCGGCATGTGGCCCACGTACTGCCCGTACTGGAGCAGGCCGAGGAAGGGCTCGAAGTGAGGGAATTCGCCGATGAGAGTCTGGCCCGGATCGCCCTGGGTGTTGGCGGCGATGGCCGGGATGGTGCCCGAGGCGATGTTCCACTGCAGGGCGTTCTGGTCGTTGAGGGTGACGAACTTGACGAAGTCCCAGGCCGCCTCCTTCACCTTGCTGTTGGCCGAGACGGTCAGGCCCCAGCCGGAGTCAGCCACGAACTTGGGGGCGTCGCCCCAGTAGGGCAGGGGCACGTACTTGGTCACCGCGGCCACGTCCGGGAAGTCCCCTGCGTACTCGGCGATGACCCAGGGGCCCACCAGGCCCATGGCGCTGGTCTGCTGGAAGAAGGATTCGCCCACCCAGTTGGACTCATCGTTGAAGAGCAGGGGATCCACCAGCTTCTCGTCCACGAAGCGCTTGAGCAGCTCCAGGGCCTTCTTGCCCTCGGGGGTGTTGATGGTGAACTGCTGGGCGTCGGAATCCAGGTAGCTCCCGCCCTGCTGGACGATGAGGGAGTAGAAGGAGAAGCCCAGGGCGTCGCCCGAGGTGAAGTTGTAGCCGGCCCGGGTCATGACGCCGTCCTCGAACTTGCTCATCTTGGCCGCATCGGCGATGAAGGCGTCCCAGTCCTCCCAGCCCGCGGTGATGTCGTCGATGCCCGACTCCTGGGCGATGGCCGTGTTGACCAGGGCCGCGCCGTACTCGATGTTGAACTCCTGGGGCAGGCCGTAGAGGGTGTCGTCGCAGGTGTAGCCAGCCAGAGGAGCGGCGAAGAACTTCTCCTGGGCGTCGGCCATGGAGATGACGCTGTCGGGCACCGGATCCAGGTTCTGCCCCTCCACGTAGCTGCAGGTCCAGGTGCCGAACATCTGCAGGACGTCCGCTTCCGTCCCCGCGGGCAGGGCTGTCTGCAGGGTCTGGATGTAGGTGTCGTAGTCGAAGGTCTCGAACTGGATGTCCACGTTGGGGTTCTCCTGCATGTAGGCGTCCGCCAGCGCCTGGAGCCCCGCGTTGAACGATTCGTTCTGGTGGGTCCAGACCCGGACCGTGACCGCCTCCTGGCCCCCTTCCGCGCCCGCCTGGCCGGAGGGCGCTTCCCCGGCTGGGGCGCCGCCAGGCTGCCCGCCGCAGGCCGCCAACATCAAGCCCAGGACGAGCAGCAGGCTCACGATGATCCATTGTTTCTGGTTGCGCATGGTTTCCTCCATGGTGAAGTGTGAGATGGTGAAACGTGAGAAAGTGAAACGCGAGACGGTGGAACGTGCGAAAGTGGAGTCGGTGTGCACTCAAGGATTGGTGCGCTCAAAGGTTGGACAGCTGGATGACCGCGCTCAAGTTGTTCGGGTGGTCCGGGTCCAGGCCCTTGGCCAGGGAGCGGTAGAGGGCCATGAGCTGGAGCACGGGCAGGTAGAGGACGCCCCGCAGGATCTCGGCCACGCCCGAGCGGAAGGCCACATCTGTGCCCCCCTCACCCAGGGAGAGGATGGTTCCCCCCAGGGCCCGCATCTCGTCCAGGACGGCCTGTTCGGGCCCGAAGTTGTGTTCCGAGACCAGGCCCACCACCACGGCGCGCTCGTTGACCATGCTCATGGGGCCGTGGCGGAACTCCAGGAAGTGGAAGGGCTCGCTGTGGGTGAGGGTCATCTCCTTCATCTTCAGGTTGACCTCGCAGGCCAGCCCGTAGCGGATGCCGGAGCCCAGGAAGTAGAAGCGGTCGAAGTCCAGGTTCTCGCCGAGCTCCCGGGCCAGAGGGGCGTACTCCTGGAGCAGGCGCTCCCCCAGGGCTGGCAGGGCGGCCATGGCGTCCAGCAGGCCGTTGGCTTCCCCGGCCATGCGCAGGCCGAACACGGTGGCGGCCACGTACATGGAGGCGAAGGAGCGGGTCTGGGCCACGGAGCTCTCCTGGCCTTCGGGGATCAGGATGATCGCATCGGCCAGCTGAGCCAGCTCGGTTTCGTAGTTGGTGATGGCCACCACGTCGCCCCGGCCCTGGGCCTTGAAGCGCTCCACAGCCTTCACCGTCTCCGTGGTCGTCCCCGAACGGCTGATGGCCACCAGCAAGGTGGGCTGGTCCGTCAGGGCTGTCTGGGGGTTCAGCAGCAGCTCGCCGCCGGGGATGGCCCTGGCCGGTCGCTGGGTCAGGGATTGGTAGAGGGCCGCCGCGGCCAGGGAGAGGTAGTAGGTGGACCCACAGCCGGTGAACAGGGTCTGCGCGTAGTCGCCGGCCTGGGGAAGCGGCGCCCTGCTGGCCCGTTCCAGCGCCGCCTGCCACGCCCTGGGCTGGGATCGGATCTCGTTGTAGGTGTGATAGGACGAGGTAGGATGGGAGGAAGTGTGATGGGAAGAGAGTTCGTTCATGGCTCCAGAAATTGTCTGCGGTGGAATCCGGTCCCTGGCGAACCCAGGAAAACATAGCTCGGATCATGGGGATCGATTTCGATAGGCCATCCGAAGGGCCAGGCCAGGCCCTGGTTGACGTCCGTCCAGCTCTTGCCGCCATCCACGCTGCGCATCACGCCGGCCGAACCGGTGGGCCCTGCTCCGCAACAGTCGTTCAAGGAGGATGTGACGAAGAGAATGTCCGGGTTCTCCGGGTGCACGGCCACGCCCCGGGCCACGTTGTTTGTCCACAGCTTCTGCCAGGTCACTCCGCCGTCCTGGCTGCGGTAGAGG
>CAYQEB010000180.1:0-4341 GCA_964416395.1 uncultured Caldilineaceae bacterium | reverse complement strand
GCGACAAATTCCCTCGATAAACTACGCTCGCCCCCTCAACCTGTGATACAATGTACCGGCCTTCGGTCGAGCAGATCGGCCAGGCCGCGGAACAGAACTCGCGCCGCAAGCGGCGCACCGGACCCGTTTCGAGCCATGAGCAAGCACTTGAGACCACCCCAGGAGACCACGGTCGTCGTCGCCATGAGCGGCGGCGTGGACAGCTCCGTGGCCGCCGCCCTGCTGGTGGAGCAGGGCTACAACTGCATCGGCGTGATGATGCGCCTCTGGGCCGAGATGGGCCCCGGGACGGGCTCCACCAACAAGTGCTGCAGCCTGGAAAGCGTCAACGACGCCCGCCGGGTGGCGGACCGCCTGGGCATCCCCTTCTACCTGATCAACGTGGAGCGGCCCTTCAAGCAACACGTGGTGGACTACTTCATCCAGGGCTACAGCGCCGGGGTGACCCCCAACCCCTGCCTGGCCTGCAACCGGCACATCCGCTTCGACTACCTGCTCAACTACGCCCGCCGTCTGGGCGCGGATTTCCTGGCCACCGGCCACTACGCCCGCACCCGCCGCCTGGCCGACGGCACGGTCCAGCTCCTCCAGGCAGTGGACCCGGCCAAGGACCAGAGCTACGTCCTGAGTGTGCTGGGCCAGGCCGAGCTCCAGGACGTGCTCTTCCCGGTGGGAGAGTACACCAAGGAGACCATCCGGGAGATGGCCCGGGAGCGGGGCCTGCCCACGGCCAGCAAGCACGACTCCATGGACCTCTGCTTCATCGCGGATGACGACTACCGACGCTTCCTCCAGGACTGGGCCCCCCAGGCCATGCAGCCTGGCCCCATCCTGGACCGCCAGGGCCGGCTGTTGGGGGAGCACCGGGGGCTGCCCAACTACACCATCGGCCAGCGCAAAGGGCTGGGGATCGCCGGCGCCCAGGAGGCCCTCTACGTCATCGAGCTGGACGCCCGGCGCAACGCGGTGGTGGTGGGGCCCGCAGCCGAGCTGGGGCAGGACCGCCTGCGGGCCCGGCAGGTCAACTGGACCTTGGGCCAGCCCGTGGCCCAGGGCGCACCGGCCCAGTGCAAGATCCGCTACCGGGCCCGGCCGCTGCCCTGCACCCTCCACCCCCAGCCCGATGGAGATGTGGAGGTGCACTTTGCCCAGCCCGTGCGGGACATCACCCCAGGCCAGGCCGCGGTCTTCTACCAGGGAGAGCTCTGCCTGGGTGGAGGCATCATCGTCAAGGACGCCAGCCCCTCTTGAACGGAGTCAGCCAGCCATGAGCGCATTTCTGAACCCAAGCCTGGTCCTGGGCATCCTGCTGAGCCTGGGCTACGCCAGCCTCTTCCACCTCTGGACTGGCCGCAACCTCCGGGACCTGTTCGTCTTCGTCCTGGCGGCCCTGGTGGGCTTTGCGGCCGGGCAGTGGAGCGGACGGCGCCTGGAGCTGGGCCTCCTCCACCTGGGGCAGCTCTACCTGCTGGAGGCCTCTGTCGGGGCCTGGCTGGCTCTCTTCCTGGCCCGGCTCATGGAAGCCCCACCCAGCCCCAACCGCCCATCCACACGAGGAAAACGCACATGATCAGCGCAACCATCCGGGACATCGCCATCATCGTCATCGCCGTGGAGACGGTCCTCATCAACCTGCTCCTGGGGATCCTCATCTGGCAGATCTGGCGGCTGGTCAAGATGGTGCAGACGGAGATCAAGCCCATCATCCAGGACACCCAGGAGACGGTGAGCACCGTGCGGGGCACGGCCACCTTCGTCAGCGAGAACGTGGTGACCCCGGTGGCCAAGACCGGCGGCAAGCTGGCCGGGGCCCGGCGCACCCTCCAGGTGCTCAGCGAGGGCCTCCGCCCCCAGCGCAAGAGCTGATCCCCCACCCCGTCTCCTGGGAGTCCATGCCATGCCCCTGCGCGCCCGCCTCCTCTCCCCCCAGGCCCCGGACTGGTCCTCGGCCATGGACGCCCTGCGCCGACAGCTCGCCCCAGCCCACGGACCGCATCTCCTGCCGCCCCACTTCCTCAAGGTGATCCTGCCCAAAATCGGCGGCCACGTGGCCCTCTTCGCCCAGGAAGAGCAGCCGGAGCGGACGTCCGGGGTGGGCTTCCTCTTCCCCCGGGGGCTGGACAGGGCCGGGCGGATCTACACCCTGCGCTTCCACGCCCTGGAGACGCCCCCGCCTTCCCCCGCAGCCTTGACCGCCGCGCTCCAGGAGCTGCTGCCTGGCCGCTTCCACTTCTACGATCCAGCCGCCCCCCACACCTTCACCCCCAGCAGCCAGCCCCAGGACGGCGTGGACATCGGCCGCCCCTCCCAGGCCGAGGCCCTGGCCATCCAGGCCCTCTACCAGCGCATCTGGGGCAGCCCACCGGAGCAGCGCTACCCCGCGGACATCCACAGCCAGGAGTTCGGCCTGGGCGCCTCCCTGGTGGCCCGGGTGGATGGTCGGGTGGCCGGCTTCCTCTTCGGCTTCCTCCGCTTCGACGGCTCCCCTCTGCCCGGCGACTGGGAGGAGCGTTTCCGGGGCGAGCTGCGCCTGGAGTCCCAGGTCATGGGCGTGGATCCGGCCTTCCGGGGCCGGGGGATCGGGTTCCTGCTCAAGCGCACCCAGGCTCGGGACGCCCTGCGCCAGGGCATCCGGGTGGTTCACTGGACCGCGGACCCTCTCCAGTTTCCCAATGCGGCCCTGAACTTCGCCCGGCTGGGGGCCGTGGCCTTCGATTTCTACCCCAACCACTACCCGATCCACAACCAGCTGAACCGGGCGCCGGCCTCCCGCTTCGAGCTGACCTGGCTGGTCCAGACCCGTCGGGCGGCCCAGGCCCTGGCCCATCCCGGCCCTGCGCCCCGGCTGGATCTGAGCCGACGCCCGGACGTGGTCCGGGTGAACCGGGGCTGGCGGGATCTGCTCCTGGACGCGGAGGCCCCGACCATCGCGGTGGAGATCCCGGCCCGATGGACCCAGCTTCAGGCCGAGGATCCTCAGGAGGCCCTGGCCTGGCGGCAGGCCACGGATCGCCTCTTCCTCCACTATCTCGGCCCGGAGATTGGGCGTTACATGGTCACCGGGGTGGGGGTGGCCGGGGAACGTCGCTTCGTGGTGGCCCAGCGGGTGGACCCGGCGCTCCTGGCCCGGATCGGCGCTCCCTTGGACCCGGTGGCGGGCTGAGGAGGTCGGCGGGGATGGGCAAGGGAGACTGGCCGAGGTTCCCGGCCCTACTCGGGCAGAGGCGCGAAGGCCAGGATGGTGCGGGGGAAGGTGTCGGTGGCCAGGAGGAAGCCCCGGTCATCCAGGCGCACCAGCCCCTCCCAGTTGCGGGAGGTCCCAGGCAGGAGCTCCAGGAGGATGGGCGGGCGTCCGGTCAGGGTGACCCCGTCCGGGCCGAGCTGGAGCTCCACCAGGCGCTCCACGGCCAGGTTGCGGGCGTGGGTGGGGCCCTGGCCGTAGCGTTCCGCCAGCTCGTCCGGCCCAGGCCGAAGTTTCCAGCGATCCCCGGGCCAGAAGTAGTTGATGGCCCAGAAGCGCCCCGCCGCGTCCGGTTGGGTGGCGTCGGTGATGCGAAACTCCAGGCTGGGGAAGGGGATGGGGCCCAGGGGGTTCAGCTGGGCGTCGAAGCGGTAGGCCAGGGGCTGGGACGTGACGTTGACCCCGTTGGCCTCATAGATGAGCAGCAGCTCGGGCCCCTCCGCGCCGGGGAAGGCTGCCAGGGCCTCGTAGCCCATGTTGTCCAGGGGCGCCTGCCCGGCCACCCAGCGCATCTCTCCGGGATCCAGCCGGATCGTCCGCCTCTTCCCCGTCCCCTCCGCGTGACCGGCCACCAGCCAGCCCCGCATCGCGTCCCGGCCCTGCTGAGCCTCGACGGCCGCGTAGACGCGGTCTCCGCTCAGGGTCAGGGCCTCGATCCCCTCGTAGCCCCGGATGGCCCGGGCCAGGCCCGGCGCGATGAACGGCATCGTCTCCGGCGTCAGCGGGCCGGGGAGCTGGCCGTCCAGGAAGGCCAGGATGTCGGCCTTGGCCAGGCGGAAGAGCGCCCCGTCCCCTGGGCCGAAACGGGAGGGGAACTGAGGCGTCAGGATCAGCCACTCCCCGTCCCAGGCCAGGCTGGAGATCTCCGCCTCGGGTTGGGCCAGGGGCCCGGCCAGGGGGATCTCGATGACCGGCTGCTCTGGGAGGGGCTGCTCTGGGGGCGGGGCCTGGATGGCCTGGGGAAGGGGCGTGGGCAGAGCGGAAGGCGGGAAGATCCCTGGGGCCGTGCAGCCGCTCAGGAAGAGCAGGAGGGCGAACATGGCGAAGGCGCTCCTCCCTTGGCGGACAAGCGAGTTCACGCTTCTCGTTTCACCTTTCTC
>CAYQEB010000179.1:2085-4462 GCA_964416395.1 uncultured Caldilineaceae bacterium | reverse complement strand
GGCGAGGGCTGGTCCCACAGGGTGGGCTGGCGAACGCCGGTGCTCAGGCCGCTGACCCCCACGCCGATGAGCCGCACCGGCTGCCCGGGCGACCAGACCTTACCGAAGAGGGCCAGGGCCGCCTGGTGGATCTCCTCCGCCTGGTCTGTGGGCCGGGGCAGGGTGGTCTGCCGGGTCAGGGTGGTGAAATCCGGCCAGCGGATCTTGAGTTTGACCGTGCTCCCCAGGCGCTGGGCCCGGACCAGCCGTCGGGCCACCTGTTGGGACTGTTCCCTCAGCACCCGGCGCAGCTCCGCCCCGTTCGTCACATCCTGGCCGAAGGTGGTCTCCTGGCTCACGGACTTGGGCTGGCGCACGGTGACGATGGGCCGGTCGTCCCAGCCGTGGGCCCGCCGCCAGAGATCCTGGCCCACCTTGCCGAAGCGCCGGGCCAGGTCCTCCTGGGGCCAGGCCGCGATCTCCCCGATGGTGCGAATGCCCAGCTCGGCCAGGCGCTGGGCCGTCTTGGGCCCCACGCCCCAGAGTGCCTCCGCGGGCAGGGGCGCCAGGAAGGCCGCCTCCTGGCCCGGGGGCACCACCTGGATAGAACGGGGATAGTCGCCGGCGCCGGCGCTGGCCTTGCCCACGTCCGTGGCGATCTTGGCCACCAGCTTGTTGCTAGCCACCCCCAGGGAGGCGGGCAGCCCCAACTCCTCCTGGACCTGCCGCTGCAGACGCCGGGCCAGCTCCAGGGCCGGCTCCGGCAGGTCGGTCACGTCCAGGAAGGCCTCGTCGATGGAGATCTGCTCCACCAGCGGGGTGAGCCGGTGCAGCCGTTCCATGACCTGGCGGGAGACCTGGCTGTAGAGGCCGTGCCGGGCGGGGACCACCACGAGCTGGGGGCAGCGCTTCACCGCCTGGCTCATGGGCATGGCCGAGTGGACCCCGAAGCGCCGGGCCGGGTAGGAGCAGGAGGCCACCACGCCTCGGCTCTCCGGACGGCCGCCCACGGCAAAGGGCTTGCCCCGCAGAGCCGGGTTGCGCTGCTCCTCCACCGCGCAGAAGAAGGCGTCCAGGTCCAGGTGGATGATCTTGCGACTCGCCTTGGGCGGCGTCTCGGAACTCACCTCTTGACTCCTCTCCTCGGGCTCCATCCGCTCCTCATCCGCTCCTCACCAGACCTTCAGCTCGCCCTGGATCAGCCGCTGGGTGAAGTGGCGGATCTGGGCCAGCTCCTCCTGGATGATGGCCTGGATGGGCTCCTTCACCTCGGCCAGGCCCACGCCCGGGGCCAGGATCACCTGGGCCGAGGCCACCAGGGGCTGGTCGATGGGCTGGCCGATCTGGCTGCAGAGCCAGACGGTGACCTCTTCCACCGGCTCCAGGGCCTGGTGGATGCGGTCCGCGATCTGGTGGGTGAGCAGGGTGTAGATCTTGCCCACGTGGCTGACCGGGTTCTTGCCCGCGGCCGCCTCGGTGCCCGTGGGCCGGTTCAGGGTGATGACCCCGTTGACCCGGTTGCCCCGGCCCACCTGGCCGCTGTCCCCCGCCTCCGCGGAGGTGCCCAGCACGGTGAGGTACATGCCTCCCAGCCCCCGGCCCGGCTGGTCCAGGGTGTTGATGTCCACCCGCAGCCGATCCAGCTCCGCCATTTCCTTCTCCAGCCGCTGCTGAAGCCGCTGGCGAATGGCCTCCTTGCGCTGGAAGTAGCGCTCCTCGCTGGGCACGAACCGGTCCACGAAGGCCAGGGCCACGGTGAGGACCAGCTCCCGCCCCTGGCGCACCCCCATGACCTTCACGTCCTCCCCGGCCTCGGGGAACTCGGCCTTGAAGGCGGGATCGTTCAAGGTGCGCTCGGCCAGGAGCACCAGCCGCTCCGTCTCGGTCAGCGGGGCGTAGCCCACGGCCGCGGAGGTGTCGTTGGCCCCCACCTTCTCCCGTTGGAAGATGTCCGTGAGCTCGGGGGAGCCGGGCTTCAGCTCGTTCTGGTAGACCACGTGCCGCTCTGGGTCCACGAAGCGCAGGTGCTCCCGGATCCACTGCCGGGCCGTCTCCACGGCGATCTCCGCCACGGGGATGGGCCGCCCCTGCCACTCGGTGGTGGCCCGGTCCCCGAAGATGAGGCGCATGGGCTGCTCCACCCGGCCGCCGCCCAGGGCCGGCGTGGTCTGCCCGGCCACCAGCAGCCCCTTGTCGATGTTGTGGTGCAGCACCTGGCCGGCCACCTCCAGGTAGACCTGGCTCAGGCGCACGGAGACGGCCTCCATGATGGCGTCACAGATGGAGTCCGGGTGGCCCACGCCCTTGCGCTCCACCAGCTCCACCTGCTGCCGGGCCACCGGGATGTTGGGTAGCTGTTCCACCAGGATGGACGACATGGCTCGCTCCTTCGGTGTGG
>CAYQEB010000179.1:0-1985 GCA_964416395.1 uncultured Caldilineaceae bacterium | reverse complement strand
CCCCCTCCCCTCTCCACGGGCGGAGAGGGGAGGGGGTGGCGAGCGCGCGAGCCGGGGGAGGGGTGAGGTTCACAGCAGACGGGCGGCCCAGGCCAGGATGTCCCGCTCGGTGAGGATGCCCACCAGCCGCCCCTCCTCCAGGACGGGCAGGGCGCCGATGTGGTGGGCCAGCATGAGCTGGATGGCCTGGGCCACATCCGTCTCCGGCGCGACGGTGACCGGCTCCCGGCTCATCAGCGCGGCGACGGGCAAGGTTCTGGCTCGGCCGGGCCGCTGCAGCATGGGCAGCGCAGCCAGGACCCGCTCCGCGGCCTCCTCGGGGGAGAGGCGGTCCGTGTCCACCACCACGGCCGGGCGCTCCGGCTCCTCGTAGGGCACGCCCACGCCGGGCAGGTTGGTGATCTCCCTGGCCTCGGCTCGAGCGTAGAGCCCTTTGGGGTCCCGCTTCTTGCAGACCTCCAGGGGGCAGCGCACGTAGACCTCCGCGAAGGGGTGGAGGATCTGGCGGGCGGCCTGGCGGTAGGTCCGCCAGGTGGCTGTGGCCGCGATGATCACGTTCACCCCGTAGCGGGTGAGCAGCCAGGCCAGGTCCACCAGTCCCCGGTAGAAGCGGTCCCGCTCCTCGGAGCTGTAGGTGGGGTTGGGGGTCAGGACCCGGCGCACCTCGTCCGAGTCCAGGATGACGCACTCCACCCCCTGCTCGGCCAGCTTGCGGCGCAGAGTGCGGGCCAGGGTGGTCTTGCCCGAGGCGGGCAGGCCGGTGAGCCAGAGGGCCCAGCCCGGCGTCTCCCGAGGCGCCTCCTGGGGCGCGTCCTCGGGGCGGGGGATGGGGGTGGGGGACGGGTTGGCGGCCACGGTCAGCCCTCCAGGTAACGGTTCACCTGGCCGGGGTCAAAGCGCTCCTGGGCCAGGACGTTCTGGATGAAGCGGTAGAGGGTGCGGCGGGTCTCGTCCTGCACCTGGTACCAGACGGGGCTGGCCACCACCAGGGCCCGCCAGGCGAAGAAGGGGGCCACCACCTCCAGCAGCTCCTGGTCCCCGCTGGCCTCCAGGTAGGTCTGCCAGAAGAGCTCCCAGAGCTGGGCGAAGGGCCCCTCCAGCTTCCCACTGCGCTGGACGGAGAAGAAGAGGTAGTTGATGGCCATGCAGCTCACGTCGTCCCCGGGCTCGCCCCAGGGCCCCCGGCTGCGATCCAGGAGGCGGAAGTCGCTGCTCCCCTCCTGGAAGAGCACGTTGAAGGGGTGGAAGTCCCCGTGGACCTGGCAGAGGCGGTGGGTGCGCCCCTTCAGCCGCCAGCGCCAGGCCACGCAGGCTTTCTCCACCTCCTCCAGCCAGCCGGGCGGGGCCAGGGGGAAGTCGGGCGGGTAGCTGTCTGTGAGGCCGAAGATGCCCTCGCCGCTGCCCACCAGGTCCCGGATGCGTCGGCGGTAGAGGACGGGGTCCTGGCGCTTGCGGGCGTGGATGGCCACCAGGTAGCGGGCCAGGGCTCGGGTCCGTTCCTGGTCCAGGGCGGTGAGGGGGCCGCCCTCCCGCAGGCGCTGCAGGTCCGCCGCGTAGAGGCGGCCGGGCGCGTAGTCGGTGATCAGGTAGAACTCCCCGGCCTGGGCCAGGGAGAGGAGCTCCCCGTCCTGGGTGAGGGCGCCCACGTCCAGGGCCCGGATGTGTTGGGGGAGCTGGTTGAAGGTGTCGAAGGCCATGAGCTGGCCCGCGGCCCGGTCGGCTCGGTACTCGTGGCCGAAGGGATCCCGCTTGCGGGTGCGGAAGACGGCCCGCTGGAGCTGGTCCGTGGGCGCTCCCTGGGGGCGGTACTCCACCAGCACCGGCTGGCCGTAGCCGAAGGTCTTGATGCGCTCGGCCGCGGCCTCTGGGCCGGGGGCCTCTTCCTCGCCCAGGGGGCGCAGGCCCAGCAGCTCCACGGGCTGTCCCAGGAGGCGGGCCAGATGCTCCTGCAGCCGTTGGGGGTCCAGGGAGATGCCGTGCATGGG
>CAYQEB010000178.1:3268-4631 GCA_964416395.1 uncultured Caldilineaceae bacterium | reverse complement strand
CTCACGCCTGGCGCTGGAGAAGCTCATCCGCCAGGGCCATGAGAGGCGATGAGGTGGCGTGGACGCCCAGGGCCTCCTCCAGGGCGCGGACGCCGGCCTGGTGCAGGGAAACCAGCTCCTGCTCCGCGAAGGGACGGGAGCCTGCCTCCTCCAGCAGGGCCATGATGGCTGGCAGCCGCGCCGGGGTGATCGCCTCCTGGAGCAGGCCCTGGAGCCGCTCACCCACTCGGGGGTGGGCCAGGGCGTGGAGGAGGGGCAGGCTCTTCTTCTCCCGCAGAATGTCGTTCCCCACCGGCTTCCCCGTCACTCCGGGATCGCCCCAGATCCCGAGGATGTCATCCCGGATCTGGAAAGCCAGGCCGATGGACTCCCCGAAACGAGCCAGCCCCTCCACCTGATCCGCCCGACCGCCCCCCAGCAGCCCTCCCAAAGCCAGGCTGGCCGCGATGAGGGAAGCCGTCTTCCCCCGGATCATGCGCATGTATTCCGAGACCGTCACCCGCTCCTGCTGCTCAAAGCGCATATCCAGGTACTGTCCCTCCGTGAGGGCCTGGCAGGCCTGGTTGAACCGGGCCACGGCCTGAAGCACCACCCCGTCCGGCATCCCTCGCTCCGCCAGCCGCAACAGAGCCGCATAGGCCAGGGCAAACATCCCATCCCCCACGTTGATGGCCTGGGCCGCCCCCCACAGCCGCCAGACCGTGGGCCGGTGACGGCGCGTCTCGTCGCCATCCTGCAGGTCGTCGTGGATCAGAGAGAAATTGTGGAGCAGCTCCACCCCAGCCGCCGCCGGCAGGGCTTTGGACGGATCCCCGCCCACCGCTTCGCAGGCCATGAGGCAGAAAAGGGGACGAACCCGCTTGCCAGCCGGAAAGTCCCCCGGGCGGAAGGTCTGGTCCACCCAGCCCAGGTGGTAGGCCATCATCTGATAGAGGGGCGCCACCTGGGGATCCTCCCAGGACAGCAGGGCGCGCATCTCCGCCTCCACCTGAGGCAGCCAGCGCTGGGCAAATGTATGGAAACCGTTCTGTTGCATGATGGTCGTCTCCCAAGGCGAACGGGCTATCGTTTGGCAGGTTGGCGGCGGTGACCGTCCAGGGGGCTGGCGCCACAGGTCGGCCAGTCAACGCACAGACACCAACCGCCCCGGCTCCCGCAGGGCGTGGATGTCCCGAGCCCCGGCGCAGAACATGGCGATGCGCAGCTCCTCCTGAAGGTACTCCATCTCGTCCACCACCGCCTCGGTGGACTCCACCGCGCGCTTCAGGAAGGGCGAGGCCAGGCCCACCAGATCCGCGCCCAGGGCCAGGCATTTGGCCACGTCCTGGCCGCTGCGGATGCCCCCGCTGGCGAAGACCCGCAC
>CAYQEB010000178.1:0-3168 GCA_964416395.1 uncultured Caldilineaceae bacterium | reverse complement strand
CCAGGGGCCCAGGCCACGCGCCGATAAAAGGTCCGGAAGGGGCGCCAGGAAGACGCCTGGCAGAGCGGGGCCGAGCTAAGTATACACAAACTCCCACACCTGGCAGAATTCCCGGGCCAGCCGAGTCTGGCCGGGAATCGATTCGCCCCGCTCGCGGCCGTAACTTTTCCGGCCATGTCGTGTTTCATGGATCGGAGTCCCGGAAGTTCAGCAGGTTTGACAGCTTCCTGACCAGTCGATACAATGATGGACGCTTTGACGCCGTCCGGTGGCGCCGGGGAAGGACCCGCCCGTTCACCTGCCCGCCCCCCCGGAACGGCGTCCACAGGGACGGGTTTCGCCAGGACAACGCGACCAGGGAACTCAAGCAGGCAACCCAGCCAGGCAGCCCGACAAGAGCGTGTCAACGCCTCTGCTTTTCTGGCGACTCCGCACCAAGGGCAACCTTTTCATCCAGCAAGCAACCCGAATCCCAACACCTTCCGAACCGAACACAAAGGGGGACACGAAATGTCTAACAGCGTATTTGAGCGAGTTCGAGAAATTATCGTCGACCAGTTGGATGTCGACCCCGAGGACGTGACCATGGAGGCCTCCTTCAAGGACGACCTGGACGCGGATAGCCTGGACCTGGTGGAGCTGATCATGGCCTTCGAGGAGGAGTTCGGCGGCGAGATCAGCGACGAACAGGCCCAGGAGATCGTCACCGTGGGGGACGTGGTCGCCTTCCTGGAGGCCCAGCAGAAAGAGGCCTGAGGCCGGCCTTGTCCGGTTCATCCCTCACGAACGGCCAGGACCTTCGCCTACACGAACCAACAGGGCGGGTTGCACGGAACACGCAACTCGCCTTTTTCGTGCCGGGATCCCGGCCAGTCCAGCCCCATGACCCGAGCCATGCCCACCAGCCCATCGCCACCGGAACGTTCGCCCGAGCCCTTCACCCTGCTGATCAACGCGGGCGGGCGCAGCCGGCGCATGGGCCAGGAGAAAGCCCTCCTACCCGTGCCAGGCCCAGGCGACGACGGCGAGCCCGGTGACCCCCTGGTGCGCCACGTGGCCCGCCGGCTCCATTCCCTGACCAACGACCTGGTCCTGGTGGCCAACGACCCGGCCATCTGCGCGGCCCTGGCGCCCCTGGCTCCTCGGGCTTGCCTGCCCGACATCCTGCCGAACATGGGCCCGCTGGGCGGCCTGGCCACGGGGCTGGCCGCCTGCCCCGGATGGGCCCTCTGCGTGGCCTGCGACCTGCCCCTGGTCCAGCCTCAGATCTTCCGCCAGCTGATGGCCCTGGCCCGGGAGCAGGACCATCAGGGCCAACCCCGCTGGGACGCGGTGGTCCCCCGGGTGCAGGGACGGCTCCAGCCCCTGCATGCCCTCTACCACCGCCGCTGCCTGCCCGCCATCCAGGAACAATTGGCCCGAAATCAGCGCCGCACCACCGGCTTCCTGGATCGGGTCCGCACCCGCATCGTGGAGCAGGCGGAGCTGGAGCCCCTGGACCCCGACCTCCGCTCCTTCTTCAACACCAACACCCCGGAGGAGTGGGCCCGGGCGCTCCAGCTTCTGCGCGGTTCCGTGGTAAAATAGAGGATGGCCCCGGCCTTCTCTCGAGGGGGCGTGGCCCGGCGCGATACACGCACAGCCAGCGTGGCGGTGCTCGATCCATTGGACGGTCATGGCACGACAGAAACGCAGCAGCAGGTTCAACCGAAAACTCCACAGCAAAGCCGGTCGCACTTTCAGCCGCACTTTCGGCCACACTTCCCGCGCCCGAAAGGAACGCCCCCGGACGGACGGCCCATCCCCGGCCCACCGGGAGGAAGGAGCCGTGGTCAAGAACTGGGGCGGCAAGATCCCCGTGGCCCTCTCCTTCCCCAACAGCTACTACGTGGGCATGAGCAGCCTGGCCTTCCAGCTCCTCTACCGCTGGTTCAACGACCAGGCGGACGTGGTCTGCGAGCGGGTCTTCTGGGAGAAGGGCGGCGACCAGGCTGGCCGGCCCCTCCGCTCCCTGGAGAGCGGCCGCACCCCCGACGAGTTCAGCGTCTGGGCCTTCACCATCTCCTGGGAGATGGACTATTTCAACGTGGTGGAGATGCTGCGCCAGGCCAAGGCGCCTCTCCTGGCCGCGGACCGGCAGCGCACCCGGCGCTGGGACGGCAGCCCCTGGCCCCTGCTCATCGCCGGCGGGCCGGGCATCACCATGAACCCGGAGCCCATGGCCCCCTTCTTCGATGTGATCCTCATCGGTGAGGGGGAGGAGGCGGTGGAGCAGTTCCTGGCCCTGGCCCGGGAGGGGCTGGACCAGGACCGGGAGGCCCTGCTGGCCGCCCTGGATCAGCTGCCCGGCTTCTACGTGCCCAGCCTGCGCCCCTCCAACCCAGACCACCCGGACTTCCGCCCGGTCCAGCGCCTCTGGGTGCGGGATCTGAGCCGCTACCCCACCCACAGCACCCTCTACACCCCGGACACCGAGTTCGGCGAGATGCACCTGATGGAGATTGCCCGGGGTTGCGGACGGGGCTGCCGCTTCTGCCTGGCCGGCTACGTCTACCGCCCACCCCGGGAACAGCCCCTGGAGCGGCTCCTCCAGTGGGCCGAGGCCGCGATGAAGGCCGGGCGACGGCGCATCGGTCTGGTCAGCGCCGCGGTGAGCGACCACACCCAGATCGACGAGCTGGCCCGGGCCCTCCAGGAGATGGGCGCCAGCATCAGCGCCAGCTCCATGCGCATGGATCCCATCAGCGTCCCCCTGATCCAGGCCATGGCGGCGGGGGGCGCCAAAACCCTGACTGTGGCCCCAGAGGCCGGCAGCCAGCGCCTGCGCAACGTCATCAACAAGACCCAGACGGAAGAGCAGATGATGGCGGCCATCGCCCTGGCCGAGGAGTTGAACTTCCCCCAGCTCAAGCTCTATTTCATGGTGGGCCACCCCACAGAGACGGACGAGGACATCCAGGCCCTCATCGACTTCACCCTGAAGGCCCGGCAGATCTTCAAGCGGCGGCTGGCCATCAACGCCACCCCCTTCGTGCCCAAGGCCCACACCCCCTTCCAGTGGGAGGGCATGACCGATCCCCAGGTGATCAAGCAGCGTCAACGCACCATCAACCGGGCCCTGGCCCGGCATGGCGTGGCCGTCCGGGCCGACTCGCCGGACTGGGCCGC
>CAYQEB010000177.1:0-4771 GCA_964416395.1 uncultured Caldilineaceae bacterium | reverse complement strand
TCGGTGATGGGGATCTCCGCGCTGATGGCCGCCCGCAGGATCTCCGAGAAGCCGATGGTGAAGAGGGCCAGGTAGGTGCTGCGCAGGCGCAGGACCAGGGCGCCGATGAGCAGGCCGAAGACCGCGCCCATGATCACCCCCATGAGGATGCTGGCCCAGATGGGCGGCGTCACGATGAAGGTGCCAGCCGGCAGGGTGCTCTGCTTGGCCAGGTCCAGGCAAGTGTCCTGGATGGTGCCCACCTCCCGAGGCTTGAGCACCACCAGCCACCACTCGCTCCCGGGCAGCTTGAAGTCGTTGCAGAGCTGGCTGGGCGCGGTGGTGAAGCGGATGAACTTGCCGATGAGGCCGCTGGTGTAGCCGCCGATGGCCATGAAGGCCATGTGGCCGAAGGAGAACTGGCCCCCGTACCCGGCCAGGAGGGACCAGCTGGAGGCCAGGATGGCGTAGAAGAAGGCGGTGATGAACAGGTGCATGATGTAGGGCTTGTCGCCGTAGACGGCCGGCCCGGCCAGGAGCAGGAGCGCGGCGGCCAGGCCCACAGCCCAGGCGATGGCAGTCTTGCTCATAGCTCCCTCCCGAAGAGGCCCGTGGGCTTCAGCAGCAGCACCAGGGTGAGGATGATCATGCCGTAGGCGGGGATGTAGGCCGCGGCCCGGGTGGTGTCCGGGATGCAGCCGGTGCCCGCGGCCTCCACCAGGCCCACGATGAGCCCGCCGATGAAGGCGCCGGGCAGGGAGCCCATGCCTCCCAGGACGATGATCACGAAGGAGCGGGCCGCGGCGGGGATGCCCACCTGGGGCAGCCAGGAGAAGACCTGGACCAAGGAGGCGCCGGAGAGGCCAGCCAGCATGGCCCCCATGCCGAAGGCCAGGGTGTTCATGTTGTCCGGGTTGATGCCGGTGACCGCGGCGGCCTGTCGGTCCTGGCTCACCGCGCGCAGGGCCTTGCCCGTCCAGGTGCGGTAGAGGAACCACATGAGGATCCCCAGCATGACCACCGCGATGAGCGCGGCGGTGAAGCGGGGGTTGGGGATGGAGATCTCCCGCAGGACGGTGATGTTCCCCGCGCTCATCTTGAGGATGTCCCCGCTCTCCTCGGGGATCTTCACCCGGGGGAAGTCCCAGAAGCGCTGGGCCTTCACCGGGTTGGCGCTGGTCAGGGCCTGGGTGAAGTACTGGAGGAAGAAGGCCAGGCCGAAGGTGACCAGGATGGCGTACTCACCCGGGCGCTCCACCTTGCCCTGGTTCATCTCTCGCAGGAAGAGGCGCTCGAAGATCACGCCGATGACGAAGGTGACGATGCAGGCGCTCAGGAGCAGGATCAGGGGCGGGAAGACGTAGTTCACGAAGGCCAGGATGCCGCCGGTGTTCTCGGCCAGGGCCTCCGCACCCTTGCGCAGCTCCTTGTAGAAAGGAGAGACGCTCAGGAAGTAGGCCACCATGCCCCCGATCATGTAGAACTCGCCGTGGGCGAAGCTGACCACCCCCAGGATGGAGAAGATGAGGGTGAGGCCCAGGGCCATGAGGCCGTAGATGATGCCGATGACGATGCCGTTGGTGAGCTGGGAGACCACGAAACCGCCATTGGCCACGCAGAGGTTGTTCGGGTCGGCCAGGGCGAAGGCGGCCACGAAGATGCCGATGACCATGAGTCCGGCCAGGACGATCAGACGGCCGGTGAGCTTGGGGGTGCGGATCCAGAGGGGGATGAGGCCGATGGGGCCCAGGGCCGCGCCGATGGCCGCCCCGGCCAGGCCCGCCTGGGAGATGTCCTTGTCCCGGCGGGCGTAGATGCGAGGCGTCACCACGCCGCCCACCGCCCCCCAGAAGAGGAGCCAGAGGATGACTCGCCAGAAGAGTGCTGGGTTCTCCATGGGTTGTCCTCGATGTCAGCAGCGGGGTAGGGGCGCAGCCCGGCTGCACCCCTACCCAGGGAGGTTACTCCTGACCGACGATGATGGGGTCGCCGGTGGCGTAGGTCTCGGGGAAGACCACGGTGGTGTCGTTGGAGTCCTGGCCTTCCTCCTGGTACTGGACGATGGTGATGGCCGGCTCTGGGAACTGGTGCCACCACTTGGGATCCACGCCCGCTTTGTCTGGCGGGTTCTTGGAGTTGATGGGGAAGGTGATGGTGCCCAGGGCGCCGGTGTACTCGATGTTCTCCAGGGCCTCGATGATGGCGTCTGCGTCGGTGCTGCCGGCCTCCTCGATGGCCTGGGCGATGATCTTGATGGAGTCGTAGGCCTCCAGGGCGTAGGACTCGGCCGCCTCCTTGCCCGTGCGCTCCTTGTACTGGGCCAGGAAGTTCTTGGCCACGTCGTTGTAGAGCTGAACCGGCAGGCCCACCCGGCGCACGAAGCAGTAGTTGCCGTCGGGCACGTTGGTCCAGAAGGCGTCGCTCACCAGGGAGACCTGGTTGCAGAGCATGGGCACGTCCTGAGGACCGATGCCCGCGTCCGCGGCCTGCTGCTCGAAGTTGTAGGAGGCCTCGCCGGTGGCCAGCACCATGATCATGTCCGGCGCCTCGGCCTTCACCCGCTCGATGATGCCGGAGAAGTCCTGGGTGCCGATGTCCACGCTGAAGGTGACCGCGTCGATGCCGGCCTCACCCAGCAGGCGGGTGGTCTCCTCCGCGGCGGGGATGCCGTAGTCGGTGTTCTCAGTCAGGAGGACCACCTTGTTGACGTCCGCGCCGGCCACGTCCCGCAGCCAGATGATGAACTTCACGTCCACCGCGGAGACCTCGGAGTTCAGAGGGGCGATGCGGAAGACCTCCGGGTACATGACGCTGGTGATGGTGTCGTTCCAGGTCTCGGCGAAGACGATGGGGATGTGGTTGTCGTGGGTCACTTCCTTCACCGCCACGCCCACGGAGCTGTGGTAGCCGCCGCCGATGGCCACCACGCCGTCCTGGTTGATGAGCTTCTCCGCCACCGCGGTGCCCTTCTCCGGCAGGCCCTCGGTGTCCACGATGATGAGCTCCATGGGCCGTCCCAGGATGCCGCCGGCCGCGTTGATCTCGTCCGCAGCGATGAGCATGGCGTCCCGCATGGCCTCACCGCCCACCACCGCGCCCGGCGCGGAGAGGGGCGCCAGGCCGCCGATCTTGATGGGTTCCATGCTGGCCTCTTCAGCCTTGGCTTCCTCGGCCGGGGCCTCCTCCTTGGCCTCCTGAGCCGGGGCGGCCTCCTCCTGGGCGGGCTGCTCGGCTGCCGGCTCGCCCACCTGCTCCGCGGCCGGCGCACAGGCGGCCAGGGCCAGGATCAAGATGGCCAGCAGGGAGAGCAGCCACAGGGTCTTTCGGGTTCGCAACATCTGCTTCCTCCTTTTTGGATAGGGTTAGGAAATGGAACAACTGGGGTCCGGAAAACAGGAAATGATAGCGAACGGGCGTCGTCGGACGGAATGGTTTGGCGGGGTGGGGGAAAGGCTTTCCGCTCCAGGGGCGATGTCGGGGGCGGACCCTGGGCGAGATGGCAGGACGATCCGTTGCATCGGTCCATCGGCGCGGTGAAGGGGGCGAACACTGGTCCGGTCAACACTGGGTTGCAGGCCGATGGGGCAAGATGGGAGAAGATGGGCGCGCTTGTCGGTGGTCGGGGGAGGTTGCCAGGCGCCCTGACGAGCATCTGGGCAAGTTTATACACGCCTTTGGAAAGATTGTCAAATGGATTTTCAGAGGTTTTCAGCCCACGCCGCTGAAGTTTCCTGAGGTTTCCTCACGTGGATAGTCCGGTCCTTTCGCTGGGGCTCTGAGGACGGCGCCAGCGCTCCCGCCGCGTCCGCAGGCCAGCGTTCGGGGACTTGAACTCTCTCCCCCATGGGGCCTATAATGGAGGCGTAAGGGCCCTCGCGCCGCCCGCCCTCTGCCACCCAGCTCCAGAGCCATCCAGGAGGTGCGCCATGCCGGAGCAGACCATGTTGGATCGTGTCGATCTCTCCCTGAGCCTCTCCACCCCTGCCCGCAAGCAGATCCTGCGGGTGGGACGCCAGCGCCTCTTCCAGCTGGTCAAGGAGGTGTACGACCGCAAGGCGCCGGTGATCGTCGTGTTCGAAGGCTGGGACGCGGCTGGCAAAGGGACCAACATCCGCCGCCTGACCCGCCGACTGGATCCCCGGGGCTTCAAGGTGATCCCCACCCAGGCCCCCCGCACCCACGAGAAGAAGATGCCCTGGCTCTGGCGCTTCTGGATGAAGATCCCCCGGCGGGGGCAGATGGCCATCTTCGACCGCAGCTGGTACGGTCGGGTTCTGGTGGAGCGGGTGGAGGGGCTGACCCCCATCCCCGACTGGATCCGGGCCTACGAGGAGATCAACCAGTTCGAGCGCACCCTGGCGGATGACGGCACGATTTTCGTCAAGTTCTGGCTCCACATCAGCAAGCGAGAGCAGCTGCGCCGTTTCATCAGCCTGACCCAGAACCCGGAGCGCGCCTGGCAGGTCACCGCGGAGGACTGGGAGCACCACCGCAAGTACGACGAGTACCTGGCCGCGGTGCGGGACATGTTGGCCAACACCCACACCCCCTACGCCCCTTGGGAGGTGGTCCCGGCCACGGACAGCAACTACACCACCTACCACATCTTCCGCACGGTCATCCAGCGCCTGGAGGAGGCCCTGGGCATGCCCGCCACGGCCTGGCCCAGCCTGGAGGAGATCGAGGCGGAGACCGCCCGGCTGCGGGAGGAGAAGCGGGCCCAGAAGCAGGCTCGCCGGGAGGCCAAGCGGGAGCAAAAGCGCCTGCGCAAGCTGGCCGAGAAAGCCGCGAC
>CAYQEB010000176.1:0-4815 GCA_964416395.1 uncultured Caldilineaceae bacterium | reverse complement strand
GCCTGGATCCGGGCGTTGAGCTCCGCCACATCCTCGGCCAGGACCCGCTCCAGTGCGGCCAGCTGCTCGTCGATCTGGCCGCTGTACTCGGCCACCAGGGCCTGAGCCGCGGCGGTGGGCCGCCCATCCCCGCTGCCGATGACCGGGATCAGGGAGGAGAGCTTGCTGTTCAGCCGGGGGCTCACCACCAGCTCGTAGACGTTCTTCTGCTCCCCGGGTAGGATGAGCGCGTCCTCGATGGCCGCCAGCTTCTCCAGGACCCGGTCCGCGGCCTGGACCACCTGGGGCCGGTCGGCCAGGCGCTTCTTCCAGGCCTCCACCTGCTCCCGGACCTCCCGCAGGCGCACCACACCCCGGTAGAGCTGGTTCAGCTTCTCCCGCACCGCCAGGAGCAGGTCGTGCTGGGCCTGGAGATCCGCCAGGGAGACGTCCACCCGGGGGTCCTGCCGCACCTCCAGCTCGCCTTCCAGGACCTCATCCCCTACGGTCAAGCGCAGCCGGTAGGTTCCTGGCAGGACGAAGGGCCCCTTGTTGGCCTCGCCCCCGGTCTTGTTGCCCCGCACCCGCATCGCGCCCTCGTGGCGCAGGTCCCAGAGGAAGCGGTTGAGCCCCGGCCGCACAGGGATCCAGGGGCCTGGCTCCAGGGCCTTGTCCAGCTCGTCCCGCTTGTCCCAGTCCGGGGGTTTGGGGTCGAAGCGGCGAACGACCGCGCCCGTGGCGTCCAGGATCTCCAGCCGGGGGGCCAGGCCCTCGGGCAGGGGATCGGGGAGCCAGTAGTGGATCAGGGCGCGCCGGGGAGCGCCCTCGCCCCCGTCCAGGTAGGTGCGCCGGGGCAGGCCCGTTTCCTCGTCTTTGCGGGCCAGGTAGGTGACGGTGGAGGCGAAGCCGTAGACCTTGCCCTCCGTGGGGATCCAGTCCTCGAACAGATCCGGGTGGATCCGGAAGGCCGGCCGGGGCGGAACCAGGGCCAGGCGCGGTCCGAGGTCGGCCCCGCCTTCCGCCTGGAGCTGGCGCAGGGGCGTCAGGTCGTCCAGGATCCAGAAGGAGCGGCCGTGGGTGGCCACCACCAGGTCGCTCTGCCCCTCGTCGTTCCCCGCGATCCCCAGGTCGTAGACCGGCGCCACAGGCAGATTGCCCTGCCAGCGCTGCCAGGAGCTCCCGTCGTCCAGAGAGACGTAGAGGCCCGTCTCCGTCCCTGCGTAGAGGAGGCCGGGCGCGGCCGGGTCGCAGCGGATGACCCGGGTGAAGTCGTGGTCGGGGATGCCCTGGGTGATGCGCTGCCAGCTCTGGCCGTAGTCCCGGGTGACGAAAAGGTAGGGGGTGTTGTCGTCCAGCTTGTAGCGGGTGGCGGCCAGATAGCAGGTTCCCGGGTCGTGGGGGGAGGGCTCCAGGGTCTGGATGTAGCTCCACTCGGGCAGGTCGGCTGGGGTGACGTCCTGCCAGCTCTGGCCCCCGTCCCGGGTCAGGTGGACCAGGCCATCATCGCTGCCGGCCCAGAGGACGCCCGGCTCGTGGGGCGACTCCCGCAGGCTGGCGATGGTGCAGTAGATCTCCGCGCCGCTGTTGTCCGGGGTGAGCCCGCCGGAGGAGGCCAGCTTCTCCGGGTCGTTGCGGGTCAGGTCCGGGCTGATGGGCTCCCAGCTCTGGCCCTCGTCCTGGGAGCGGAAGACCACGTTGCCGGCGGTGTAGAGCACCGTCGGATCGTGGGGCGAGAAGAGGATGGGGAAGGTCCAGGGGAAGCGGTAACGCAGGCTGTGGGTGGGGATCTCCCCGCCGTAGGCCTCGGGCCAGACGTTCACCAGCCGGATCTGGCCGCTGCGCAGGTCCGCCCGCTGGAGCGCGCCCAGGCCGCCGGGGCTGGAGCCCACCGCGCCCACGTAGACGATGTCCGGGTCCTTGGGATCCACCGCGATGAAGCCGCTCTCTCCGGTGCCGGCGATCTGGCAGTCGCACCAGCCGATGCCCCCGCTCACCGTGTCGCTGGGCGCCCGGATGCTGGAGTTGTCCTGCTGGGTGCCGTAGACCCGGTAGGGGAAGGCCCGGTCCACGTCCATGCGGTAGAACTGGGCTGTGAGCTGGTTGTAGATGGTGGTGAAGCTCTCGCCGCCGTCGTAGGAGACGCAGGCCCCGCCGTCGTTGCCCTGGACCATGCGTCGGTTGTCCGCGGGGTCGATCCAGAGGGCGTGGTTGTCCCCGTGGGGAGTGCTGATCTCGGTGAAGTTCTTGCCGCCGTCGGTGGACTTCCACATGCCCAGGTTCAGGACGTAGACCGTGTCCGGGTCCTGGGTGTCCGCGAAGACGTGCATGTAGTACCAGGGCCGCTGGCGCAGGTCCGACTTGTCGCTGACCAGCTGCCAGGTGGCGCCGAAGTCGTCCGAGCGGTAGAGGCCCGGCTCCTTTTCGCTCTCCACCAGGGCCCAGACCCGGCCGGCCTGCACCGGGGAGGCGGCCACGCCGATCTTGCCCAGGATGCCTTCCTGGGGTAGGCCCTTGGCCCGGCTGATCTCCGTCCAGGTGACGCCCCCGTCCACGGACTTCCACAGGCCGCTGCCCGGGCCGCCGCTCTTCAGCTCCCAGAAGTTGCGGTGCACCTCCCAGGTGGTGGCGTAGAGGATGTCGGGGTTCTGCCGGTCGATGGCCAGGTCCACCGCGCCGGCCCGGTTCGAGACGAAGAGGGTCTGCTGCCAGCTCTTGCCGCCGTCGGTGGAGCGGAAGACGCCCCGCTCGTTGTTGGGGCCGAAGGCGTGGCCCAGGGCCGCCACGTAGAGCACATCCGGGTCTCGGGGATGGATGAGCACCCTGCCGATGTGCCGGGTGTCGGCCAGGCCCAGGTGGGCCCAGGAGCGGCCGCCGTCGGTGGACTTGTAGACGCCGTCCCCGTGGCTCACATCCACCCGGATGGTGGACTCGCCCATGCCCACCAGGACCACGTTGGGATCGGTGAGGGAGACGTCCATGGCCCCCACCGAGGCGGTGTTGAAGAAGCCGTCGGAAACGTTGCGCCAGGTGACGCCGGCGTCGGTGGTCTTCCAGACGCCGCCAGCCACCGCGCCGAAGTAGAAGGTGGCCCGCTCCGAGGGGTCCCCGGCCACGGCCACCACCCGGCCGCCCCGGGGCGGTCCGATGCAGCGGAAGGTGAGCGCGTTGAACAGGGACGATGGAAGTTGGGTGCTCATGTGGGATCTCCTCCTGGGTGGATGCTGGGGGTGGGTCGGGGGACGCGGGATCAAACCGGTTTAGGGGGCAGATGAACTGTAGCCCAAAGTGGCGGGAAGATCAAGTTCGGTTCGGGAAGCCCGCCCCGGATCGGCGCTTCCGGCCTGCCTCCGCGGGCCGGGGGGCGCCAGGCCCGAGCGGTGGTTTCCCCCTGGATCCTCGCCGAGCCCGGTTGCCGCCAATTTTGATTTCCACCAATTTGACAGGGAATGCGCTCCCTGCTATAGTAGCCCCCAACGTTCGCCGTTGAGACCATCTTCTGGAGCCACACCATGCCCGTTCGGGTGAGCAGCCAGCCAATCTCCCCCAACCCCATCGCCAAGAAGCGGAGCAAGAAGCAGAAGCCGGACTGACCTGTCTGGATTTTTGTGCTTGCTCGGAAGAAGCGAAGCCACCGGCCATCCAGACAGGATGAGCCGGTTTTTTGTTGCCCCCGCGGCCAAGGACGGCCATCCTGCACTGGAGCAAAAATCGATTCGCCCGAGTGACGGCACGCCAGCCGTCCCAGAGCCTTGTTCCATGAGCAGCGCAGGAGGCCGCCATGTCCCTTGACCAGTTCGCCATCATCGAGTCCACCCTGCGGGAGGGCGAGCAGTTCGCCAACGCCTTCTTCACCAGCGACCAGAAGGTGGAGATCGCCCGCCTGCTGGACGCCTTCGGGGTGGAGTACCTGGAGCTCACCTCCCCCGCGGCCAGCCCCCAGAGCCGCAAGGACTGCCAGCGCATCGCCAGCCTGGGCCTGAAGGCCAAGATCCTGACCCACACCCGCTGTCACATGGACGACGCCAAGCTGGCCGTGGACACGGGCGTGGACGGCATCGACGTGGTCTTCGGCACCAGCAGCTACCTGCGGGAGTTCTCCCACGGCAAGGACATCCCCTACATCATCGAGACGGCCATCCAGGTGGTGGAGTTCATCAAGAGCCAGGGGCTGGAGGTGCGCTTCAGCAGCGAGGACTCCTTCCGCAGCGATCTGGTGGATCTGCTCACCATCTACCGCACGGTGGACCAGGTGGGGGTGAACCGGGTGGGCATCGCGGACACGGTGGGGGTGGCCAGCCCCCGGCAGGTCTACGAGCTGGTGCGCACCCTGCGAGGCGTGGTCCACTGCGACATCGAATTCCACGGCCACGACGACACAGGCTGCGCCATCGCCAACGCCTACGCCGCCCTGGAGGCCGGCGCCACCCACGTGGACACCTCGGTCCTGGGCATCGGCGAGCGCAACGGCATCACCCCCCTGGGCGGCTTCATCGCCCGCATGTACGCTCACAACCGGGAGCTGGTGCGGCGCAAGTACAACCTGCCCCTGCTGCGAGAGGTGGAGAACCTGGTGGCCAGCCTGGTGGGGGTAGACGTGCCCTTCAACAACTACATCACCGGCTACACCGCCTTCACCCACAAGGCCGGCATCCACGCCAAGGCCATCCTGAACAACCCCAGCACCTACGAGATCCTGGACCCGGCCGACTTCGGCCTGACCCGCTACATCCACGTGGCCCACCGGCTCACCGGCTGGAACGCCATCAAGCAGCGGGCCGAGCAGCTGCGCCTGGAGCTCAGCGATGCCCAGGTGAAGGAGATCACCGCCCACATCAA
>CAYQEB010000175.1:2442-4833 GCA_964416395.1 uncultured Caldilineaceae bacterium | reverse complement strand
CCCGTGACGTAGAGGACATTCCCGAACCAGGGCACCAGGGCGGCCAATAGCATGCCGGCCGCCTGGAACCGATAGAACTTCGCTGAACGCAGCAGGATGTGGATCAGCAGGACGGTGCCGGCCAACAGGTAGACGTAGGCCATGGCTGTGTGGAACCAGAAGAAGGGGCCGTAGGAGAGGTTCAGGAAAAGGGTTCCGTTGTACAGCTCCAGTCGACTGAACGTCCAGAACTGGTGGTGGAAATCGTTGCTCCAGACGGCGGCCAGGGTGATCAGGAAAGGGCTGGCCAACAGGGCTGTGCGTTTCCGGGTCAGGAGGTTGCCATAGCCGCTGTAGTGGATGCTGAAAAGCAGCCATGTGAAGGGAATTGTGGCGATCCCCAGATACTCCACTTTGGCCCAGAACATCTTGGCCGCCAGAGTTGTGACCCCCAGTTCCATGGCATAGCCGGATAACCAGATGCTGATGGCCAGGTTCAGGAACATCAGCGCATAGGATTCGGGGGCGCCCCGACGACGCCAGGCGATCCAGGCCACGCCCAGGGCAATGAAGGCTGTCACTACCAGTACAAAGCCAAAAAACTCAACTTGCCACTCCATGGACACCTTCCTCGAGGGGGAGGGGACATCTCGACGGCGCGGCTAAAGGCGCCGCACAAACTGTCACCGTACGAAGTTCACCGCAATGAAACCATCACAAGACTGAGATGAAGATGGAAAACTGGGATAAAGACAAAACGAAACCACTGTTTGAACTGTCATGTAAAAGTAACGGGATCATCCAGCAAAGGTTGAACATTTCTGTAAAATAGGATAAGTTTCCAGGACCGTCTTCGCACTAGCATTCTTGCGCTATTCTTGCCTCCCAAAACCTGTCCGAAAGGATCTCCCCAGACCGATCAAGGCGAAAAACCATGAACTCCTCCAATTCAGAACAGACAGCCCGCCTGGATCCCCAGGAGCTGGCGCGTCGCTTCGCACCCTTCGAGCGCAAGATGCGCCGGGAAGGGCTGCCGGACATCGTCATCCGCACCTTTCGCTACTACTACGCCAAGCTCCTCCAGGGAGAGACCGGCTACATCCCCAGTGACCAGGCCCTGCCCGTGGACAGCCTGCCCGAACTGCCGGATCTGGGGGACTACACCCAGGCGGGACGTCAGGCCCTGGACCGAGCCGTGGTGCTGAAGCTCAACGGCGGCCTGGGCACCAGCATGGGCATGACCGGCCCCAAGTCCCTGATCCGGGTCAAGGACGACCTCACCTTCCTGGACATCATTGTGCGCCAGGTGCTCCACACCCGGCAGGAGACCGGCGTCCGCCTGCCCCTGGTCTTCATGAACAGCTTCCACACCCGGGACGCCACCCTCCAGGCCCTGGCCGCCTATCCGGAGCTCCCGGTGGACGTTCCCCTGGACTTCCTCCAGCACAAGATCCCCAAGATCTGGAAGGAGACCCTGGAGCCGGTGGAGTGGCCCCCGGATCCGTCCAAGGAGTGGTGTCCGCCCGGCCACGGGGACATCTACCCGGCTTTGCTCACCAGCGGCATGCTGGACAAGCTGCTCCAGGCCGGCTACGAGTACGCTTTCATCAGCAATTCCGACAACCTGGGCGCCACCATCCACCTGGACATCCTGGGCTACTTCGCGGACAGGCGGCTCCCCTTCCTCATGGAGGTGGCCCGGCGCACCCCCGCAGACCGCAAGGGCGGTCACCTGGCCTGGAACCCGGAGCAGGGGCTGATCCTGCGGGAGCTGGCCCAATGCCCGCCCGAGGAGCTGCACCTCTTCCAGGACATCCAGCGCTACCGCTACTTCAACACCAACAACCTCTGGCTGCACCTGCCCACCCTGGCCCAGCTCCTGGAGGAGCGAGAGGGGGTCCTGGGCCTGCCCATGATCCGCAACGAGAAACCCGTGGACCCCACCCAGCCGGACACTCCCCGGGTCTATCAGCTGGAGACGGCCATGGGCCTGGCCATCGCCATCTTCCCCGAGGCCGAGGCCATCTGCGTGCCCCGCAGCCGCTTCTTCCCAGTGAAGAAGACCAACGACCTCCTGGTCCTCTGGTCCGACGCAGTGCTCCTCCACCCGGACTTCCACCTGGAACTCCACCCCCAGCGCCAGGGCGCGCTGCCCCTGGTGGAGCTGGACCCAACCTACTACGCCCTCTTCCAGGAGATGCGTCGGCGCTTTCCCCAGGGCGCGCCCTCCCTCCGGGGCTGTGACGCCCTGACGGTGCGGGGTGATGTGCGTTTCGGAGCGGATGTGGTGCTGGAAGGAACGGTGGAGCTGGTCAACGGCTGCCCGGGGAAGCCCCTCTGGATCGGGGACGGGAGCCGCCTCTCGGGACGTGTGGCCGTGGCAGATGAAAGGGAAGAGACCGGGCAGGAAGA
>CAYQEB010000175.1:0-2342 GCA_964416395.1 uncultured Caldilineaceae bacterium | reverse complement strand
GGAGGCTGTCGAGGAAGGGTGAGGTCAGCGCCCCTGACCGAGCCGTCGCAGCCCGCGCAGGAGCAGAGGCATGCCCTGGGTGTAGAGGCGGTAGAGCCCGGGCCGGGCCGGCCAGTCCCAGGCGCCGATGTGGGGTTGAAAGACTGCGCCGAAGCCCTGTTTGAAGCGCCAGACCCCTTGCAGCCCATCCTCGGGATCGTCCAGCTCCGTGGGCGCGCCCCACCAGTCGTAGACCGTGCAGCCCTGGGACCGGGCCCAGGCCATGGCCTCCCACTGGAGCAGGTAGTTGGGCATGTCCCGGCGGCGTCGGCTGCTGCTGGCCCCGTAGAAATACCAGGCCCGGGTCCCGTAGCGGAAGAGGAAGAGCCCGGCCACCGGCTCCTTCTCCTCCGGGTGCTCCGCCAGGAGCAGAGCGCCTCCAGCCGGGTTCTTCGGCTCGGTCTGGGCCTGGAGGAAGGTGCGCCAGGCCTCCGCGTAGTAGCGGAATGGCCGGATCAGGAAGCCGTCCCGGGCCCCGGTCTCCGCGTAGAGGCGGTAGAAGGCCGCCAGGTCCGCCTCTCCCCCCTGGCGCACGGTGACGCCCCGACGCCGGGCCAGGCGCACGTTGTAGCGCCACTTGCTCTTCATCCCGGCCAGGAGGGCCTCCTCGTCCACGTCCAGCCGGGTGAGCCCCGTGTTCTTGAACTGGATCTGCTCCGGGCTGAAGCGCCAGCCCCGCTCCCTCAACAGGGCCTTGACCGCCTGCCCGGAGGCTTCCTCCTCCGCCACGTCCGGGTCGATCTTCACGAAGATGCAGCCTCGCCGCCGGGCGTGGGCCTCCACGCCGGCCAGCACCTGGGCCACCAACCCCGCATCTCCCCAGTCGGTGACCGGCCCTTTGGGCACGTAGCCCACCCGCAGGGGCAGGCCCGGGATCGGCTGCCGCCACAGGAACTGCACCGCAGCCCGGACCGTCCCCCTCTCCTCCAGGACGAAACGCTCCGCCTGCCAGCCCGTCTGGGCCTTGACCTGCCCCCACTCCCAGCTCTGGAGCACGTGGGGCTCTGGCAGCCGATCCAGGATGGCCCGCCACTCCTCCGGCTGGGCCACCGGGCGGGGAACGAGGGGGCCTGGGGCTCCAGGCTGGCGGGAAGGCTGGCCCAGCCGGTCCCGCAGCCGGGCTGCAGCCTGGGATCCTTCGGCTTTCCGGGCCAGCTCCAGGGCTGTGAGTCCGGCTCGGTAGAGCCCGTAGCCCGCTCGGCTGATGGGGAGGTCCCAGGCCCCCACCGTGCGCAGCACCCGTCCACCGAAACCCTGCTTGAAGCGGTAGACCCCCCACAGTTCGCCTCGGGGCAGCCGATCCAGGCGCAGGGGCAGGGCCTCCACTGGCATGCCCGGCTCCTGGGGATCCTGCAGGCCGAGAGCCAGCTGGCCGATGGCGTCCGGGATGCCCCAGAAGTCGTAGCGGATGGCGCCCCGCTCCCGGGCCCAGCGGATCCCCGCCCACTGCAGGGCGTGGTTGGGCATGCGGTTCCGCTGCCGGTTGCTGCTGGCCCCCCACAGGTACCAGGCCGTCTTCCCCATGACGGCCACCACGATGGCGGCCAGGGGCTCCCCCTGGTGCTCCGCGAAGAGGAAGACGGCCCGCTCCGGCGCCAACAGCTCGTAGGCGGCCTCGTAGTAGGCCGGGGCATGCACCGGGAAGCCGTCCCGCTGGCCCGTCTCCGCGGTGAGCCGGTGGAAGTGGGCCAGGTCCTCCCGGCGGCCTTCCCGCACCGTCACCCCCTTGCGCCCGGCCAGGCGGATGTTGTAGCGCCACTTGCTCTTCATCCGGGCCAGGATCTCCCCTTCCTCGCCGGAGATGTCCAGGACGATGGTGCTTCGGGGTTGGACGCTCTGGGGGCTGGGGCGCAGGCCGTACTGGGCCAGCAGGGCCCGGTTCGCCGGCGTGTCCGGCAGCTCCGGTTCCATCTTCAGGAAGGCTGCGCCCTGGCGGCGAGCCTCCTGCTCCAGGGCGCGCAACAGCTCCTGCACCAGCTCCGGGCGGGACCAGTCCACCAAGGGGCCGCGAGGCGCGTAGGCCAGGCGGATCCCGGCCCGGCGCTGGAAGAGGAGCAGGGCCCCGGCCAGAAGCTGGCCCGAGGAGTCCGCCAGGGCGACGCGCTGGGCCTGCCAGCCGAAGCGGCTTTTCAGCGCGCCCCAGCCGCTGCTCTGGAGCAGGTGGGCCTGGGGATGGCCCTCCACGAAGGCGTCCCAGAGAGGGGCGGGCAGGTCATCGGTTGTCAACACGCGAAGAGATGTCATGGAAACGGGGGACTGGGGAACGGACGGTGTGATATTGAGTGCAGGAGTTCGATTGCGTT
>CAYQEB010000174.1:3564-4900 GCA_964416395.1 uncultured Caldilineaceae bacterium | reverse complement strand
CGCCCATGTCCACGAAACGCTACGCAGCCGCCGGCGGCGTGGTGGTCCAGCAGGGTCTGCTGCCCCACCTGCCCCGGGAGATCCCCCATGTCCTCCTCCTGGACCGGCCCAGCCGCAACGAGGTTCGCCTGCCCAAGGGCCACATCGATCCCGGGGAAAGCCCGGAGGAGGCGGCCCTGCGAGAGACGACGGAGGAGGCCGGCTACCCGGACCTGGCCATCGTGGCCGACCTGGGGGAGATGGTGGTGGAGTTCGACTACAAGGGGAGCCACTACGTGCGTCAGGAGCGCTATTTCCTCATGTGCCTGGCCTCTCCCCGGCGGGTTCCCCAGGCCCGGCAGGACGAAAAGCAGTTCATTCCCCGCTGGGCCCCCTTCCCGGAAGCCCTCCAGCAGCTCACCTTCGAGGCGGAGCGGGAGTGGGTGCGTCGGGCCCAGGAGCGCTACCAGGGCCAGTGCGCCTCCCCTGGATCCTCCGCGACCTGAGCCTCACGGCCGCTCGCCCCGAGCCAGCCGGGCGTTGATCTCGTCGATCACGGCCGGCACGTCCCAGATGCCGTCCACCACGTAGTGGGCCCCGGCCTGGTGCATGCGGGTGTAGGCCCGGTCCAGCCGCCGCTGCAGCTCCTCCGGCGCCAGCTGGGCGATCTCCTCCTGGTTCAACCCCAGCTCGTTGCCCGTCATGGCCAGCCCCACCGTCCACATCCCCGCGTTCAGCCCCTCCGCGATGTCCGGCAGGGTGTCCCCCACCTTGACCACCGCCTCCATGGGATAGACCCGCAGGTTCTTGGCGTTCTCCAGGCACATCCAGGGCTCGGGCCGACCGGCCGGCACGTCCGTGGCGCAGACGGTGGAGTCGGGCTCGTAGCCCCGTTTCCTGGCCTCCTCCAGGAGCAGGGCCATCATCTCCCCGGTGTAGCCGGTGGTGGAGCCGATCTTCAGCCCCCGCTTGCGGAACTCGGCCAGGGCCTCCAGGGCGCCGGGGATGAGCTCTGCGTAGTCGGCCAGGACGTTCAGCTGCAGGGGCACGAACTCCTGGAACATGGCCTCCACGTCCTCCTCGCTGGGCGGCCGGCCGTGGACCTCCTGCCACTGCTGGCGCACCCGGTCCATCTGGCTGATCTGGCGAATGTGCACCTTCTTGTGCGCGCCCATGGGAACCCGGGCCTCCTCCACGGAGATGGGCACCCCCTGCCGCTTGTAGACTTCCACGAAGACCACAGCCGGCGCGTAGCATCCGTAGTCCATGGTGGTGCCGGCCCAGTCCAGGATCACCGCCTGGAGGGGCCCCCTGTAGGTGCGTTGGAAATGGAAGTGCATGGTTCGGCCTCGCTTTC
>CAYQEB010000174.1:0-3464 GCA_964416395.1 uncultured Caldilineaceae bacterium | reverse complement strand
ATGGATAGGCGGCGTCGGACATCAGCGCCTCACCGGCCCTCCAGCTGGACGCCCATCTCCTGGAGGGTCTCCTGGATGGCCCGCAGCAGGTCCCCCACGTCCGCGGGGAAGATGCGGCCGATGTGGCCGATGCGGAAGCAGTCCGCGTGGCTCACTTTGCCCGGGTAGATGGTGTAGCCCTTCTCGTTCAAGGCCCGGTAGAAGGTCTCGAACCGGAAGTTGGGGTGCTCCGGGTAGCGGAAGGAAGTGATGATGGGCCCCTGATCCTCCGGCCGCAGGTACTCCTGGAAGCCCAGGGCCCGCATGCCGGCCAGCAGGGCCTCGTAGTTGGCCTGGTAGCGGGCGGCGCGGCCGGCCACGCCCCCTTCCATCTCCAGCTCCAGCAGGGCCTGGTGGAAGGCCAGGAGGGCGTGGGTGGGCGGGGTGAAGCGGAACTGGCCGTTGGCCTCCAGCCCCTGGTGCTGGGCCAGCAGGTCCAGGCTGAGGCTGCGGGCGTAGCCCTGGGTGCGGAGCAAGGGCTCCAGCCGGGCCAGAACCACGCTGAAGCCGGGCACTCCCTCGATGCACTTGTTGGCCGAGGTGACCAGGTAGTCGATGCCCGCCTGGGCCATGTCCAGGGGGATGCCGCCGAAGCTGCTCATGGCGTCCACGAAGTAGAGACGGCCCCGCTCCTGGACCACCTGCCCCAGGGCCTCCACCGGGTTGACGATGCCCGTGGTGGTCTCACAGTGGACCACGGCCACGTGGCTGATGGTCGGGTCCTGCTCCAGGGCGTGGGCCACCTCCTGGGGATCCGGCTTGCGGTCCTCCGGGTAGTCCAGGGTGGCGGTGGGGATGCCCAGGATGCGGGCCATCTGGGCGATGCGCCGGCCGTAGGCCCCGTTGATCACCACCAGGAGCTTGCCCTCCGGCGGGATGGTGGAGGAGACCACCGCCTCCAGGCCAAAGGTGCCGCTCCCCTGCATGAGGATGGCCGTGTGGGTCTCTGGCATCACCTGGGCCAGGGCCAGCAGGCGGCGGCGGATGTCCCGCACCAGCTCGATGAACTCGTAGTCCCGGGAGCCCAGGTCCCGGAGCATGGCCTGCTTCACCGTGCGGCTGGTGGTCAGCGGGCCGGGGGTGAAGAGGATCTTGTCTTTCCAGCCTGGGAGGGGGGAGGGGTTCATGGTGGGTTCTCCGTGAGAGGGGAGATTGAAGACTGAAGACCGAAGACTGAAGATTGAAGACGGAAGATTAGCGGATCGTTGATTGGTCCATTGGTGGATGGGGTTTGGGGGGTCTCGCTGACCCATCTCCAAATCTCCTAGTCGCCCCGTCTCCGTTCTCCATCCTCCATCTGCCGTCGTTTCTCCTGCACCATCTCGGCCAGGCGCTTGCCGGCTTCCAGAGTCTCCCGCAGGAAGGTCCTCTCGTCCTGGATGCCGCTGTGGTGGATGACCACCTCCTGGCTGATGGGCTTGGCGTAGGGGGAGCGGGCCACGATCTCCGTCACCCGCTCCCAGTCGAGGGTGCCGGTGAAGGGGATGCGGTGCTGGTCTCCGGTGCCGTCGTTGTCGTGGAGGTGGAGGGCGATGATGCGGTCCGCCAGGGCGGCCACCTGGTCCAGCTGGTCCTGGCCGATGTGGGCGTGGCCGCTGTCGAAGCACATGCCCACGTAGTCCGGGCCGTATTCCTGGAAGAGGCGGCTCAGGGCGCCGAAGTTGTACTCCACGTCCTGGGCTGTGGGGGGATCGCTGGCGTCCGAGCGCAGGCGGGGGAGGTTCTCCAGGGCCAGACGCACGCCCCGCTCCCGGGCGAAGGGGGCCAGATCGTCCAGGGTGCGGCGGATCTGCTCCCAGAAGCGGGGCCTGGCCTCCGGCTCCTCCGGTTCGAAGACGTGCATGATGACCACGTCCGCGCCCAGGCGATGGGCCAGCTCCATCCGGTTCTTGACCAACTCCACCCCGGCCCGGCGCTGGTATTCCACCGAGGAAGCCCAGGCTTTCTCCACCCCGTCCGAGCCGTGGACGTCGTTGAGCTGCAGGCCGAACTCCTGGAACCAGGCCTGGATCTGGGCCATCTCCGGCTCCTGGTAGACGAAATCCGTGTGCCAGTGGTGACACCAGTGGATGTGGGTGAACCCGGCCTCCGCGATGCGGCGCAGGTAGGGCTCCGGGTTGCCTTCGCTGATGACGTAGTCAGAGGTGATGGACTGTCCTGAAACCGCGGGCATGGGCTCTCTCCTTTCCGGTGCAGTGGATGGCAAGCGGTCCTGGCCTCAGATCACCGAGCGAGCTGCGGCCACCATGTTGGCCAGCTTGGCCCGGACCAGCTCCCGGGGCAGGAGGCCCAGGCCGCAGTCCGGGGCCACCATGAGCCGCTCCGGATCGATGTGCTCCAGGGCCTGGGAGAGCCGCTCCCGGATCTCCTCCACCGGCTCCACTCGGGAGCGGGCGATGGCGATGGAGCCCAGGGCCACGGTGGTGGTGCGGAAATGCTCCAGCAGGCGCAGATCGTTGTGCCGATGGGCGTCCTCCAGGGAGATGATCTGGATGCTGGAGTCCTCGATGGCCGGCGCCAGGCGGAAGTAGGCCTCCGGATCGGCCTTCTGGAAGTCCTCCTGGTCCAGGTAGTCAGGGTAGCCGCAGCACATGTGGACGGTGATGGTCACATGGCTGGGCAGGCCGTGGAAGACCCGCTCCAGGTTCTCGAAGCCGAAGGCCAGGGCGTCGTCCGGGCGGCGGGCGAAGACCGGCTCGTCCACCTGGATCCAGGTGCAGCCGGCCTGGGCCAGGGCCCGGGCTTCCCGGTTCAGGGCGGCGGCCAGGTCCGCGCCCAGGCGGGCGTCGTCGTTGTAGTAGGCGTCCGCGGTGCTGTCGGTGATGGTCAGGGGACCGGGCAGGGTCATCTTCACCGGCCGGTCTGTGGCCGCTTGGGCCGCCCGGTAGTCCTGGGGCAGGATGGGATCCCCAGGGCGGATGGGCCCCACGATGGTGGGCAGCTCCGCCACCCAGGCCCCCTGGCGGCTGGCCTTGGGGGTCAGGGTCTGGAAATCGATGCCCTGGAAGTGGCGGCACTGGTAGTGGATGTAGTTTTCCCGGCGCACTTCCCCGTCTGTGGGGATGTCGATGCCCAGGGCCACCTGCTCCTGGACGATCTCCCGGGTGCCCCGGTCCAGGATCTCCTGGATGTTCTCGGGGAGGTGGCGCAGGTACTCGTCGTAGGCCCGGGTGGGCGCCTGGCTGCCGGTGCCCCCGGTCCGGAACCAATCCGGCGTGGGGACGTAGTCGGGCTTGGGATAGGCGCCCAGGGTGGTGGTTCGCAACGGCATGGGCGGACTCCTTTCCAGACAGTGAACGCCCAGGCAGTGGGCGTCCAGACAGTGAGCGTCCAGACTGTGGGCGGCTGCAAACGCTGGATGGCAGGCGACGGACAGTGGACCCCTGGCCCCGGTCTCTCCTCGCCGCGGGGCCCTCGCCAGTGGC
>CAYQEB010000173.1:0-5022 GCA_964416395.1 uncultured Caldilineaceae bacterium | reverse complement strand
GGCAACTCTCCCGGATCGGTTGTCGATTTCTGGTGACTGGTGTATGATAGAAATCGAAGAGCCCCGCGGCTGCGCCATGAGCATTCTCGCTGTTTTCCAGCACTCCCCGGGCGGCGCAGCCCGGAAACATACCCGTTTCGAACAGCCCGTCCAGACCGCGACTCAGCCACACCGGTTGTCCGATCCATCCCATCCGAGACCCTAGCCCAAACCCCAACCTAAACCCTACCCCAACCTAAATCCTACGAGGACATCTCAAAAGGAGGGACACCATGAGACGAGGAGTTTCCCTGGCAATCCTGTTGATCGCCGCCTTGATCCTCACGGCCTGCGCCGTGCCCGCACCACCCCAGGCCGGGCCTGCAGGCGAGGAAGCCGCCCCCGCCGCCCCAGAGCTGGGCACCCCGGACAACCCCCTGGTCATGTCCTTCGTCCCCTCCGGCGACACCCAGGAGATCATCGCTGGCGGCGAGGCCATCGAGAACATGCTGGAGGAGATCACCGGGCTGAGCATCGACAGCAACGTGGCCACTTCCTACGCCGCAGTGGTGGAGGCCATGGGGGCGGGCAACGCCCACATCGGCTGGCTGAACACCTTCGGCTACCTGCTGGCCCACGAGAAGTACGGGGTGGAGGTGATCCTGGTCACCGTCCGCTTCGGCAGCACCGCCTACAAGGGCCAGATCGTAGTCCGAGCCGATTCGGGCATCAAGAGCCTGGAGGACCTGAAGGGCAAGACCATGTGCTGGGTGGATCCCCTCTCCACCTCCGGCTACATCATCCCCCGGGTGGTCCTCAAGGCCGCGGGCATCGACCCGGACAAGGACTTCGCCAAGACCATCGAGGCCGGTTCCCACAACAACGTGATCATCGCGGTCTACAACGGCGAGTGTGACGCCGGCGCCACCTATGTGGACGCCCGCAACTCGGTGGAGGACGAGCTGCCCGACGTGAAAGAGGTGGTGGTGCCCATCGCCGAGTCCCCGGACATCCCCAACGACAACGTGAGCGTCATCCCCAGCCTGCCCGATGAGATGGTGGCGCAGATCCGGGATGGCCTGCTCCAGATCGCCCAGAGCGACGAGGGCAAGAAGGCCCTGAAGACCGTCTACTCCATCGAGGGGCTGGAGCCGGCGGATGACTCCTTCTACGATGGCTTCCGGGCTCAGCTGGACGCGGCCGGCATCTCCATCGAGGATCTGGCCCAGTAGCTCACCGCTTGGATCCTGACCAGCGCCCCGTTCCCCAGGCGCTGGCCGCCCTGGCCGGGGAGCCCGCCCACCCAGGCTCCCCGGCCATCCCCTTCACCTTTCACCCACTCCACCTGCTCAGCACCAGGACAGATCCAACGTGCTCCAGATTCGCAACCTCACCAAGATCTACGAGGACGGCACCGTCGCCCTCCACGACATCTCCTTCGACGTGAAGGACGGCGAGTTCCTGGTCATCATCGGCCTCTCTGGTTCCGGGAAGTCCACCCTGCTGCGCTGCATCAACCGGCTCATCGAGCCCACCTCCGGCCAGGTGATCTGGGACGACGTGGACATCACCGGGGCCAACCAGGGGGAGCTGCGCCGGATCCGCCGCCAGATCGGCATGATCTTCCAGCACTTCAACCTGGTGAAGCGGCTGCCTGTCCTCACCAACGTCCTCACCGGACGGCTGGGCTACGTGAGCACCTGGCGCAGCATCCTGGGCCGGTGGCCCCGGGAGGACCGGGAGCGAGCCTTCCGCAACCTGGAGCTGGTGGGCATCGCGGAGAAGGCCTACAACCGGGCGGACGAGCTCTCCGGCGGGCAGCAACAGCGGGTGGGCATCGCCCGGGCCCTGATGCAGGAGCCCCGGCTGCTCCTGGCCGACGAGCCGGTGGCCAGCCTGGACCCGGCCACCTCCCACTCGGTGATGAAGTACATCGAGCAGCTCAACCGGGAGATGGGGGTGACGGTGCTCTGCAGCCTCCACTTCCTGAGCCTGGCCCGCACCTACGCCACCCGGATCATCGCCCTGAAGGCCGGCGAGATCGTCTTCGACGGGGATCCCATGGACATCGATGACCGACGATTCAGAGAGATCTACGGCGAAGAGGCCGTCGAGGTGGAGATCCGATAGCGCCATGGCCAGGGAGAACGCCGCAGGGAAGAACAGCCCCCCCATCCGCAACCCCAGCCTGGCCGCGCTCCTCTCCTTGCTGGTCCCGGGCCTGGGTCAGATGGTCAGCGGCCGGCGCGAGCGGGGCCTCTCCATCCTGCTCACCACCGTGGTGCTCCTGGCCCTGGTGGCCTGGCTGAAGTTCTGGGACCTGGCCCCGCTGGTCCTGCCCTTCTGGCTCTACAACGCCTGGGATGCCCGGCAGCTGAGCCTGGGGCGGCGGGTGAACACCACCCTGCTGGTGCTCCTGGCCGCCCTGCTCACCTACTCCGTGGGCTGGCGGGTCACGGAGATCGACGTGACCCAGTTCGTGGAGGGCGCGCCCAAGATCCGCCCCTTCGTCTCCGGCCTACTGCGCCCCAACTACCTGACCCGGGAGGTGGAGTACGCGGAGGCCAAGGTGGCGGTGGAGGTGCCGTGCAGCGCCAGCCCACCACCCCTTTCCCCTGCACCCGAACCGCCCCGCATCACCCTGGACCGCCCCTGCGCCAACCCCGGCGAGCCTCTGGAGGTCTTCGGCGAAGGCTTTCCGCCCAACATCAAGGGGGAGCTCTGGTGGGAGAACACCATCGGGGACCAGTCGCGCCTGCGAGCGGGCCGGGAGTTCGTCGATTTCCAGACCGATGACCAGGGTCGGTTCCAGGCCCAGATCCTCGTCCCCCAAGTGACCAACGAGAATCCCCAGATCCACTACGTGGAGGCCCGCTACGTCACCCACGTGGGGCCCCTCACCGTCAGCGAGACCACCTATCTCGTGGTCCAGCGCATGGGGGAGACCATCGCCCAGGCCCTCATGGCCACGACTCTAGGCGCGCTTTTCGCCATCTTTTTCAGCTTCCCGGCGGCCCGCAACCTGATGGCTTTCCACCCCCTGGCCACCCTCATCTACTACCTGATGCGGGGGGTGCTGAACATCCTGCGGGCCATCGAACCCCTGATCATGGCCATCGTCTTCGTGGTCTGGGTGGGGCTCGGACCCTTCGCGGGGGTCCTGGCCCTGACGGTCCACTCCATCGCCGCCCTGGGGAAGCTCTATTCCGAGGCCATCGAGAGCATCGAACCCGGGCCCATCGAGGCCATCACCGCCACCGGGGCCAACCGCATCCAGGTGATCTGGTTCGCAGTGCTGCCCCAGGTCTGGCCCCCCTTCATCGCCTTCACCGTCTATCGCTGGGACATCAACGTGCGCATGTCCACCATCATCGGCTTCGTGGGGGGCGGCGGCATCGGCTTCCTGCTCCAGCAGTGGATCCGGCTCACCGACTTCCGCTCCGCAGGGGCGGCCATCTGGGCCATCGCGCTGGTGGTCACGGTGCTGGATTTCCTGAGCCGGGAAGTGCGCCGGCGGGTGGTCTGAGCGGTCTGATGGCTCTGGGACGGCAGGCAGGGACGCGATGAGGATGAACGCACATTTCCCGGAGAGACATGGATAATCGAAGCGCCTTCACCCGTTGGGGACGGTGGCTGCTGCTCTTGGCCCTGGCCATCCCCCTCTATCTGTGGAGCTGGCAGGCCACAGGCATCGACCTGATGGCCCTGCTTCAGAACGCGCCCAAAGCCCGGCCCATCCTGAGCGACCTGCTCCACCCCTCCCTCCTGGCCCGGGCAGAGCAGAGCCAAAGCGCGGAGACGGTGCTTCGCGTCCCCTGTGACGGGCCCGCCCCGGAGACGCCGCCCCCGCCCGCGGAAGGCCCCCGCATCGTCCTCTCCGCCAACTGCCTGAACGCCCGGGATCCAGTGGTGGTCACTGGGGAGGGCTTCCGGCCCAACACGGAAGGACGGCTCTACTGGCAGGTCACCGGCCTGCAGGGGCGCCTGCGGGACGAGCGCTTCACCACCGATGACCAGGGCCGCTTCACGGTGGAGACGGACATCCCGCCCCTGCTGGCGGAGAACCCGGGGGTCCACACCCTCATCGCGGAGGCCACCTGGGAAGTGGGGCAGCTGCGGCCCAGCGAGACGTTGCAGATCACCATCGACAAGATCATCGAGACGGTCTTCCTGGCCCTGATGGCCACCACCCTGGGGGCCCTCTTCGCGGTGCCCTTGAGCTTCCTGGGGGCCCGGAACATCATGCCCCACACGCCCTGGGGCAACGCCATCTACCTGACCACCCGCACCTTCTTCAACCTGACTCGCTCCATTGAGCCCCTGATCGTGGCCACCATCTTCGCCATCTGGGTGGGTTTCGGACCCTTCGCGGGGGTCCTGGCCCTGAGCGTGAGCACCGTGGCCAACATGGGCAAGCTCTACTCCGAGGCTGCGGAGAGCATCGATCCCGGGCCCATCGAGGCCATCACCGCCACTGGGGCCAACCGCATCCAGGTGATCTGGTTCGGCGTCATCCCCCAGATCGTGCCTCCCTACATCTCCTTCACCATCTACCACTGGGACATCAACGTGCGCATGTCCACCATCATCGGCTTCGTGGGGGGCGGCGGCATCGGCATGGAGCTGGCCCGTTGGATCAACCAGCTCCAGTGGAACTCTGCGGCCACCGCGGTCTGGGCCATCGTGGTGGTGGTCACCATCATGGACTACGCGAGCGCCATCGTCCGGGAGCGGATCGTCTAGCACCACGCACCCTCAACAGACACGTTTCCTCAACCACGTATCCTCCACAGACCTGACAAGAGCCTGATCCCAAGCAAGGGGCGAACGAGCTGTTCGCCCCTTTTTTCGTGGACTGCGCCGCATTTCCCCCACCTGGGCCAGGCGCAGCGGCACGTTTTCCGCCTGTTTTTAGACCCGATTTGCACCCGGTCTTGACCCTGGAGTACGGTACAGGGTGTATGCTGTGCCCATCAACGCCAACCCACGCACCCCCCGGCCCTCCAGATCACCGGGCCATGGTTGCGGAAACCCGACCACCCC
>CAYQEB010000172.1:0-5153 GCA_964416395.1 uncultured Caldilineaceae bacterium | reverse complement strand
CTGATCTACGTCTTCTTCCCCATCGGCCAGCTGGGCTTCATCATCAGCCAGATGAGCCAGGCCAGCGCCAGCGCCCAGCGCATCTTCGAGATCCTGGACGCGGAGAGCGAGGTCAAGGACAGGCCTGGCGCCATCCCCTTGCCCCCCATCCAGGGAGATGTGCGCTTCGAGCACGTCTCCTTCCGCTACTTCAACAGCAGCGAGCCCGTCCTCCAGGACGTGAGCTTCCACGCCCGGCCCGGGGAGACGGTGGCCTTGCTGGGCTCCACGGGCAGCGGCAAGACCACCATCATCAACCTGATCCCCCGCTTCTACGACGTGAGCGAGGGGCGGGTGCTCATCGACGGCTACGATGTGCGGGATGTGACCCTGCAGAGCCTGCGCCGCCAGATCGGCATCGTGCTCCAGGAGACCAACCTCTTCACCGGCACCATCCGGGACAACATCGCCTTCGGTCGGCCGGACGCCACGGACGAGGAGGTGGTGGCCGCGGCCAAGGCGGCTGCCGCCCACGACTTCATCATGAGCTTCCCCGAGGGCTACCAGACCCGGGTGGGGGAGCGGGGAGCCACCCTCTCCGGGGGGCAGAAGCAGCGCATCGCCATCGCTCGGGCCCTGCTCATGGACCCCCGCATCCTCATCCTGGACGATTCCACCAGCAGCGTGGATGTGGCCACAGAAGTCCTCATCCAGCGGGCCCTGGACAAGCTCATGCAGGGGCGGACCAGCTTTGTCATCGCCCAGCGCATCAGCACGGTCCTCCACGCAGACCAGATCCTGGTGCTGGACAAGGGGCGCATCGTGGCCCGAGGGCGGCACCAGGAGCTCATGGAGAGCAGCCCCATCTACGCGGAGATCTACCGCAGCCAGCTGATGGAGGACGCCGAGGCCTCCGGCCTGGCCGGGTCCCAGCCCCCGAAAGGAGAGTGACCCATGTTCCACGGTCAACGCATGTTGCAGCAAGAGACATCCAAACCGAAGAGCGTGGGGGCCACCCTGGGCCGCTTCGGTCGCTACTTCAGGCCCTACTGGCTGGTCCTGCTGGGGGTGCTGGTCGCCATGGCCATCAACGCCTACACCCAGGTGCTCACCCCGGAGCTGTTAGGCCAGGCGGTGGACTGCTACCTGACCCCCGCGGTGGTGGAGCGGGCCGGGGGTGCAGCCCCGTTCCAGGAGCTCCTGGGCAAGGAGCTTCCGGCCGGTCCAGGGCCCAAGCTGGAGTCCAACTGCTGGTTCGAGGCCAACCCAGAAGGGGCCACCACCCAGGATCTCCTGGCCGGGCTGGGGCGCCTGGTGCTGATCCTGGTGGGGCTCTATGCGGCCGGCTCCGCGGTGGGCGGGCTCATGTTCTTCGCCATGAGCTGGATCGGCCAGCACGTCCTGCGCACCCTGCGGGTGGAGGTCTTCAACCATCTGCACCGGCTCTCCCTGGGCTTCTACAGCCAAAACGAGGCGGGGGACCTCATGAGCCGCATCACCAACGACACCACCACCATCCAGCAGGTGCTGAGCTTCGGCCTGGTCCAGGTGCTGAGCGGCGGGCTGCTCCTGGCCTGGATCGTCTTCAACATGCTCAGCCTGAACCTGGTCTACGCCCTGATCAGCATGGCGGTCCTGCCCCTGATGCTGGTGGCCACCCTCTGGTTCAGCAGCCAGGCCCGCAAGGCTTTCCGGGCCACCCGCAAGGAGATCGGCAACGTCAACGCGGAGCTGGAGGAGAGCATCTCCGGCGTGCGGGAGGTCCAGGCCTTCAGCCGGGAAGAAGCCAACATCGAGAACTTCCGGGCCAGCAACGCGGCCAACCGGGACGCCAATATCCGGGCCGTGGCCTACACTTCCGCCCTTTCCCCCACCCTGGAGGCCCTGGGCTATCTGGCCATCGCCATCGTGGCCTCCGTGGGCGGGGTCCTGCTCCTGCGGGGGCAGAGCCTGGCTGGCACTGCGGTCTCCCTGGGGCTGATCGTCACCTTCATCGGCTACGTCCAGCGCTTCAACCAGCCCATCCAGCAGATCAGCGTGCTCTGGACCAACATCCAGAGCGCCATCGCCGGCGCGGAGCGCATCTTCGAACTGCTGGACATCCCACCCCAGATCCAGGAAAAACTGAACGCTCGGGAGATGCCCCCCATCCAGGGAGAGGTGTCCTTCCAGGATGTGTGGGCCGAGTACACCCCCGGGGAGCCGGTGCTGCGAGGGGTGAGCCTGGAGGCCGCGCCCGGGCAGACCGTGGCCATCGTGGGGCCCACCGGCGCGGGGAAGACCACCCTGGTCAACCTGATCCCCCGCTTCTACGATGTCTCCGCCGGCGCGGTGACCATCGACGGGCTGGACGTGCGGGATGTGACCTTGCCCAGCCTGCGCCGCCAGATCGGCATTGTCCTCCAGGACACCTTCCTCTTCAGCGACACGGTGATGAACAACATCCGTTTCAGTCGGCCAGAGGCCACGGATCAGGAGGTGATGGAGGCGGCCAAACTGGCCCAGGCCCACGAGTTCATCCAGCGCCTCCCCCAGGGCTACGAGACCGTCCTGGGGGAGCGGGGCAGCGGCCTGAGCCAGGGACAGCGGCAGCTCATCGCCATCGCCCGGGCCGCCCTGGCCCAGCCGCGCATCCTCATCCTGGACGAGGCCACCAGCAGCGTGGACACCCGCACGGAGCGGCGCATCCAGGCCGCGCTGGAGACGCTGATGGCCGGGCGCACCAGCTTCGTCATCGCCCATCGGCTGAGCACCATCCGCAACGCGGACCAGGTGCTGGTCATGAACCAGGGGGAGATCGTGGAGCGGGGACGTCATCAGGAGCTGCTGGCTCGGCGGGGCTTCTACTACGAGCTCTACATGAGCCAGTTCCGCGGGGAGGAAGGCGCGCCCCAGGAGGCCGGAGAGGCCATCCCCTGAGGCGAGGCGGCTGGGGTCTACTCTGAGCGCAGCTGTAGCCAGACCAGGGGGATCAACATGGCCACCAGCACCACAGGCGCGATGACCCAGGGATGGAAGGTGGCGGCCAGCCGGGAGATCCCAGGGATGAGGCCCAGGCCGTAGAGGAGGTAGCCGCTCCAGCCGGCAATGATGGCCCAGAGGAAGCGGTGCACCAACAGGGGCCGGGGCATGATGCGGATGAGCACCACCAGGAGCAGGGAAAGCACGGAAAGCATGGTCACGCTGGCCACCACCAGGGTGGAGAGATCCAGCCGGAAGGGCGGGGGCGTGACTGCGCCTCCTCCCTCGCCCGGGGTGACGGTGGGCGACAGGAGAGCCTGGGGGGTCTCGGTGGGCTCCAGCGTGGGCGCGGGGGTCTCTGTGGGAGTGGGGGTGGCCGGCTCCTCTTCGCCCTGGATCTCCACCATGAGGGGCTCCTTGGAGACCGCCTCGCCCGCCTGCGCGGCGATGGTCAGGATGCCGTCCCGGTCCAGGAGCACGGCGATGGTGGCCAGGCCGTTGCGGGTGGCCACAGGCTCCGTGGGCAGGGCCAGCTCCTCGCCTTCGTAGATGAGCTCGAAATTGACCAGGGTGTCGTCGGGCACAGGGTGGCCGTTCCGGTCCAGGATGGGGCCGGCCTGGACGGTCAACGTGGCCCCCACAGGCAGCACCTGGCGACTTTCCCCGTTGTTCTCCACCAGCTCCAGCTCTTCGTTCAGCACGGTCAGGTCAATGTTGCGCTCCGGGTCCGGCTGCAGGCGCTCGGTCAGGTCCGCGAAGCGGGTGCCAGGGACGCTCACAGGCGGGGCGCCCACTGGGGGCAATCCCCGGAACAAGGCCCGCACCGCCGCCTCCAGGAAGGGCTGGGTCTTGCTGTAGATGCCGTAGTAGGCGGAGAGCTTGCTGATCTCCGTGGCGTCCAGGAAGTAGGGGGCGTTGAAGGCGAAGACCACGATGTTCTTGTCGGCCAGTTGGTCGCCCCGTTCCCGCAGGAAGCGCTTCAACACCTCGCTCTCCACCCGCACCTCCGGATCCACGTCCAACATGGCGAAGACAAGCCAGTTGGTGTTCTCCAGCTCGTTCTCCATGGCTCGCTGCTTGCCCGGGGCGGCGGTGTCGCCGTCCAGGAGCTGCTGGAGCTCGACAAAGGTTCGGCTGCTCACCTGGCTCTCCACGATCTGGTCCGTGCCCTCCGGGCCGTAGAGGCGCACCATGATCTCCTCCAGGGCCCGGGCTGGGATGGCCGGCTCCTCCGGGCAGCCCTCGCACTCCTGGATGGGGTGGCTGTCGGTGAAGATCAGGATGCGGTCGTCCTGTTCAGGCACGGGCGGCAGGGAGTCCGATTCCGGGTAGAGCAGGGTGATGGCCTCCCGGGCCACCTGGCCGATCACGGAGAGGGAATCCCCGTCAACGAAGGAGAGGGCCTGGCTGTCGGCGGTCTCTTCCCCGGCCTGGCGGAGTCCCCGTTCCTGGACCGCCACGGCGCTCAGGGGAACGCCGAAATCGCCGGAGGTGGTCAGGCTCTTCTCCAGCTCCTGGCGGTAGAGGCCCAGCTTCAGGCGCAGGATCCGCTTCAAGGAGGCGTCCACCCGAGCGGCGAAGTCCGCGTCTTCCGTGTACCGCCCCTGGAAGAACTCGATGGTCTGCCGGATGTTGAGCAGTTCGTCCTGCCAATCGCCGCCTGGCGCAAAGTTGGCAAGGTAGAGGAGATCGTTGCCGGCCACGAAGGCGTCCAGGGCGATGCGCCGATTGGGGAAGGCTTCTCCGCCGGGGACGTAGTAGCGCTGGATGGCGGGAACGCCCAGGGCGTCGCTCATGACCACGCCCCCGCCCTGGCGCCAGTCCACGAACGGCTCCAGCTCGAAGAGGGTCTCCAGCTCCGCGGCCAGGCTGATGGGCGGAACCCGTTCCCGGCTGCCCTGGAGCCCTCGATAGCGGCTGTGGCTGGACATGAGCCCCTCGGTGGCCCCGGGGCTGCCGTCGAACCGCAGGACCGCGGAGGGCTGCTGGGCCACCTGGGCGAAGGGACGCATGTCCCGGTTCAGCAGCTCCTCCAGGTCCGCCTGGATGGTGGCCACCTCCTCGCCGGGGCGGCGGTCGCTGCTCCCCTGGCCGGGGAAGTGGTTGGCGATGGTGGCCACCCGGTTGTCGCTCCCCGCGTGGATACCCTCGATGTAGGCCTGGCCCAGCTTGCCCACCCAGAAGGCGTCGCTGCCGAAGGTGTAGATGCCGAA
>CAYQEB010000171.1:0-5174 GCA_964416395.1 uncultured Caldilineaceae bacterium | reverse complement strand
CTGCGCCCTGGGCTGGCGGTGAAGCGTTGGCTGGTGCTCATCCTGGCCAGCGGGCTGGTGGCCGGCTACGGCTTCGCGCTCCTCATCCACCAGGCCTCCTCCTGGCTGGGCTGGCCAAACCTCCCCGGCTTCCTCCGGGCCGCGCCACCCTGGATCTCGGGCCTCCTGCTGCTGAGCCTGGGCCTGCTGGTGCTGCTCTGGAGCGCCTGGCAGTGGAGCCGCACCATGACTGCCGCCCTCCTGGCCCAGGACCAGCCCATGCCGGACAGCCGGGCCGTCCTTCGGGCGCTCCTACGCCGCTACCAGCGCCGCACCGGGCCGCGGGTAGTGGCCATCGGCGGGGGGACAGGCATGCCCAACCTGCTCCGGGGCCTGCGCCACTACACGGACAACATCACCGCGGTGGTCACCGTGGCGGACGACGGAGGCAGCAGTGGACGCCTGCGCCAACAGATGGGCGTCCTGCCCCCAGGGGACTTCCGCAACAACATCGCCGCGCTGAGCGACGCGGAGGGGCTCATGACCCAGCTCCTCCAGTACCGTTTCGCCAGCGGGGACGGGCTGGGCGGCCACAACTTCGGCAACATCTTTATCACCACCATGGCCGCCATCACCGGCAGCTTCGAGCAGGGCATCGCGGAGAGCAGCCGAGTCCTGGCCGTGCGCGGCCGGATCCTGCCCAGCACCCTGGAGAACGTCATCCTCTGCGCGGAGGTGCGGGTGAACCGGAACGGCCAGGAGGAGTGGCGCTACGTGCGAGGAGAGAGCCGCATCCCAGAAAGCGGGGGACAGATCCAGCGGGTCCATCTGGAGCCCCAGGACGCCCGGGCCTACCCGGAGACCATCAAGGCCATCCTCAACGCGGACCTGATCGTGGCTGGGCCGGGCAGCTTCTTCACCAGCCTCATGCCCAACCTGCTGGTGCCGGCCATCCAGCAGGCCATCCGGGCCTCCCGGGCGGTGCGCCTCTTCGTCTGCAACGTGGCCACCCAGCCCGGGGAGACGGACGGTTTCTCCGTGAGCGACCACATGCGCCACCTGCGCCTGCACGCGGGGGACGCCTTCAACGTGGCCCTGGCCAACCACCGCTTCACCCCGCCCCAACCCCCGCCGCCCACCCTGGAGTGGGTCGCCCTGCCCGAGGAGGACGAGCCCCTGGACTACCAGCTCTTCACCGCGGACCTCATCGACGAGGAGCGGCCCTGGCGCCACGATCCCCGCAAGCTGGCGGCCCAGATCATGGCCATCTACCAGCGGCTGCGGCAGGAGGATGACGGGTGAGGGAACGCAGGCCCGATACTCCCGTCGCTTCCTCGCTCGAAAGGGCTTTTGGTCCGTTCTATGATAAAATAATTGCAAAGGGGCCATCCCCCGCAGCCCTTGTTTCGGCCACAATCGCCTTCCCCCCAGGCGCTCCACACCGCAGCCACGACGCCGTGGTCGTCACAGTCGCCACAGTTTCAGCCAACCTACAGTCTCAGCCAATCCACAGCTTCAGCAAAAAGGAGTGCAGCTATGCCCACGAAAATTGCCATCAACGGCTTCGGACGCATCGGCCGGCAGGTGACCAAAGCCCTGTTCCAGTTCCACAAAGGGGAGTTCGACCTGGTCGCGGTGAACGACCTGAGCGACGTCTACACCAACGCCCACCTGTTCAAATACGACAGCAACTACGGCATCTACCCCGGCACCGTGGAGGTGGAGGGCGGTGACATCATCATCGACGGCGACCGGGTGACCGTGCTCAGCGAGCGGGACCCCAGCAAGCTGCCCTGGGGCGAGATGGGCGTGGACATCGTGGTGGAGAGCACGGGCATCTTCCGGGACCGGGAGAAGGCCGGGCTGCACCTGGCCGCCGGCGCCAAGAAGGTGATCATCAGCGCCCCGGCCAAGGGCGAGGACATCACCATCTGCATGGGGGTCAACAACGACAAGTACGATCCGGCCAACCACAACATCATCTCCAACGCCAGCTGCACCACCAACTGCCTGGCCCCGGCCGCCAAGGTGGTGAACGACACCTTCGGCATCGAACGGGGCATCATGACCACGGTCCACTCCTACACCAACGACCAGCGCATCCTGGACCTGGTGCACAAGGACCTGCGGCGGGCCCGGGCCGCGGCCCTGAACATCATCCCCACCACCACCGGCGCGGCCAAGGCCGTGGGCCTGGTCCTGCCCGAGCTCCAGGGCCGCTTCGATGGCATGGCCATGCGGGTGCCCACCCCCACGGTCAGTGTGGTGGATTTCGTGGCCAAGGTGCGCAACCCGGGCAGCACCGAGGATCTCCTGGCCGCCTTCGACGCCGCGGCCGAGGGCCCCATGAAGGGCATCCTGGGCGTCTGCCGGGAGCCGCTGGTGAGCATGGACTTCAAGGGCGATCCCCGCAGCAGCGTCGTGGACGCCGGCTTCACCGCCTTCTACGGGGACCTGGTGAAGGTCATCACCTGGTACGACAACGAGTGGGCCTACAGCGTTCGGGTCACGGATCTGGCCGCCTACATCGCCCAGCAGGGGTTGTAAAGACAATGGGTGAGGAGTAACGAGTCAGTGACGTTGACGGAACCTGTCCCAAGCCCGTCCCGCCCTGCTCGTTGCTCCTCACCTTTTTCGCTCCCCTGGGGAGGAGTCCGCATCCATGCGCAAAAAGACCATTCGCGACATCGACTGGCAAGGCAAACGGGCCCTGGTCCGGGTGGACTTCAACGTCCCCTTGGACGAGCAGGGGCACATCACCGACGACGCCCGCATCCAGGCGGCCCTGCCCACCATCCAGTACCTGCTGGACCACGGCGCGGCGGTCATCCTCATGAGCCACCTGGGCCGCCCCAAGGGGAAGCCGGACCCCCGGCTGAGCCTGCGTCCGGTGGCGGAGCATCTGGCCCAGCTGGTGGACGCGCCGGTTCGCTTCGTGGACGAGCCGGTGGGCCCCAAGGCGGAGGCCGCCGCGGCCCAGCTCAAGCCCGGGGAGATCCTGGTGCTGGAGAACACCCGGTTCGATCCTCGGGAGACCAAGAACGATCCAGAGATGGCCCGGGAGCTGGCCAAGCTGGGGGACGTCTTCGTGATGGACGCCTTCGGCAGCGCCCACCGAGCCCACGCCAGCACCGCCGGTGTGGCCCAACATCTGCCCGCGGTGGCCGGCTTCCTCATGGAGAAGGAGCTGAAGTACCTGGGCGAGGCCCTGGCCAACCCGGAGCATCCCTTCGTGGCCATCCTGGGCGGGGCCAAGGTCAGCGACAAGATGGGCGTCATCCGCAACCTGCTCCAGAAGGTGGACGCCATCCTCATCGGCGGCGGCATGGCCAACACCTTCCTGGCCGCGGAGGGCTACTCCATGGGCAAGAGCCTGGTGGAGCAGGAGGCCATTCCCCTGGCGCAACAGCTCATGGCGGAGGGAGCGGACATCATCCACCTGCCTGTGGACCTGGTGGTGGCCAGGGAGTTCGCCCCGGACGCGGAGCACAAGGTGGTCAGCGTGGAGGAGGTGCCCGCCGACTGGATGGCCCTGGACATCGGCCCGGCCACCATCGCCCACTTCTCCAACCGCCTGGCCGGGGCCAAAACGGTGGTCTGGAATGGGCCCATGGGGGTCTTCGAGTTCCCGGCCTTTGCCCAGGGCACCGTGGCCATAGCCGAGATCCTGGCCAGCCTGCCCCATGCCGTCACCATCGTGGGGGGCGGGGACAGCGCGGCCGCGGTGCGTCAGGCCGGGCTGGAGGAGAAGATGACCCACGTGAGCACTGGCGGCGGCGCGGCTCTGGAGTTCCTGGAAGGCAAGGAGCTGCCCGGCGTGGCCATCCTGGACGACGCGACGTGACCCAGGGTCGCCCGACTGCAGGGAAGGAAGCGCACAGTGAGCCTGTTGGACCGTCTCAAAGCCCTCTTTGCGGGGGGCGGCCGGGGTGACGACCGGCACGTGCTGGCCGTCCACATCCTGACCCACCGCTGCCGCGAGCCCATTCGGGTGGAGATCAACCTGCGCAACGAGCTGAGCCCGGCGGAAGAGCCCGACGCGGCCTTCTTCGTGCGCAAGCTGGTCCTGGGCTCCGGCCGCAAGCGCTGCTTCGACCGGGCGGAGGTGCTGCTCTGGTTCGATCAGGGGCGCAAGCTCCTGCGCCACCAGGTGCAAGGAGGCCGCTGGCTCAGCCCGGAGGAATACCAGGCCGAGCTGGAGCGTTTCCACGCGCCGCCCCCGCCGGAGGAGGAGCCCCCCGCCGGGGCGGAAGCCGGCTCCCAGGAGGGGATCCAGGCCGATTCCCAGCAGGAAACGAGCTCACCCGCACCTTGACGCCGAACCACAACCCGCTCAGGACCAGTTCAAGAGAGGAAATCCCATGCGTACACCCATCATGGCCGGCAACTGGAAGATGCACAAGACCATTCCCGAGGCCATTGCCCTGACCCGAGCCATCTGCGAGAAAACCTGTGACTTCAACAACGTGGATCGCATCGTTTGCCCCTCCTTCGTCTGCCTCTCCGCGGTGAAGTCCGTGGCCGCGGGCATTCCCATCCTCATGGGCGCCCAGAACATGCACTGGGCGGAGAGCGGCGCCTACACCGGGGAGGTCAGCCCGGCCATGCTGGAGGGGCTGGTGGAGTACGTGATCATCGGCCACAGCGAGCGCCGGCAGTACTTCTGCGAGACGGACGAGACGGTGAACAAGAAGGTGAAGGCGGCCTTGGCCCACAAGATCACCCCCATTGTCTGCGTGGGGGAGAGCCTGGAGCAGAACGAGGCCGGGGAGACCCACAGCTTCGTCAGCGGCCAGGTGAAGGCGGCCTTGGCGGGGCTGGATGGTGAGCAGGTGGCCGGCCTGATCCTGGCCTACGAGCCCATCTGGGCCATCGGCACCGGCCGGGCCGCCACGCCGGAGCAGGCCAACCAGATCTGTGGGGGGACGGTGCGGGCCACCGTGGCCGAGCTCTACGAGGACGGAGTAGCCCAGCAGGTGCGCATCCTCTACGGGGGCAGCACCAACCCGGACAACATCCGGGCCATCATGGAGCAGCCGGAGATCGACGGCGCGCTCATCGGCGGCGCCTCTCTGGACGCGGCGCGCTACGGCGAGATGGTGCGCATCACCAGTGAGCTGTACGGGTAAACGGAAACGAGAGAGCACACGCGAAAAGCCGTCCTGGTGCAATGCCAGGGCGGCTTTTTTGTTGGC
>CAYQEB010000170.1:0-5202 GCA_964416395.1 uncultured Caldilineaceae bacterium | reverse complement strand
GGCGTGACAGGAAATCCGCGGAACCGTCCGGCCAGGAGACCGGACCACGGAACTGCGGGGTCACTGGTCCCGCTGCCGGGTGGCCACGTCCAGGAGCACGGCCAGGACAATGACCGCCCCCTGGATGAGCTTCTGGGTGTAGCTGGGGACCTGGGCCAGGTTCAGGCCGTTGGCCAGGGTGCCCATGATGAAGGCGCCCACCAGGGATCCGCCCACGCCGCCCGCGCCGCCCGCCAGGCTGGCGCCCCCCAGGACCACCGCGGCGATGGCGTCCAGCTCCATGGCGATGCCAGCGGTGGGCTGGGCCGAGTTGAGCCGAGCCGCCAGGATGGCCCCGGCCAGTCCCGAGAGCCCGCCGCTGATCACGTAGACGGCCACCTTCACTCGGTCCACGTTGATGCCGGCCAGGCGGGCCGTCTCCTCGTTGCCCCCCAGGGCGTAGACGTGACGGCCAAACCGGGTGTGGGCCAGGACCCACCAGGCCAGCAGCCCCACGGCCGCCAGCACCCAGACGGGAATGGGCGCCCCCAGCAGGGAGCCGTTGCCGAACTGGCGGAAGGCCCGGGTCACCCCGGTGATGGGCCGGGCGTCGGTGATGACCAGGGTGGCGCCTCGGGCTGCGGCCATCATGGCCAGGGTGGCCACGAAGGGCGGCAGCCCCCCCTTGGCGATGAGCAGGCCGCTGATGCTCCCGGCCAGGGCGCCGGTGAGGATGCCCACGGTCACCGCGGCGGGCACGGGCAGCCCCCAGCGGGCGGAGGCGATGGCCGCCAGCGCGCCGGAGACGGCCACCAGGGAGCCCACGGAGAGGTCGATCCCCGCGGTGAGGATGGTGAAGGTCATGCCCACGCTGACGATGGCCACGATGGAGGTCTGGCGGGCCACGTTGAGCAGGTTGGAGAGGGTCAGGAAGTCGTCGGTGATGAGGCCGAAGACCAACACCAGCCCCAGGAAGATCACCGCCACGCTGAAGCGACGCAGGAAGGCCACCAACCGGGGAGCGAAGGCGGCCAGGGCGTCCGGGAAGGTGGTCATGGGGCAACCTCCTCCGGACGTGGCGCCGCCTGCGCCGCGCCGGTGGCGTAGGCCATGATCGCGTCCTGGGTGGCCTCCTCCCGGGAGAACTCGGCCACCAGCCGCCCTTCCCGCATGACCAGGATGCGGTCGCTCACCCCCAACACCTCGGGCAGCTCGGAGGAGATCATGAGGATGGCCATGCCGTCATCGGCCAGGCGGCGCATGAGGGTGTGGATCTCCGCCTTGGCCCCCACGTCGATGCCCCGGGTGGGCTCGTCCAGGATGAGGATGGAGGGGGCCCGGCCCAGCCAGCGGGCGATGATCACCTTCTGCTGGTTGCCGCCGCTCAGGTTGTGGACCAGCTGCTCCAGGCTGGGCGTGCGGATGTCCAGCTCCTCCACGAAGCGGCGGGTCTCGGCTGCGGCCCGGCGGAAGTCGATGAAGCCCCAGCGGCTCAGTTCCCTCAGCCGGGCGATGACCGTGTTCTGGCGCACGGTCATCTGCAGGAAGAGCCCCTGCCCCTTGCGGTCCTCGGGCAGCAGCCCCATGCCCAGCTCCATGGCGTCCTGGGGCGCGTGGATGGAGACCGGCTGGCCGTCGATCCAGATCTCGCCCCCTGCCACCGGATCCACGCCGAAGATGGCCCGGGCCAGGTCCGTGCGGCCGGAGCCCACCAGGCCGGCCAGCCCCAGGATCTCCCCGCTGTAGAGCTTCAGGCTGACGCCCTTCAACCGGGGTGGTCGGTGCAGGTCCCGCACCTCCAGCTTCAGAGGGCCTCGCCCCTTGCCTGGGGGCGGGTAGATGTCCGTGATGCGCCGGCCCACCATGAGCCGCACCACCTCCTGGGGGGTGAGCTGGTCGATGGGGCGGGTGTCGATGTGCTGGCCGTCCCGCATGACCGTCACCCGGTCGCAGATCTGGAAGATCTCCTCCAGGCGGTGGGAGATGTAGATGATGGAGACGCCCTGGGCCTTCAGCGTGGCGATGAGGCGAAAGAGGATCTCCGTCTCCCGTTCGGTGAGGGCCGAGGTGGGCTCGTCCATGACCAGCAGGTCCGCCTCCAGGGAGAGGGCCTTGGCGATCTCCACCATCTGCTGCTGGGCGATGGTCAGCTCCCCCACTCGGGTGCGGGGCGGCAGGTCGATGCCCAGGCGATCCAACAGGGCCTGGGTCTGGCGGTAGAGTTCGTCCCAGCGGACGACGCCCAGGGGGCCGGCCGGCTCCCGGCCCAGGAAGATGTTCTCGGCCACGCTCATCTCCGGGAGGACGGCCAGCTCCTGGTGGATGATGGCGATGCCCAGGAGCTGGGCGGCCCGGGGGTTGGGGATCTGGACGGGCTGCCCCTTGAACTCGATGTGGCCGGCGTCGGCCTGGTGGACGCCGGTGAGGATCTTCATGAGGGTGGTCTTGCCCGCGCCGTTCTCCCCCACCAGGCCGTGGACCTCCTGGGGGAGCACCTCCAGGGTGACGCGGTCCAGGGCCCGGACGCCGGGGAAGGTCTTGGTGATGTCCACCATGCGCAGGATGGGCGTGTCGGCACGGGTCGGTTCGGTCATGGGGCAGTCGAGCGACGGTGGCTGGGTCCGGGACAGGAAAACAGGGGAGGCCCGCCAGCTATCCCACGCCTGGCAGGCCTCCGGACAAACTGGTGGCTACTTCAGGGTCTCCGCGGTGACCAGGGCCAGGTCCACCGGGATGTACTCGGGCACATCCTCGCCGTTCAGATACTTGACCGCGGTCTCCACGGCCAGGCGGCCCATCTCCGCGGGCTGCTGGGCCACGGTGGCGGCCAGCTTGCCCTCCTTGATGGCCTGGATGGCGTCGTCGATGGCGTCGAAGCCCACGAAGACGATCTCATCGGCCCGGCCTGCGGCCTCCGCGGCCTCGATGGCCCCCAGGATCATCTCGTCGTTGTGGGCGAAGACCCCGTCGATCTCCGGCTGGGCCTGGAGGATGTTCTCGAAGACGGTCAGCCCCTCGGCTCGGTTGAAGTTGGCGGTCTGGCGGGCCACGATCTCGATGCCCGGGCAGTTCTCGCTCATGTACTCGTTGAAGCCCTTGCCCCGGTCCCGGGCGGCGGAGGTGCCGGGGATGCCCTCCAGCTCCACCACCTTGCCCTCACCGCCCAAGGCGTTGCAGAGGAACTCCGCGGCCATGCGGCCGCCGGCCACGTTGTCCGAGGCGATGTGGCTGACCACCTCACCGCCTGCCGCGCTGCGGTCCACGGTGAAGACGGGGATGCCCGCCTGGTTGGCCGCCTCGATGCTGGGCACGATGGCGTCCGCGTCCGTGGGGTTGATGAGCAGGGCGCTCACCTTGGACTGGATCAGGTCCTCGATGGCCGAGGCCTGCTTGCCCGGGTCGTCCTGGGCGTCCACCACCACCAGCTTGACCCCTGCGGCGTCCGCGGCGGCCTGGGCCCCGTCCCGCAGGTCCACGAAGAAGGGGTTGTTCAGGGTGGAGAGGGCCAGGCCCAGGGTGATCTCACCGCCTTCCTCCGCGGGCATGGCCTCCTCCGCAGGGGCGGCCTGGGGTGGGGGCGGCGCGGCGCAGGCGCCGACGATCATGGCCACCACCAGGAGCAATCCGATCCACAGGAAACGACGCTTCATGGTTCTACCCTCCTTTGAAGGTTGAAATGTGGAACACGTGGGAAATTAGCCAAAAACAACCGAACAGATCCACAGGAAGGCAGGGGAACCTTCAGGAAAACGCCCGACGAAGCACAGAAAAGGCGCAGGAAAGACACAGAGACACCAGGGCCCCGGCTACTTGCGGTGGATCAGCAGGGCCAGGGCGATGACGGCCCCTTTCACCAGCTGCTCGTAGAGCGAAGAGATGTTGAGCAGGTTCAGGCCGTTGTCCAGGACGCCGATGATCAGAGCCCCCAGCAGGGTGCCGCCCAGGCCGCCCACCCCGCCGCTGAAGCTGGTGCCCCCCAGGACCACCGCGGCGATGGCGTCCAGCTCGAAGGCCACGCCGGCTGTGGGCTGGGCCGAGTTGAGCCGCGCGGTCAGGATCATGCCGGCCAGGGCGGCCAGGAGTCCCCCCATCAGGAAGACCAGGGTCCGGTAGCGGCCGATGGGGATGCCCACCAGCCGGGCCGCGGTGGGGTTGTTGCCGATGGCGTAGATGTACTCCCCGGCCTGGGTCCGCTTCAGGATCAGCCAGCCCAGGAAGAAGACCACCGTCGCGATGATCACCGGCGCCGGGATCCCCGCCACCTCTCCCCGGCCCAGGGCGCGGAAGCCGTCGGGCAGGCCGGTGATGGGCCGCCCCTCGGTGTAGAGCAGGGCCGCGCCCCGGGCGGAGGTGAGCATCCCCAGGGTGGTGATGAAGGAGGGCACCCGGAACTTGGCGGTGATGACCCCGTTCACCGCGCCCAGCAGCGCCCCCAGGGCCAGGCCGATGAGGATGGCCAGGGGGATGGGCAGCCCCTTCTGCAGCATGTCCGCGGTGACGATGCTGGTCAGGGCCAGGACCGAGCCCACGGAGAGGTCGATCTCGGCGATGAGGATCACGTAGGTCATGCCCACGGCGATGATGCCGTTGATGGTGATCTGGCGCAGGATGTTGACGATGTTGGGCAGGGTGAGAAAGCGATCCGAGAGCAGGCTCAGGGCCACGCAGAGCAGGACGAAGGAGATGGCGATGCCGAAACGCTGCAGAATGGAGCCCAGGCTGTGATCGGTCATGGTCGAAGGGTGCCGGAAGAGTGTCGGAAGGGTCGCTCAGGTGAGAGGGCCGGGTCAGAAGGTCACACCGGCCACCAGGATGACGTTGGCGTAGGGGGTGAACTCCCCGGTGCGCACCACCGCCTTGCTCTGGGCGGTCTGCTCCTTGAAGCGCTCATGGGGGATGGCCGCGGCGATAGGAATGCCATCCAGCACCTCCAGGAGCTGCCGGTGCAGGTCCGGGCTGACGTCGATCATCTCCTCCGCGATGATGGCCGACTCCACCTGCAGCTCCTCCAGGACCACCGCCAACACGTCCAGGAAGCGGGGCAGGCCAGGCTTGACGATGAGCTCGATGCGCTGGGGGCCGTCGGGGATGGGCAGGCCGGCGTCGGCGATGGTCAGGGTGTCCAGATGGCCCATGCGCGCCACCACGCTGGCCAGCTCGGCGTTCAGGATGCCTCGTTTCTTCATGGCGCACCTCTCCCTTTTCTCTGCACTCTGGATGGCC
>CAYQEB010000169.1:0-5287 GCA_964416395.1 uncultured Caldilineaceae bacterium | reverse complement strand
GGATGCACATCAGCAAGGACGAGCAGCTGCGGCGCTTCCAGGCTCGGCAGCAGACGCCCCACAAGGCCTGGAAGCTCACGGACGAGGACTGGCGCAACCGGGAGAAGTGGGAGCTCTACGAACAGGCGGTGGAGGACATGCTGATCAAGACCACCACCGCCCGGGCGCCCTGGACCATCGTGGCCGGCAACGACAAGAACTACGCCCGCATCCAGGTGCTCAAGACCTTCGTCAAGCGGCTGAGCCAGGAGCTCCACTTCGATCCATCCCCGGAGAACCTGGCCAAGCTGCCGCCTGTGGCCGCGCCCATCCCCATCCCCGAGTGGGCCAAGGAGGAGGCCCGGGAGTTTGGGATCCCCTTGGACGAGGCGGCCTGAGAGCAGGCTGTCTCGCCCCATCCCGCTCCGGCTCGCCGCCGAGTGGAGCGCCGCGTCACTGGTTGGGGGGCGCTGCGCCAAGGCGCCCAATCGCCCAAGCATCCAATCAACGAATCCCCCAATCCCCTAATCAGCTACCCTCCCAGATACGCCTCCTTCACCCGAGGATCGTCCCGGAGCGTCTTGGCGTCCCCCTCCAGGGCGATGAGGCCCGTCTCGATGACGTAGCCCCGATCCGCCACGTTCAGGGCCATGAGGGCGTTCTGCTCCACCAGCAGGATGGTCATCCCCTGCTGGTTGATCTCCTGGATGGTCTCGAAGATCAAGTCCACCAGCACCGGGGCCAGCCCCATGGAGGGCTCGTCCATGAGCATGACGCTGGGCCGGGACATGAGGGCCCGGGAGATGGCCAACATCTGCTGCTCCCCGCCGCTCAAGGTGCCGGCGATCTGGTTGCGCCGTTCGCCCAGCCGGGGGAAGAGCTCGTACATGCGCTGGATGTCCTCTCGGATGCCCTGTTTGTCGTCCCGCAGATAGGCCCCCATCTCCAGGTTTTCCTCCACCGTCAGCTTGGCGAAGACGCCCCGGCCCTCGGGCACCATGGCCAGCCCCTGGGCCACCAGCTCGTGGGCCTCGTACTTGAGCGCGTCCTCCCCGTTGAAGGTGATGGCGCCTTCCCGGGGGCGGAGTAGGCCGGTGATGGTGCGCAGGGTGGTGGTCTTCCCCGCGCCGTTGCCGCCGATGAGGCAGACGATCTCCCCCTTCTCCACCGTCATGGAGACGCCCTTCAGGGCGTGGATGTTGCCGTAGTAGGTGTGGACGTTGTTCAGTTCCAGTAGTGCCATGTTCTTCCGTTCCTGGTTGTCCCTGGTGTCGATGTGGCCTTCTCCCTCCCCGGCCAGGTCGTTCGGCCCTCAGCCCTCGGCCAGGAGCTGGGCCGCTCCTTTGCCCAGGTAGGCCTCGATGACCTGGGGGTTGTTCTGGATCTCCTGGGGCGTGCCCTCGGCCAGCTTCTTGCCGTAGTCCAGCACCGTGACCTTCTCGGAGATGCCCATGACCACCTTCATGTCGTGCTCGATGAGCAGGATGGTGATGCCCAGCTCGTCCCGCAGGCGCTGGATGAACTGGGTGGTCTGCAAGGTCTCCGCCGGGTTCATGCCCGCGGTGGGCTCGTCCAGCAGCAGGAGCTTGGGCTTGCTGGCCAGGGCCCGGGCGATCTCCAGCCGCCGCTGGTCGCCGTAGGGGAGGTTCTTGGCCAGCATGTCCCCTTTGCCCCGCAGCCCCACGAAGCGGAGCAGCCGTCGGGCCTCCTCCTCCACCATGCGCTCCTCTCGGCGGGTGCCCGGCGTGCCCAAGACGGCGCCGATCCAGGAGGAGTGGAGGTGGGGCTCCTGGCCCACCATGATGTTCTCGATGGCGGTCATGTTGCTGAAGAGGCGGATATTCTGGAAGGTGCGGGCGATGCCCAGCCGGGTCACCTGGAAGGGCTCCAGCCCCTTCAGGCTGTAGGTGTCGAAGATCACGTCCCCTTCGTCGATGCTGTAGAAGCCGGTCAGGCAGTTGAAGAAGGAGGTCTTTCCCGCGCCGTTGGGGCCGATGATGCTGCAGATGCTCCCCCGGGGCAGCTCGTAGTCCAGGTGATCCACTGCCACCAGGCCGCCGAAGCGCTTGACCAACTGCTGCACTTCCAGGATGTTGTCGCTCATGTTCGCTCCTCTCAATCGGTGGGCTCAGTCAGTGGGCTCCCACAGGGAGTGCAGGGCCTGGGGCGTCTCCGTCGTGCCCTTGTCCGAGGGCGGGGGCTCCTCGCTCTCCTCCTCCACGCTGAGCATCTCCCGGCGGATGACCGGGGAGGGCCACAGCCCCTCCGGCCGGACCAGCATCATCACCACCAGGAGCGCGCCGTAGAGGAGCAGGCGGAACTCGGAGAACTCCCGCAGGAGCTCGGGCAGGCCGATGAGGGCCAGGGCGCCCACCACGATGCCCGGGATGCTGCCCATGCCGCCGATGATGATCAGGCTGAGCACGTTGATGGAGACCAGCAGGCTGAAGCTGTTGGGGAAGATGGTGCCCACCTTGCTGGCGAAGATGGCCCCGGCCAGGCCGCCCGAGGCAGCGCTGACGGTGAAGGCCAACACCTTGGTCAAGGTGATGTTGATGCCCACCGAGGAGGCCGCGTCCTCGTCCTCCCGCATGGCCATCCACTGGCGGCCGGTGCGGGAGTTGTTCAGCCGGATGGCCACAAAGAGGACGAGCAGAGCCCCGGCCAGGATGATGTAGTAGAGCTCCTGGGGGCCGCTGAACTCCCCGTAGAAGAGCAGCTTCAGCAGGCCATTCAGCACCCCCTTCTTCTGGCTCATCTCCACGAAGCTGGGGGCCCAGTCGGCCAGGGGCAGCAGCTCCGCCAGGCCCGGCAGGTCCGGCTTGGTGATGAAGAGGATGCCCTGGGCCCCGCCGATGTAGGGCTTGAGCCAGTCCGACAGGGCCAGCAGGCGGATGATCTCGCCGAAACCCAGGGTGGCGATGGCCAGGTAGTCCCCCCGCATGCGCAGCACAGGCAGGGCGAAGATGAAGCCGGTGAACATGGCCGCCAGGATGGCGATGGGAATGATCATCCAGAAGTTCAACGGATCGATGCCCAGGCGGGCGCCGATGCCCAGGGGGCCGGTGGAGATGAGCACGCCGGTGATGTAGGCGCCCACCGCGAAGTTGGTCACGTAGCCCAGGTCCAGCAGGCCGGCCCAGCCCACCGCGATGTTCAGCCCCAGGCCCATGATGATGTAGAGGCCCACATTGTCGATGACCTCGCTCAGGTAGGGGCCCATGATCCAGGGGAGGATCAGCAGGAAGAGCCCCAAGACCGTGTTCGCCACCCGGCGGGACTGACGCTGCCCCGTGGCGGGCAGACGGTTGTACCAGCTCTTCACGTCCTGCCCCTTGCTGATCCAGAAGAGGGAGATCAGGTAGGTGACCGCGAAGATGGCCCCTGCGGCCTGGCTGGTCAGGGATTTGCCCTTCACGATCTGGCGCAGCGCGTTCCGGCTGACGAACTGTTGCAGGATCTGCTTGATGAACTCGCTGAGCAGGCCCGAGAGGATCACCACCACCAGCCCGGTGATCAAGGGGCGGCGGAAGCGCTCTGGGATGAAGGCGGCCAGGCCGCCCAGGCCCCCGGCCAGGGTCAGCGCGCCGATGAGCAGGCCCAGCCCGGTGAGCATCTGCTCCTGCTCGAAGAGAAGGATCTTGATCAGGGCGGGGGTGACGTTCACAAACATCCCCCGCAGAGGAACAGCCTCGTTGATCAGCACCAGCAGGGCCACAGGCAGGCTGGCGATGAGCCCGGTGACCAGGGCGCTGGCCAGGGCCGTCACCGGGTTGCTCCCGTCTCGGCGCAGGTGCAGGGCCGTGAGGTAGCCCACCACCAGGCTGGGGAAGACCACCAGCATCTCGCCCAGGGTGAGCAGCCCTTGGACCACCTCCCGGGCGTTGAAGACCTCCACCATGCCGATGGCCGCGGTGTAGAGGGGCACGATCCCGGCCAGAAGGCCGAATCGGAGCAGAAGTCGCCACTGGAACGTTCGGTTCTCCCTCATCTTCCCTCCTCCTACGCTCGCTTCTCGGCCAGGCGTTCACCCAGGATGCCCTGGGGTCGGAAGATCAGCACCAGGACCAGCATGGTGAAGGCGATGACGTCCTTCAGCTGGTTGGCCGCGGGGATCCCCAGCCCGTCCAGCACCAGGTTGGGCCCCAACGACTCGATGACCCCCAGGAGGATGCCCCCCAGGAAGGCCCCAGGCACGTTGCCGATGCCCCCCAGCACCGCGGCGGTGAAGGCCTTGATGCCCGGGAAGAAGCCCATGAAAAAGTTCACGCCCTGGGGCCGGTAGAGGCCGTTGATCACCCCGGCCGCGCCGGCCAGCGCGCCGCCCAGCATGAAGGTGAAGACGATGACCTGGTCGATGTCGATGCCCATGAGCCGGGCCACCTCTTTGTTCTCCGAGACGGCCCGCATGGCCTTGCCCCGTTTTGTCTTCTCCACGATCCAGTAGAGCCCCACCATCAACACCACCGCGGCCAGGAAGACGAAGATCTGCACGATGGGGATCTGGGCGCCACCCATCGCGACGGAGCCCTTCAGCGCCGCCACTTCAGGATAAGTGCGGAAAGCCGAGCCGTAGAGGCCCTTGAACGTGTACTGCAGGAAGAAGGAGGCGCCGATGGCCGTGATCAAGGGGACCAGCCGGGGCGCGCCCCGGAGAGGACGGTAGGCCACCCGCTCCAGCAGGACGGCCACCCCCATGGAGACCAGGGCCGCCACCAGGATCCAGGAGAGGATGGTGAGCAGCGGCTGGCTCTCCAGCCACCCTTGCCGAGCCGAGTAGGCCGCCAGGAAGTAGGCGGTGTAGGCCCCGGCCATGAAGACCTCGCCGTGGGCGAAGTTGATCATCAACAGGATGCCGTAGACCAGGGTGTAGCCCAGGGCGATGAGGGCGTAGATGCTCCCCTGGGCCAGCCCGGACATGACCAGGCTGATCCACTGGTCGCCGGTGTACTTGCCCGAAGTGATGGTGTTGAAAGCGCCCACGATCACCGCCACGATGATGACGATGCGCAGGGCGTTCAGGACGACATCCACCCAGTTCAGGCGATAGAGACGTGCTCTCATGTGGGTTCCTCGCAGTGAATGATGGCTACCGTGTGCCGCCAGCCACCAGGGGAGGATCTCTCCCCCGGTGGCTGTGGATTCCTGCTGGGTAATAGCACACGAGCCAGGGAGGAGACCCTCCCCAGCTCGTGCACCGTCGTGTCTGAGGAGCCTAGGCGTTACTGGCCGGAAGGCGTCCAGACGACGGGAGGCGGCCAGTTGTCCTCGTTGACCTCCGCCTCGGTGATCTGGAAGATGCCCAGGG
>CAYQEB010000168.1:0-5395 GCA_964416395.1 uncultured Caldilineaceae bacterium | reverse complement strand
CCACCCAGTTCATCTCCCGCATCCGGGACGAGTTCCACGTGGAACTCCCACTCCGAACCCTCTTCCACAACCCCTCCATCGCTCACATCGCACAGGAACTGGAGGTGGCCCAGCGACGAGGGAGCGAGGCCCCAACGCCGAGCATCACCCGGGTTTCTCGCCAGAGCCGCCGGGTGAAGCGCTCCCGGCTGGCGGCCAGGAGCGGCCCCTCCGGGCAGGGCGGCAACGGACAAAAGGCGGCCCGACCTGCCGGTAAACCACCCAGCCCACCGGCAGATGACCTCCCGGACGAGCCGTCAAGTGGGGCTCCCCGCAAACCACCAGTGGAGTCCCAATCCCGTGATTGACGCTTTCGACGAACGTGACACCGATGCTATGACCGACGCTATGAACGATACGCTGCACATTGCGGACGAACCGAACCGGGACGAGTTGAGCCAGGACAGCTCCGCCCAGGACAACGGCTTTGCCGAGGAGAGCCCCGAGGAAGGCTGGGCGGAGGCGTGGGACGAGGAGGAACTGGAAGAAGAAGAGGTCTACGTCTTCCCCCTCTCCTTCGCCCAGCAGCGCCTCTGGTTCCTGGACCAGTTCGAGCCCAACAGCCCCTTCTACAACATCCCCGCCGCGGTGCGCTTGACCGGCCCCCTGGACGTGGAGGTGATGCAGCGCACCCTCAACGAGATCGTCCGTCGCCACGAGACCCTGCGCACCACCTTCGACACCCTGGACGGGGAGCCCGTCCAGGTGATCCACCCGGAGTGGCGCCTGGATGTGCCGGTCGTCGACCTGACCCACCTGCCGGAAGAGGAGCGGGAGGCCAAGGCCCTCTGGCTGGCCCACGAGGAGGCCAAGCGCCCCTTCGACCTGAGCAAGGGCCCTCTCCTGCGCATGCGCCTGCTACGCCTGGCCCCAGACGAGCACATCGCCCTCTTCACCATGCACCACATCATCTCCGACGGCTGGTCCATGGGGGTGCTCATCGGTGAGATCGGGGCCATCTACCCGGCCTTCCTGCGAGGTGAGCCCTCGCCCCTGCCCGAGCTGCCCATCCAGTACGCGGACTTCGCGGAGTGGCAGCGCAACTGGCTCCAGGGCGATGTCCTGGAGGAGCAGCTGAGCTACTGGCGGCAACAGCTGGGGGGCGATCTGCCTGTCCTGGAGCTGCCCACGGACCGCCCCCGGCCCGCGGTGCAGACCTCCCGGGGCAGCACCTGTTCCCGGAAACTGCCCAAGCCCCTGGTGGACGAGCTCAAGGCCCTGAGTCAACGAGAGGGCGCCACCCTCTTCATGACCCTCCTGGCCGCCTTCCAGGTCCTCCTCCACCGCTACTCCGGCCAGGACGACCTGACCGTGGGCACGCCCGTCGCCAACCGCAACCGGGCCGAGATCGAGAACCTCATCGGCTTCTTCGTCAACACCCTGGTCCTGCGCGCCCACCTCTCGGACAACCCGCCCTTCCGCACCTTCCTCCAACAGGTCCGGGAGACCACCCTGGACGCCTTCGCCCACCAGGACCTCCCCTTCGAGATGCTGGTGGAGGCCCTGCAGCCCGAGCGGGACATGAGCCACAATCCCCTTTTCCAGGTCATGTTCATCCTCCAGAACGCCGGGAGCCGAGGGGGTGGAGAGATGCCCGGCGGCCTGCGCATGCGCCAGATCGACGTGGACCCGGGCACGGCCACCTTCGACCTCACCCTCTCTCTGGCCGAGGAGGCGGACGGCATGGACGCCTCCATGGAGTTCAACACCGACCTCTTCGACCGGGCCACGGTGGAGCGCATGCTGGGCCACTTCGAGAACCTGCTCCGGGCCATCGTGGCCGATCCAGCCCAGCCTGTGGACCAGCTCGAGCTCCTGGACCCGGCGGAGAAGCGTCAGATTCTGGTGGAGTGGAACGACACGGCCCGGAACTTCCCCCTGGACCGCTGCGTGCACCAGCTCATCCAGGAGCAGGTGGAGCGCACGCCCCACGCCCTCGCCGTGGTGGCCGGCGACGAACAGCTCACCTACGCGGAGCTCAACGCCCGGGCCAACCAGCTGGCCCACTTCCTCCGCCAGCAGGGCGTGGGGCCCGAGGAGCGGGTGGCCATCGCCCTGGAGCGCTCAGTGCACCTGATCGTGGCCGTCCTGGGCGTGCTCAAGGCCGGAGGCGCCTACCTGCCTCTGGATCCAACCCATCCGGCGGAACGCCTGAACTTCATGCTCCAGGACGCCAGCCCCCGGATCCTCCTCACCCAGGAGAGCCTGGCCGACCAGCTCCCCATCGCCCATCTCCAGGCTCCCATCCCCGTGGTGAAGCTGGACGCCGACTGGCCCGCCATCGCCCAGCAGCCCACAGAGAACCCGGGCATCCCTGTGCAGCCAGACAACCTGGTCTACACCATCTACACCTCTGGCTCCACCGGCCAGGCCAAGGGCGTCCTGGTGGAGCACCGCAACCTGGTGAACATGTTCTTCGCCTGGAAGGAGGCCTACGGGCTGGAGCAGGTGAGCAGTCACCTGCAGATGGCCAACTTCGCCTTCGACGTCTTCTCCGGGGACCTGGTCCGGGCCCTCTGCTCCGGCGGGAAGCTGGTCCTGGCCCCTCGGGAGTGGCTGCTGGAGCCGGCCAAGCTCTACGAGCTCATGCGCCGGGAGCAGGTGGAGTGCGCGGAGTTCGTGCCGCCGGTCCTGCGCCAGCTGATCCAGCACCTGGAGCAGACCGGCCAGCGGCTGGACTTCATGCGGGTGCTGGCCTGCGGCTCGGACAGCTGGTACGTGGAGGAGTACCGCTCCTTCCTGGCCTACTGTGGGCCGGAGACCCGGCTCATCAACTCCTTCGGCCTGACCGAGGCCACCATCGACAGCACCTATTTCGAGAGCAGTCAGCTGGAGCTGTCCGAGGGCCAGATCGTGCCCATCGGCCGTCCCTTCGCCAACGTCCAGACCTTCATCCTGGACAGGCGCCGCCAGCCTGTGCCCATCGGCGTCCCCGGCGAGCTCTACATCGGCGGCGCGGGCGTGGCCCGGGGCTACCTGAACCGGCCGGAGCTGACGGCGGAGCGGTTTGTGCCGGTGGAGGAGCTAGAATTTGTCGGGCAAGGCGTGACGAGCGAAGGAGTAAGGAGCAAGGAGTTGGAAGATGGCGCCACGTCCGACTCCTTACTCATGACTCCTTCCTCCTCACGCCTCTACCGCACCGGCGACCTGGCCCGCTACCTGCCCGACGGCAACATCGAGTTCCTGGGCCGGGCGGACCACCAGATCAAGATCCGGGGCTATCGAGTGGAGCCCGGGGAGATCGAGGCCGTCCTGACCCGTTTCCCCCAGGTCCAGGAGGCGGTGGTCCTGGCCCGGACGAACCCCGCGGGGCAGAAGCAGCTGGTGGCCTACTTCGTGCCCACGGACGGGGCGGCAGAAGAGGGCGACCCCACGCTTCACGCTTCACGTTCCACGGACGAGGCGACCGAGGCCGGCCCTGAGACCAACCTGACTCCCTCCACCTCACTCATCCCCGACCTGCGCGCCTTCCTCAAGGAGCACCTGCCCGAGTACATGGTCCCGGCCTACCTCGTGCCCCTGGAGCGCATCCCCCTCACCCCCAACGGCAAGCTGGACCGGCGCAACCTGCCGGAGCCGGACTGGAGCCAGCGGCAACTGGAGGGGGCGGTGGTGCCGCCTCGCACGGCCACGGAAGAGGTGCTGGCCGGCATCTGGAGCCAGGTCCTGGGGGTGGCGGAGCTGAGCGTCTTCGACAATTTCTTTGAACTGGGCGGGCATTCCCTCCTGGCCACCCAGGTGATCTCCCGCATCCGAGAGGCCTTCCAGGTGGAGCTGCCCCTGCGCACCCTCTTCATGGCCCCCACCATCGCGGAGCAGGCCGAGCAGGTGGAGATCGCCCTGCGCAACGAGGCGGGCACCCAGGCACCCCCCATCGAGCCCGTCCCCCGAGACGGCCCCATGCCCGTCTCCTTCGCCCAGCAGCGGCTCTGGTTCCTGGACCAGCTGGAGCCGGACAGCCCCTTCTACAACATCCCCGAGTCGGTGCGCCTCCAGGGCCGACTGGACGTGTCCACCCTGGAGAAGGCTTTCAACGAGATCATCCGCCGCCACGAGATCCTGCGCACCACCATCGACACAGTGGACGGCCGGCCCGTCCAGCGCATCCACCCCGAGTTCACCCTGGAGCTGCCCGTCACCGACCTGACCCACCTCTCCCAGGAGGAGCAGGAGGAGCTCATCCCCCGCCTGGCCGCGGAGGAAGCCCAGAAGCCCTTCAAGCTGGACCGGCTGCCCCTGCTCCGAGCCCGCCTCCTGCGCCTGGGCCCGGAGGACCACGTGATCCTCCTGACCATCCACCACATCATCGGGGACGACTGGTCCACCGGAGTGCTCATCCAGGAGATCGCCGTCCTCTACGAGGCCTTCCTGGCTGGCCGGCCCTCGCCCCTGCCCGAGCTGCCCATCCAGTACGCCGACTTCGCCCACTGGCAGCGTCACTGGCTCCAGGGCGACGTGCTGGAGCAGCACATCCGCTACTGGAAGGAGCAGCTGGCCGACGCGCCGCCCCTCCTGGAGCTGCCCACGGACCGTCCCCGGCCGCCGGTGCAGACCTTCCGGGGGGACTACGAGAAGTTCGTCCTGCCGCCGAAGCTCTCCCAGGCCATCCTGGAGCTGAGCCGGCAGGAAGGGGCCACCCTCTTCATGACCCTCCTGGCCGCCTTCCAGGTCCTCCTCCACCGCTACTCCGGCCAGGAGGACATCGTGGTGGGCTCGCCCATCGCCAACCGCAACCGGGCTGAGATCGAGAACCTCATCGGCTTCTTCGTCAACACCCTGGTCCTGCGCACGGACCTCTCCGGGGAGCCCTCCTTCCGGGAGCTGGTCAAGCGGGTGCGGGAGGTGGCCCTGGGCGCCTACGCCCACCAGGACCTCCCCTTCGAGATGGTGGTGGAGGCGGTGCAACCGGAGCGAAACCTGAGCCACTCCCCCCTCTTCCAGGTCATGTTCGTGATCCAGAACACTCCGGTCCAGGCGCAGAAGCTGCCGGAGCTGCTGCTGGCCCCGGTGGAGGCCCACAGCGGCACGGCCAAGTTCGACCTCACCCTCTTCGTCCTGGAGGAGGAAGGGCAGCTGGCCGGGGCCTTCGAGTACAACACCGACCTCTTCGACCGAGAGACCATCCAGCGCATGGTCGGCCACTTCCGCACCCTGCTGGAGGCCATCACAGCCGACCCGGACCAGCCCATCACCCGGCTGGAGCTCCTCACCCCGGAGGAGAAGCGGCGCATCCTGGTGGAGTGGAACGACACCGCCCACCCCTTCCCCCAGGACCGCTGCGTGCATGAGCTCATCCAGGAACAGGTGGAACGCACACCCCACGCCCTCGCCCTGGTGGCCGGCGACGAACAGCTCA
>CAYQEB010000167.1:0-5507 GCA_964416395.1 uncultured Caldilineaceae bacterium | reverse complement strand
CGTTCCAGTGCATCCTGGAAGGTCGCCGCGGCCTGAGCAGTGTTCCCCTGGGCCCGGTAGGTGAGCCCCAGGCCGTCCATGGCGTTGACCAGAGAGGCCACGTTGCCCAGCTCGCCCCACGTTTGGATGGCCTGGCTGTAGGCCTGAGCGGCCTCAGACAGACGTCCAAGGCGTCGATAGGCGTAGCCGAAGTTGCTGTACAGCTGAGCCAAGCTGGTCATCTCTCCGGTATCCCGAAAGATGCCCTCAGCCTGGCGGAAGAGCTCCACAGCCTGGCGTTCCTGACCGCTCACCATGTGGACGATCCCCAGGTTCATCTGGGTGACGGCCCGGTGCACGGGATCCCCCACCTGGTCGAAGAGCCCGAGGGCCCGCTGGAGGCAGGCCCGCGCCTCGTCGTACCGCCGCTGGCAGTAGAGGGCTGTGCCCAGATCCCGCACACTGCGGGCGATGCGCCGCAGATCCCCCTCCTCTTCCCACAGGGCAAGGGCTTCCCGGAAGTGCGCCTCGGCCTGGCGACAATCTCGGGACTCGATGGCCAGGGTGCCCAGAACAAAGAGGCTGTGGGCCCGAGCTGGGGCGAAATCCCCGGCCAAGGCCAGGGCTTTTGTGGCCAGACGCCGAGCCGCCTCGTGTCGATTGCGCAGCCGGACCAGGTAGGCCAGCTGGCTCATGGCCTGGGCCAGCCGAGGCGCATCCCCCAGACGGGCCCAGAGCACGCCGCTGCGCCGGTACTGCCTGGCGGCTTCCTGGTAGCGGCAACGAAGCCGATGCTGCTTCCCGAGCTGAAGGCGCAAGACCCCCTCGGCCTCCACGTCGCCCCAGGCCTGGCAGACCCGGATGCCCTCCTCCAGGAAGGGACGCCAATCGTCCCGATGGCCGGCCTGCTCCATTTTGGGCGACAGGGTGCAGAGCACCTCCCGGGTGATGGGCCAGGTCTCCTCCACTTTCAGGGCGAACTGGAGCACCTGCAGGGCTTGGACCCGCTTTCCCAGCGGCGGTGGCCGGTCGTCGGCGGCCTGCAGGGTCTCCCAGAGCTGGCTCACCCCCCGGCTGATATAGACAGCGAAGAGCTCTCGATAGCGGGTGTCGAGCATGGTTGGACCTCCCAGGGCAGAACGGGCAGGAAGAGGCGGACGAAACGCGCAGATCCGTACGGTCGGGTCAGCACAAGGAGATCAGGAAGCCGAAACGGAGGAAGCTCTATTCCTCCACCGGCCCCGAAACAGCTGGTGTATCGTCCTCCTGCCAGTGCAACACCTGCTCCAGCAGGAAAGTGCGGGTCAGGCCGTGGATGGTGTAGCGGCTCTCGCTAGCGCCCAGGGAGACGTGGTCCACCAGGCTCAACTGGGTCAGGGTGTCCAGCGCGTCGTGGAGGACGCCATCCTCCATGCCCACGATTCTGCGCAGAAAATCCAGATCCACCCCGTTCTCCGCTGCCAGAGGCATAGCCAGGAGCACCTGCCGTTCAGTCTCGTTCAAGCGCTGCCAGGCCTGCCAGTAGATGAACGTGTAGAGCTGCTCCACTGGGCGCCCCTGGGCCTTCTGCAGATCCTGGAGGACGCTGGCCAAGGAGTGTCGCCGAACCTGGCCCACCACCAGACGCAAGGCCAGAGGATTGCCCCCCACCACCTGGTAGAGGACCCGGAGATCTTCGTCCGAGGCCTGGGCCAACGCTGGGATGTTGCGCAGACGGGCCTCGTAGCGCACCAGGGCCAGCGCGTCCTCCTGGGAGAGGGGCTGGAGGTTGTAGAGGAAGATGCCCGCCTTGCTTTCCAGGCTCCGGCGGGAGGTGAGGAGGAACTTGATGGGCGGAGCCAGCCGGTCCAGGATGGGCAGCAGGGCTTCCAGATCGGTCAAAGTCTCCAGGTTGTCGATGACGATCAGGCATTTCCGCTTTTTCAGGCGACGACGGAAGAGCTGGATGGTCTGTTCCAGGGAGAAGGGCGAGGGCAGGGGCTCATCCAGGAGCTGTCGGGCCAGGTGCTGCCAGAGATGGGCCACCCTGGAGATGCTATCCGCCACAGGCGTGACGGTGCCGTCCAGATGGAAGTGGTAACGACGAGCAGTGACCCAGCCGAACTCCTCGAAGAAGGAGCGTTCCAGGGCCTGGCGGACGAAGGCGTCGGCCAGGGCGGTCTTGCCGATGCCCCCAATGCCCTGGAGCAACACGATCCAGGGGGGCTCCGAGCTCTCCAGGAGCTCCTGGAGCATCCGCAGGTGCGGCCCCACCCCGAAGAGCTTCTGGTAGGAGGGGGGTTCCAGCCGCTCCTCGATCTGGCGCCGGTGCTCCTCCTGGGCGGTCTCCTCTTCCTGGGAGAGCCGCTCGGCGATCCAGGCCAGGGCCTGGCGCTGCTTGCGGAAGACGGTGGACTCGGAGAGGTTCAGCCGGTTGGCCACCTTGGCCACCCCCAGCCGGTCCAGGTAGCGGAGGCGCAGGATCTGGGCCAGGTCGGGCTCCTGGTTTTCCAGTCTGTTCAGCAGGTTGAGCAGGATCTGGTTGATGGCGTAGCCGAGGGATCGGTCCGTCTGGGCGCAGTAGGCGCGCACGATGCGCAAGGCGCCCAACGGGGAGTCTGGCGCGCTGTTGGGCCAATCCTGGAAGGCTCGACGGACGGCGTCGCGCAATGTGGACGAGGAGAGCGATCTGTGGGGCATCAAAGGTGCGACCTTGTGTCAGCGAAATGTGCCAACTCCACCATAAGATATCACACAATCGTGCCGGAAGGCAAACGGTTTTTTGAGGTCTGCAAACTTTTCGAATAGAGGCTTACCGAGCGGTCGTCCGTCTCCTTTCGGTTACAGGTCAGTCACAGGATCATCTATCGCCGTTACAGGGCAATTCCATGCATACCACGGATCTCAGGCCGTCATCGGACGCAACAGGAGACAATCAGGAGATAAGGAAATGGATCAAGAACGATAGCTTCTTGACAGCAGGATGATAGACCAGTGACAGTGGTTTTGCGCTATCCTGAGGGCAAGCCTCCACCACACCCAGGAAAGGAAGCTGACCATGCTCTCTGCGGCGGCAAGGTGGACAGGATGGCGCACCATGAACGCTGACAGCCACATTTTGGTCCTCTGGGGCAACCGCTTCGATGAAGTGGCTGCCACCATCTTCGTCACCGAGCTGCGCAAAGGAGGACTGCCGGTGAAGCTGATGGGCATGTACTGCGGTCAGGCCCGGGGCGCCTACGGCCTGGCCCTGGTGCCGGACATCTCCCTGGACCAGGCCCAGGAGCTGCTGCCCCAAGTGCGTTGCCTCATCATCCCCGCTCCCCTCCACAGCCTGCAACAATATCGGAACGATCCCCGGCTCCACGCATTTCTGCGCCGACTCCTGGAAAACCAGGGACAGATCATCGCCCAAACCAGGGACCTGAAGAGTTTGCTCGGCTTCGAACCGCTGCTCTTCGCCCAGGGCCAGGTGAAGAGCTATCCCATGGGGGGAGCCCTGTTGGACTACGCCCAGGAGCTGGCCTTGACGCTTCAGACCGTAGCGTAGCACGAGCGATTGTCACCAGCACCCATCGCGACCACACCGATCATCGAGGCCACCATGTCCCCTGAGAACGAACACGCCACCCCTTGGATCCGCCTGATCGAAAGCGCCATCCAGGCCGGTGAGGTCGAGAAGGCGCTGGAGAGACTGCTGGAATATGGCGAGAACATCATCGACACGGGCAAGGCGAGCACGGTGCTCCACTTCATCGAGCTCGTCAAGGCCCTGGCACCCCAGGCCCGGAGGGAGACGCCGCGGCTCTGGCTGCTGGCCGGTCAAGCGCACCTGGCCCTGGGCGATTTGACCGACGCCGCGCTGAGCCTGGAGACGGCCCGGGCCGAGTTCGCTCGTCTGCAACAGCCCAGCTACGAGGTTCAGTGCCTTCTGCTCCTGGCCCGGCTCTACCATCGCTACGAGGACCTGAGCACGGCCCGCTTCCACCTGGACCGGGCCGCTCACCTCATGCATGAGAGCGTTCTGGACCAGAAAACCCAGGCCGAGATCTATCTCCGCCTGGCCCAGCTGGCCCCAGACACCGGTCAGCTTCGTCAGGCGAAGCACCTGGCCGAACGGGCGCTCACCCTCTTCGAAAGATTAAACGAACCGAGAGGTCAATTTGAGGCACTGCGCCTGCTGGCTTTGGTGGCGCAACAGAAAGGGGAGTTTCGTATCGCCTTGGCTCGGCTGGAGGTGGCCAGGCAGCGCATCAAAGCCGGCCACTTGGGGGCGCGCACCCGAGTGGAGGTCCTGAACACCGAGGCCCATGTCCAGTGGTATCAAGGCAACCTGGATCGGGCCTTGAGCATTGTGGAGAAGGCCACGGCCATGGCCGACCGCAACTATCTGGCTAAGTTCCGGGTCTATCATCGGCTGGTGCGGGCCAATATCCTGCGCGCCCTGGGGCGCTACCCGGAGGCCCACATCGCCTACGAAGAGGCCTACGAGTGCGCCCAAGAGGAGGGCTTCCACCTCTTCTTGCACTGGGTGGACGTGAACGCGGCCTGGCTGGACGTTCTGGAGAACAACTTTGGCCTGGCCAAGACCAAGATCTACCGGGCCCTGGAGACCGCCGACAAAGGGCAGGCCATCAGCTTCAACACCTTCCTGGGGGCCATCCATGCCCTGATGGGCCGTCACCAGGAGGCGGAGCGGATCTTCAGCGCCAGCCTGACCTACTACAGCGAGTCGGACGATCGCTTGTCCCAACTGGCCCTGCGCTTCCTCCTGACCTACGTCCATCTGGGGTTGGACCAGACAGAGCGGGCAGAGGAATATCTGGAGCAAGCCCTGAGCTGGGCCTGCGCCAACAACATCGACTACTTCCCCCACTGGTGGCACCCGGCCCTGATGGCTCGGGTCTGCGCCCATGCCCTGACCGTGAACCTCTACCAGGACCTGGTGGAACGGATCTTCGTGAAGCGGCTGAAGGGCGCCGGTTCCAAGGAGCTATTAGGGCTGTTGCAGCATGTCCCCCCCAAGGTTCAGGCCCTGGTTATGGACATCCTGGAAAACATGAATGAGGACTCCTTCCTGGACACTTTAGCCTTCCGGAAGATCGAACCCCGAATTCGGGCCATCATCAAGGAGCTGCTCCGCGATGGCCCTCTGAACCCCCGGGCGCTTCCCCGCCTGGTGGAGAAGCTGACCCCTCCAGGCCGCCGGCGCAAGTCCAGCCTGGTGATCGTGGCCACTTTCGGACTCTATATCCAGGGCCGCAGCCGGCGGGCCATCGCCGCTCGCCTGGGCCGAGCCGAGCCCACCATTCGCAACCATATCACCATCATCTACGAGTGCTTCGGCCTCCACCATCAGGATATCCGCTCGCGGCAGGATCGGCGTCAACGGCTGCGGGAGCTGGCCCTGAAAGAAGGTTTCATTCGAGAGCGGTGAGGGGCTTTTCGAGGAGCTGGGGTGGGCCGTCACCGGGGACGGCGCTGGGGAACGAACCCCCGCCGGAATCCAGCTTCCCAGGCCTCCCGCCCTAGACGGAAAGGAGGCAAGG
>CAYQEB010000166.1:1319-5566 GCA_964416395.1 uncultured Caldilineaceae bacterium | reverse complement strand
AAGGCCAGTTCCGAGAAAGTGGGCTCTGACACGGCTGAAAACAGCGATCCGGCCCAGGAAGAGGACGGGGCCATGTTCGCGTCCAGCCCATCCCCCCTCTCGGATGGGCCCGCCCTGGACGGTCCCGAGCAGGCGATCGACGCGGAGCCGGCTGACCTGGGCCCGTCCAGCGCCCCACCAGCCGAGGCGTCCAGCGTCGCCTCCTTGGACGCAGCCCTGGAGGGGACGTCCTCCCCCACGGCCAATCTGGATCTCTACATCTGAGGGCCCTGGATCCTGTGGACCAGAGAGGAACCTTTCCTGGCCTGCACCCGTCCTGTTCAGGGGGTGCAGGCTTGATCGTGGCCTTCTCAGCCCTGTTGGCCGCCCTTTTCCAGGCCCCCGATCCGCCACGGAATTTGACATTCCCTGGGTCCGGTGATACACTCCAAGCTGCCGCAAGGGCCTATCCGGGGGCGTGGTGTAGCGGTTAGCACACTGGCCTGTCAAGCCAGAGGTCGCGGGTTCAAATCCCGTCGCTCCCGCCACAGCAACCTCTTCGCTCATCTACTCCAGATGGGCGAACCTTTTTCAGCAGCAGAGAACCTGGCAGGTGTGATAAGCCACAACAGAAGATCCGGGGGCGTGGTGTAGCGGTTAGCACACTGGCCTGTCAAGCCAGAGGTCGCGGGTTCAAATCCCGTCGCTCCCGCCACAGCAAAGCCGACCTGGCCTCAGGTCGGCTTTCCGTTTGGACAGCTTTCCCGGTTCCAGGCAGTTTCGAGTTTCGCTTTTTCGTTTTTCGACCTGGATTGTACAAATCCTGACAGTACTCTATAATAGCAAACCGTTTCTGTCAGTTGCTGTTTCTGTCGGTTACGGCTCTTGTGCACCGCCACCTCGAGAAGCCACGGCCTTGGCCGGCCTTGGTGCAACCTCGACAGACCTTGCCCCAGGAGAAATCCCATGCCCTACGCCCAGGTTGGTGACATCCGCATGTACTACGAGCTCCACGGTCAGGGCGAGCCCCTGCTCATGATCATGGGACTGGGCGGGCACATCCTGGACTGGCAGCCCATCGCACCCGCTCCCCTGGACCAGCACTACCGGCTGATCCTCTTCGACAACCGGGGGGCTGGCCGCACGGACAAGCCGCCGGGACCCTATTCCCTGCCCCAGATGGCCGGGGACGCGGTGGGCCTGCTGGAGGCTCTGGGGCTGGAATCGGCCCACGTTTTCGGGGTGAGCATGGGGGGCATGATCGCACAGCATGTGGCCTTGGAGCATCCGCACCGGGTGCGCAAGCTGGTCCTGGGATGCACCATGTGTGGGCCCAGCGCCGGTGTCCGGGCCAGCGACGAGGTGTTGGCCTACCTGACCCCTCGCCCGGACCTGGAGCCAGAGGAGGCCCTCTGGTGGTCCCTGCCGGCCAGCTACCCAGAGGAGTTCATCGCGGAGCACGAGGAACTTTTGCGGGAGCGGATTCGTCGACATTTACGGCACCCGACCCCGCTCCACGCGTACCAGGCTCAACTTGACGCCATTCTCAACAGCCACGATACTTGTGAGCGGCTGCCGGAGCTCCCTCATCGAACCCTGGTGCTCACAGGTACCGAGGACCGATTGATCCCGCCGGAGAACAGCCGCATTCTGGCAGCGCGGATCCCCCACGCGGAGCTGCGGGAGATCCCAGGGGCGGGCCACGTCTTCTGGGTCAGCCACCCAGAGGAGAGCGTCCAGGCCCTGGTGGAGTTCCTGGGGTAGATACACCGGACGCCGAAGGGCGCCCAGATCGTCGGGACCACACGATGCACCTAGAACCGAGTGAAAGATCTGATGACCAAACTTGTGATTGTTGAATCGCCGACCAAAGCCAAAACCATCCGCAACTACCTGCCCAAAGAGTACCAGGTCAAGGCCAGCATGGGCCATGTCCGGGACCTGCCCGCCTCGGCCAGCGAGATCCCGGCCAAGGTGAAGGGCGAGCCCTGGGCCCGACTGGGGGTGAACGTGGAGAAGGACTTCGAGCCCCTCTACGTGGTGCCGTCCAGCAAGAAGAAGGTGGTGGCCGAGCTGCGCAAGGCCGTGAAGGAGGCGGACGAGCTGATCCTGGCCACGGACGAGGACCGGGAGGGGGAGTCCATTGGATGGCACCTCTTCCAGCTCCTCAAGCCCAAGGTCCCGGTCAAGCGCATGGTCTTCCACGAGATCACCCGGGAGGCCATCCAGAAGGCCCTGGAAGAGACCCGGGAGATCGACGAGAACCTGGTGCGCGCCCAGGAAACCCGACGCATCCTGGACCGGCTGGTGGGCTACACAGTCTCGCCCCTGCTCTGGAAGAAGATCGCCCCCAAGCTCTCCGCGGGGCGGGTGCAGAGCGTGGCCGTGCGCCTGTTGGTCCAGCGAGAACGGGAGCGCCGGGCCTTCAAGGCCGGCCGCTACTGGGATCTGAAGGCCCACCTGAACAAACGCCCGGATCGGCCAGAGCACCGCTTCGAGGCCCAGCTCATCTCCGTGGGTGGGGTGCGGGTGGCCACCGGCCGGGACTTCGACGAGCAGACGGGCCAGATCCCTCCTGGCAAGAAAGTCCTGCTCCTGGACGAAGCCCAGGCCAAGGCCCTGCGAGAACGGCTGCTCCAGGGCGTCTGGCAGGTGACGGGCGTGGAGGAACGGACGGCCAAGCGCTCTCCGGCCCCGCCCTTCACCACCAGCACCCTGCAGCAGGAGGCCAACCGCAAGCTAGGCATGAGCGCCAAGCAGACCATGCAGGTCGCCCAGCGCCTCTACGAGAACGGCTACATCACCTACATGCGCACGGACTCGGTGCACCTGAGCGACGAGGCCATCCAGGCGGCCCGGCAGCGGATCACGGAGCTCTACGGCCCGGAGTACCTGCACGCCAAGCCTCGGCGTCACCGCACCAAGGCCAAGGGCGCCCAGGAGGCCCACGAGGCCATCCGCCCGGCCGGCAGCCGGATGCTGCCCACCGACCAGCTCCCCCTCTCCGGTCAGGAGCGGGCCCTCTACGACCTGATCTGGAAGCGCACCGTGGCCACCCAGATGGCCGACGCCCGCCTGCGCTTCACCACGGTGACCATCCAGGTGGAGGACGCGGTCTTCCGCGCCACCGGGCGCAAGGTCCTCTTCCCTGGCTTCTTCCGGGTCTACGTGGAGGGCTCAGACGATCCGGAAGCCGCGCTGGAGAGCCAGGAGGCGCCCCTGCCTCCCCTGGCTGTGGACGAGGAGGTGGAGTGCCGAGAGCTGGAGGCCATCGGCCACGAGACCAAGCCTCCGGCCCGGTACACCGAGGCCACCCTGGTCAAGGCGTTGGAGGCCGAGGGCATCGGGCGGCCCAGCACCTACGCCACCATCATCGACACCATCCTGCAGCGGGGCTACGCCTTCAAGCAGCGCAAGGAACTGGTGCCCACCTTCGTGGCCTTCGCGGTGACGAATTTGCTGGAGAAACACTTCGATAAACTGGTGGACCTGCACTTCACCGCGGAGATGGAACAGACCCTGGATGACATCGCTGCCGGAGAGGCGGACTGGCTGGCCTATCTGCGCCAGTTCTACCTGGGGGAGAGCGGCCTGGCCGAACAGGTGAAGCAGAAGGAGGCCAGCATCGATCCCCGGGAAGTGAGCCGGGTCCAGCTGGAGGAGCTGCCGGCGGAGATCCGTATCGGCCAGTTCGGTCCCTTCCTGGCCAAAGAGGAGAACGGGCAGCGGATCACAGCCAGCCTGCCACCCAAGCTCCCCCCCGCGGATCTGACCTCGGAACAGGTGGAGGAGCTGCTCAGTCGCAAGGAGGACGGGCCCCAGCTTCTGGGCGCCGATCCAGAGAGCGGGCTGCCCATCTACCTGAAGAACGGCCCCTACGGCCCCTACGTCCAGCTGGGGGAGAACGGTGAGGCCGGCAAGAACGGAAAGAAGGCCAAGAAGCCCAAGCGGGTCAGCCTGCTGAAAGGGATGGATCCGTCCAGCGTGGACCTGGAGCTGGCTTTGAAGCTGCTCAGCCTGCCCCGCACCCTGGGCGTCCACCCGGAGACGGGCAAGGAGGTGCGGGCCGGTGTGGGGCGCTATGGCCCCTTCATCGTCCACGATGGCAAGTTCGTCAGCCTGAAGCCGCCGGACAACGTGTTGGAGGTGACCTTGGAGCGGGCCCTGGAGCTCCTGGCCGCGGCGCCGGCCAAGCGCGGCTCCAAGCGGGTCCTCAAGGAGCTGGGCAAGCACCCCGAGGACGGCCAGCCGGTGACGGTCATGGATGG
>CAYQEB010000166.1:0-1219 GCA_964416395.1 uncultured Caldilineaceae bacterium | reverse complement strand
ATGCATCCTGACATCGCACCTCACACTACCACACCAGGGAGCAAGTCAATGGCCACTATTCTCGTTGTCGATAGCCATCCAGTCATGCGACGGCTGTTGTCCCTTCAACTTCACCGGCGGGACCACACAGTGCTGCTGGCCCGGAACCAGGCAGAAGCCAGCGAAGCGCTGCGACGCCAGCCGGTGGATCTGCTCATCGCCGCCATCCTGTCCCAGGAGGAGGGGGGCCAGCTGCTGAGCGAGCTGCGTAGCCAGCCTCGCCTCGTGGATCTGCCCGTGATCCTCATCGCCCCGCTCAGCCAGGGCCACCTGCGTCAGCAGATGCTCCAGGAGGGGGCCAACATCTTCCTCACTCGCCCCACCAGCTCCTGGCAGCTCTCCACAGCGGTCCAGGAGCTCCTCCAGCCCCACTCCGAAGGCCTGCCCGAACTCTTCCAGCAGCCTCTGGCGGCCAACTTCTGAGATCTGCTTCCTCCCCGTCATCGGGAGCTCCTTGTGTGAATGCGAAAGGCCGGAGCGGCAAAATCGCTCCGGCCTTTCGCGTCTCCACCGCTGCGATGCTCTCCCGAGCCCTCACAGACCGGACAGATCGATGGCGTCCAGCCCCTCCACAGGCTGGGGATAGCGCATGCCCAGCCCCTCCAGCGTCTGGATGATGGTGGTGGCCACCACCAGATCCCGGTGCCATTTGTGGTTGGCCGGGACGATGTACCAGGGCGCGAACTGGGTGCTGGTGCGGCTGAGAGCCGCCTCGTAGGCCGCCATGTAGCTGTCCCACAGGGCCCGCTCCTTCAGATCGCCGGGATTGAACTTCCAGCGTTTTTCCGGCCGTTCCAGTCGGGCCCGGAGACGGCGGGCCTGCTCGTCCTTGCTGATGTGGAGGTAGAACTTCAGGATGGTGGTTCCTTCATCCGCCAGGGTCTTCTCGAAAGCCGTGATGTGGTCGTAGCGCTTGCCCCAGACCTCCGGCGGCACCAGGTTGTGCACCCGCACCACCAGCACGTCCTCGTAGTGGCTGCGGTTGAAGATGACGATCTCCCCATTGCCGGGGGTGCGCTTGTGCACCCGCCAGAGATAGTCGTGGGCCAGCTCCTCCGGCGTGGGCTTCTTGAAATTGGCCACCCGCACCCCCTGGGGATTCACCCGAGCGAAGACCTTGCGGATGGTTCCATCCTTGCCGCCGGTGTCCATGGCCTGGAGGACCACCAGCAGCTTGTGT
>CAYQEB010000165.1:0-5568 GCA_964416395.1 uncultured Caldilineaceae bacterium | reverse complement strand
TGGGGGCCGGTGCTGTTGCCGGTGGAACCCACCTCCCCCACCAGCTCGCCCTGGGCCACCCACTGCCCCTTCTGCACCCAGTGGCCCTTCAGGTGGCTGTAGTAGGTGACGTCCCCGTTCTCGTGCTGGATCTTCACCAGGTAGCCGTAGCCCGAGGGGTTCCAGCCGGTGTAGATCACCCGGCCGGCCCGGCTGGCATAGACTTTGGCCCCGTAGGGCCCGGCGATGTCCAGGGCCCGGTGACCCGGGTGGTAGCCCTGGGAGAGCCAGCCGTTGATGGGCCAGGCGAAGGCGTAGCCGGCCACCGGCGTGGGCGGGGGCAGATCCACCTCCTTGGCGCCGTAGGGGACGACCACCACCGCGCCGGGTGCAGGCTGGCGATCCCCGGCCAGGCGGTTGGGCCGGTACTCCCGGATGGCCTCCGGGGGCACGTTCCAGGCCGCGGCGATGCTCTCCACCGTGTCCCCGGGCTGGACGTCGTGGAGGGCCCCGTTCACCGGTGGAATGCGCAGGACCTGCCCCTGGGCCAGCTTGTCCGGGTTGCGGCGCAGCTCCGGATTGGCCCAACGCAGGCTGTCCAGGGTCAGGTCGTGCTGGGCCGCGATGCTCCACAGGCTGTCCCCAGGCTGGACCACGTACTCCCGGATGCGGCCAGCCTGGGCCACGTCCTGCCACAGCTCCTGGCCCAGGTGGGGCCTGGCCTGTCGATCCAGGCGGATCAGGCCCTCCCCGGGGCTGCGCACCGGTTCCTGGCCCAGCTCCTGGAAGGCCGGGGGCGACGAGGGCAGGTCCCCCGCGTCCCCTGGATCGGCCAGGGCCGCCTGGGCGCCAGCCAGCAGGAGCGCCAGGGCCAGGCCCAGGCTCAGGGTGAGGGTCTTCAGCTGGATGGGGTGGGGGAGGGTGGGTCGGGGGAAACGGCACGGCGAACGATGCGTTTCCGCGGTCATTCCATGCCCTTCCTTTGGGTGGGTTTGGGATGGATGGGGTTCCCGTTCTCCTGGGAACCGTTGCCTGAGCGCCAGGAGCGGCTGGGGGAGGCGGCCGGTCTCCAGCGCTTCTCGGGGGTATCCTGGCCCTGGCCGTTGACCTCGCTCCGGGCGTCGACGCCGTTCTCATCCGGCTCCGTGGCGTAGGCCATCTCCAGGGCCTGGCGGGTCACCTGCTCGTAGATGTCCACCAGGGCCTCGTAGGTCTCGAAGCTCTCCGTCAGGAAGGGGGGATGCCCCAGACGGCGCAGCAGGGCCAGGCGGATGTTCGGGGGAGCGATGTGGTGGCGCAGGTTGGCGAGCTCCTTGGCGCTGCCCCAGTACCGATCCAGCTGGCTGGTCAGGGGAGGCCCCTCCGGCTCCTGGCTGGGGGTCGCCCGCTGGCCGAAGAGGAGCGAGCCGCCCTCCTCCGGCGGGATGGGGAGCGCCCCAGGGGAGTCGCTGCCGTTGCTGCGGCGTTGGCGCAGGGCCTGGAGGATCTGCTGCCGGTCCCGCCCCCGCAGGCGCAGGAGCAGCCAGGGATCCTCGTCCAGCATGCGCCCCAGCAGCTGATGGACCGCGGCCACGTGGGGGCAGGGCTGCTCTGGGGCTGGGCAACAGCTGCACCGGTGCTCCAGCTCCTGGGGGGAAGAGGGCAGGAGGGAGGCGCCGGCCAGGGCGAAGAGCTCCTCCACCTGGACGGGCATCTCCCCGGTGAGGAGCTGGGCCGCGAAGAGAGCCTGGCTGCCCATCACGTCCAACACCCGGTTCCATTCCGGGTCCGAGAGACGTTCCATCCAGATGGCCACCTGGCAGGGCGCTCGGCCGGGCTCTTCCACCTGGGCGCTGACCCGTCCCACCTGGATCTCCACCGCCCGCACCCGCCCCCGGCGCACGTAGGAGCGGCCCCGGCGGAGCAGGTGACTCTCCAGGCCCTGCTCGGCCAGAAGGTGGAACCAGCGCTCCGACCAGGTGGAATAAGATTTTTTGGTTTCCTGTCTGTCTATCATAGCATCGATTCTCGATGGTGAGCAACTTGGGATCGTCTGCGCGAACCCCTAACGATTTTCTCGACCCAGGGGTTCCCTCTGGGCCCTGGTTTGGCCCAGGATGTGGGCTCGCGCATCAGCTGTCCAGCCCGTCCATGCGCAGCTCCAGCAGGCGTCGCAGCTCCTCCGCGTTGATCTCCGCCAGCCAATCCTCGCCGCTGCCCACGATGTTCTCGGCCAGGGCCTGCTTGCTCTCGATGAGCTCGTGGATGCGCTCCTCCAGGGTGCCGGCCACCACGAACTTGTAGACCTGCACCCGCCGGGTCTGGCCGATGCGGAAGGCCCGGTCCGTGGCCTGGTCCTCCACCGCCGGGTTCCACCAGCGGTCGAAGTGGAAGACCTGGTTGGCTCGGGTCAGGTTCAGCCCCACGCCCCCAGCCCGCAAGCTCAGGATGAAGACGCTGGGCCCGTTCTCCTCCTCCTGGAAGGCGTTGACCATCTGCTCCCGCTGGGCCGGGGACGAGCCGCCGTGGAGGAAGAGCACGTCGCAGCCCAGGGTCGCCTCCAGGTGACGCTGGAGCAGGTGGCCCATCTCCACGAACTGGGTGAAGACCAGGGCCCGGTCCCCCACGCTCAGAGCCTCTTCCAGCATCTCGGTCAGGCGGCTGAGCTTGCCGCTGCGCCCGTCCAGGGGGCCCTCCTCCTTCAGGTAGTGGGCCGGGTGGTTGCAGACCTGCTTCAGCTTCATGAGCAGGCTCAGGACCACCCCGCGCCGCTGGATCCCCTGGCTCTTCTCCACCCGGTCCATGGTCTCCTGAACCACCTGCTGGTAGAGCTGGGCCTGCTCCTCGCTCAGGGGGCAGTAGACCACCATCTCGTTCTTCTCCGGCAGGTCGGAGATGATGGTGGGGTCCGTCTTCAGCCGGCGCAAGAGGAAGGGCTGCACCAGCTGCCGCAGCTCCTGGGAGACGTGGGCGTCGTTGTAGCGTTCGATGGGCAGGACGTACTTCTGGCGGAAGCGCTCCCGGCTCTCCAGATAGCCCGGGTTGAGGAACTCCATGATGCTCCACAGCTCCAGGAGCCGGTTCTCCACTGGCGTGCCGGTCAGGGCCACCCGGTTCTGGGCCTGGAGCTGGCGCACGGCCTGGGTCTGCTTGGCGCCGGGGTTCTTGATGTTCTGGGCCTCGTCCAGGATCAGGTCGCTCCACTGGATGGCCCTCAGGAGCTGGATGTCCCGCCGGGCCGTGCCGTAGCTGGTGATGACCAGGTCGTGCTCGGCCAGCGCGTCCTGGAACTCCTGGCCGGCCAGGCGGTTGCTGCCGTGGTGGATCAGGGCCCGCAGGCCCGGGGCGAAGCGACCGATCTCCCGCCGCCAGTTGGCCACCAGGCTGGTGGGGCAGATGAGCAGGGCCGGGGGCACGGCCTGGGCCGGCTCCGCCTTCCGGGCCTCCTCCCGCACGTGGAGGAGCAGGGCGATGGCCTGGATGGTCTTCCCCAGGCCCATGTCGTCGGCCAGGCAAGCGCCCAGGCCCAGCTGGCGCAGATACCAGAGCCAGCCCACACCTCGGCGCTGGTAGGGGCGCAGCTCGCCCACAAAGCCCTCGGGCTCGGGGAGCTCGGCCATAGCTTCCTGGCTGCGCAGCCGCTCCAGGGCCTCCTGGAGCCAGCCCTCCACCTCCACCGTGTCCAGGGGCAACAGGCTCAGGGGCTGGAGATCCAGGGGCAGATCCGGGGCGTTGGCCTGGGGCAGACTGCTGGGCCCCTCCCCGTCCCAGCCTGGATCCGGCTGGCTGGCCTGGTGACGCTGGGCGATGCGCAGGGCCTGGAGCAGGCTCATCTGCCCCTCGGTCTGGCCGCTGGCCAGGAAGTCCCGGGCCACGGCCATCTGCTCCGGGTCCAGCTCCACCCAGCGCCCCCGCACCTGGACCAGGGGGGAGCGGCGGGCGGCCAGCCGTTCGAACTCGTCCAGCCCCAGGGGCTCGCCGCCCAGGGTCAGCTCCCAGCGGAAGCGGATGGGCTGGCTCAGGCGTTGGAGCTGCTGCTCGGCGCCGTCGGCCTGGGGGCTGGTGAAGCGCAGGCGCAGGCCCAGGCGGGTGTGGATGCGGGTGCGCCACCAGGGGGGCAGGATCACCCCGAAGCCGCTGCTCTCCAACAGAGGACCGATCTCCCGCAGGAATTGGTAGGCTTCCTGGGTGCTAAGGAGGGCCATCTCCGGTCGAGGGCTGCGCAGGCTGCGCTGGATGGGCGGGAAGAGCCGTCCGGCCATGCCCAGGCCGGCCAGCAGGCGTTCCTGGGGCTGTTCGAAGCGTCGTTTGCCGATGCGCAGGTTGTTCCGGTGCTCCTGCCAGACCTGCCGGGCCGGGGCCAGCACCGTGGGGTCGTCCCGGGCCTGGAGGAAGTAGCGCAGGATCCAGTTCTGTTCCTGGCCGTCCTGGGAGTCGGTCCCCTGGCGGGCCTGGTCGGGCTCCTCCAGCTGGAAGCAGAGGCGGATGTTGGTCTCCCCGCCGGTGACGTGGAGCTGCTCGGTCCAGGAGAGCCACTCTTTGTAGAGGCGGTGGGCGGGCTGGGGCGGCAGGTGCAGGCGGCTCTGGGGCGCCAGGAGCTGGTGGATCCAGTGCCGGGCCGGGGAGCTCTCCGGCCCAAGCGGGGATCCGGGCAGGCTGGCCTGGCGCCACTGGCGGATGGCCGCGTTGACCATGACGGTGACGAAATGTTCCGCCAGGTGGCTGGGGGCCGGGGCCTCCTGGGGGCGCTCCAGGTTGTAGCCCCGGCAGACCGGCGGCATGGCCTGGATCAGGGTCTCCAGCTGCTGGCTCAGGTTGGTCTCCTGCAGGTAGGGCTGCCAGACGCTGTGGAAGTGGCCGTGGCTGTCCGCCAGGAGGGTGGGCAGGTAGTGCTGTCCGGCCAGGATCTCCAGGACGAACTTGGCCGCGTGGCCCCAGAAGAGAAGGTCGTTCCCCAGGCGGATGTGGCGCAGGATGGAGGTGGGCTCGGCCAGCTCCGCCAGACGCTGGGGACTGAGTCGGCTGAGCAGGCTGAGGGCCGGGTAGGGGGGCAGGTAGAGGCCGGTCACCTGCCAGGGGGCCAGGGTGATGGGTGGGGCGCTTTCCCGTTCTCGGACGGCCACGCCCTGCTGGAGGACGCCCCGGCGGGTCAAAGGGGTGTGGGCCTGGGTGGGCAGCCAGACTGTGGCGTTGCCCGGGTGGGCTCCCAGGTCCTGGAGGCTGGGCATGAGCTGGCCCACCAGGTGGCGAAGCTGCCCCACCGGGACCTGGGCGGGATGGGAGGGCACTCGGGGGCTGCGATCTCGACCGTTGCCCGGGGTTCCGTTGCTGGATTCCGGCGCCGGGTGTTCGGCCCAGATGAAGAGCCGGCCCTCCGGCACGATCCGTTTTTCAGGAAGCCAGGTGGCGCGAATGGTAAAAGGCATACCGGATATTGTACCGAGAAATGCCTGGGGCACCAAATTTCGGCCTGGTTTCCGCGTGTTGGGTTTCTGTCAGGAGGAGGGTAAGGATAGACGTAGGTGCGGTTTGTAACCGCACGCTCTCGCCTGACTGGACCCGTCGGGCCAGGAGACCCGACCTACGGGCTGGGGGAGGTGGACGTCGGTG
>CAYQEB010000164.1:0-5917 GCA_964416395.1 uncultured Caldilineaceae bacterium | reverse complement strand
GATTGCAGAGCACTGTATTCCCCATTGCGGGATTTCCATGCGCACGAAGCGTCGATCCGAGAAAGGAGAATCCAATGGAAACAATCCAGCGCCACGTCCGACCTTTGACCCTCTCGATGGCCCTCATCCTCCTCGCCCTGTGGGGCGCTTTCCACTTCTACACCGCCCAGGCCGGCCCGCTGGCCCAGAGCGAAACACCGCCCTTGATCCACTACCAGGGGCTGCTCACGGACAGCAGCGGCGCCCCGCTGCCCGGACCGGTGAGCTTGACCTTCGCCATCTACGATGGGGAGACCGGAGGCGTCAAACTCTGGGAAGAGATCCACAGCAGCGTCCCCCTGGACAACGGCTACTTCGGGGTGATGCTGGGCAACATCACTCCCCTGACGAGCTCGGTTTTCAGCGGGATGGAGCGTTGGATCCAGGTGACGGTGGATGGCGGCTCGCCCCTGCCGCGACAGCGCCTGGCCAGCGTCCCCTACGCCCTGACCGCCCCCTGGGACGGACTCAGCGGCGTCCCCTCAGGGCTGGACGACGGGGACAATGACACCCTGGCCAGCCTGGCCTGCGTCAGCGGCGAGATCCCGGAGTGGAACGGCAGCGCGTGGGTCTGCGGCACAGACGACGTGGGCGCCGGGGGTGGGGGCGGCGACATCACAGCCGTCCACGCGGGGGATGGCCTCAGCGGCGGCGGCATCAGCGGCGACGTCACCCTGAGCCTGGACACCACGATGGTCTACACCAAGACCCAGGTGGACGCCCTTCTGAACGGGAAGGCGGACAGCGGCCACACCCACGACGACCGCTACTATACCGAGACGGAGCTCAACACCAGCAACGGCGGGGGCCAGGTCCACTGGGACAACCTGACCAGTGTGCCCTCAGATTTCGCCGACGGCGTGGACAACGACACCACCTACAGTGCCGGCGCGGGTCTCAGCCTGTCCGGAACCCAGTTCAACGTGGAGACGAGCACCGTCCAGAGTCGGGTCTCCGGCTCTTGCCCGGCCGGACAGAGCATCCGCCAGATCAACCAGAACGGCACAGTGGTCTGCGAGACTGACGACGGCGCCTCTTACACCGCGGGCGAGGGCCTGGCGCTCAGCGGCAACCAGTTCCGGGTGGCCGCCGTGCCCCAGGCCGGCCACATCGTCCGCACCCTGGACAGCACGGGCACCGTCGGCCAGTATCCGGCCATCATCATCGGTCTGGACGGCCTGCCCATCATCAGCTACTACGATGCCAGCAACGGCGACCTGAAGGTCTATCACTGCGATGACATGACCTGCTCCAGCGGCGTCACGACCACCTTGGATTCCGACGGCATTGTGGGCGAATACTCCTCCATCACCATTGGCAGGGATGGCTACCCGCTGATCAGCTACTATGACCGCACCAACGGCAACCTGAAAGTGGCCTTATGCGGGAACACAGCCTGCACCAGCGCCAGTGTCATGAGAATGGACGGCCTCTTCGACGACGACGTGGGTCGATGGTCCTCCATCACCACCGACGAGGACGGCTATGCCTTCGTCAGCTACTACGACGCCACCAACGGCGATCTGAAGGTCGCGCGCTGCCACGACGCCGTCTGCAACTTAAGGAGCTCCGGACCGGTGGACACCACCGGCAACGTGGGCCAATATTCCTCGGTGGTGCGCAGCAACAGTAACTACGCCTATATCAGCTACTACGACGCCACCAACGGCAACCTGAAAGTGGCCCGCTGCAGCAACATGAACTGCAACTCCAGCACCATCAACGTGGTGGATGGCACAGACATCGTCAACGGCCAGGAGGAGGATGTGGGCCTGTGGAGCTCCATCACCGTGCTCATGGACGACTACCCGGTGATCGCCTACGCCAAGGCCAGTCAGACCGGCTCCACCTCTCAGGCCCTGCTGGCCCACTGCACCAACAGCATTTGCTCCGCAGCCACTACGGGCACGATCATTTCCATGGGCAGTCTCGGCCCCCAGTTCCAGGGTTTCTCCACCACGGTCGGCCCCAACGGCCAGGCCCTGATCGCCTTTGCCTGGAACACGGGCAGCCGGGTCGACATGGGCTTCTGCCGTGACCTGACCTGCACCGGTACGTTTCGCCTCAACGACAGGGCAGTGATCGGCGGCGCCCCTCGACACACGTCCCTCACCATCGGCGCGGACGGCTTGCCCATCTTCGTCTACTATGACGACAGCGGGGGGGACCTGAAGCTGGTCCACTGCTCGGACCAGAGCTGCCAGCCCTACCTGCGGCGACGGTGAAAGAGCCTCCTGGCCCCTGGTCTGCGCCAGGAGCAGCCCATCGTGTATAATGAGAGCGGACGTCTCTGCGGCGTCCGCTCTCCCGTTTTCGATAGCATTTTTCCAGCTTCGACTTTCCATCCTCGGCTCTCTCGCCGCCCGCCCCTCCCGCCCGAGAAAGGACCCAACCATGACCACACCCACCCTGGCCAGCGTCGTCGCCGCCCATCCCTACCCCGACTACCAGGCCTGGTGGCCCATGGGCGCCCCCTTCCTGGACTGGATGTCCCAGGCCATCCTGGCCGAATGGCGCGCCCTCCAGGACGACCCGACCCACCTGGCCCCGGTCCAGGCCCTGGTGGACGAGTACCTGGCCCTGGTCTACCGCCGGGAGGCCCGGTCCAACCTGGTCCGGGATTTCGCGGAGCGGATCCGCCTGGAGGGCATCCGCTCCGGGGAGTTCGATGCCCTCTCCTACGCCTTCTACCGCTCCGCGTACGAGAAGCTGGCCAGCCGTCTGGCGGATCCGGAGCAGCTGGCCCAGGCCCGCCGGGGCTTCGCGGTGGCAGTGGGCCAACGCTTCTACCGCCTCCTGGAGGAGCGCCTGGCCCTGGATCTGCCGCCTGGACTGGAAACGGAAGCGGACTTCCGCCAGCTGCAGGCGGCCCTGGATCGCCTGGGGGCTTTCCTGGTGGAGCAGGGCTACCTGCGGGACCATTTCGCCTTCCGCTTCCAGGTGGAGGTGACCCACCAGGGCCGGGCCATCCGCCAACAGGAAGCGGAGTTCCTGCCGCGCCTCCGGAAAGAGGGCCTGGCCTACGCCCTCTACGAGATGGGCTACCCGGCCATCCTGCCCTCCGCGGTCTACCTCTACCACACCCTGGGCGAGGCCCAGCACCATTCCTCCCGCACCATGGAGGAGCTTTTCGACCGGGTGGGCTGCCAGGCCCGGGAAACGGACGACTTCGACCCCACCGGCTTCCCCTCGGACCGGGTGGTGGAGCTGTGGGAGATCCGGCCCCGCTGAGGGGAACGTCCGGCCAGGGGCCAGCGTTCATTGGGTAGCGTTCATCCAGCCACGTGCTCCTTCACCCAGGGAGGCTGCCCCCCATGGACAAGCAGACCCACCGGCAAATCCACCGGCAAACCCTCTGGCCGGCCCTCGCACTGATCCTGGCCATCCTGCTCCTGGCCCTGGGGCGGGGCCTCACCCTGGCATCCCCGGCCGGGGATCCGGTGCAGCCCGGGGCGATCCAGGTGGACGCCACCTTCCAGCACCTGGGCGCGCTCTGGTGGATCCAGGGGGACGACGACCTGGACAGCCAGTTGCTCCTGGAATTCCGCCCCCTGGGAGAGGCTGCCTGGCAGGCCGGAGCGCCGGCCATGCGAGCTTACCCCACCCTCTACGTCCAGGACGGCCCTCTGAACCTGAACTACTGGGCCGCCAGCGCCCTCTTCCTGGAGCCGGGCCGCACCTACGAGCTGCGCCTGACCCTCACGGACCCGGACGGCGGCGACGAGACCCGGGTCGTCACCGCCACCACCCGCAGCTGGCCCCAGCCGGATCCGGCTGGCCGGGTTCTCTACGTGGTCCCCGGCCAGGGTGGCGGCGACGGCACGTCGGGCAACCCCTTCCTGGGCCTGCAGGCCGCCGCGGATGCAGCCCAGCCTGGGGACACTTTCCAGGTGGGGCCAGGGACCTACGCACCCTTCCAGCTGCTGGCCAGCGGCGCTCCTGGCCACCCCATCACCTTCCTGGGGGCTGGGGGCGGCCGTTCCATCATCGACGGTCAGGGCACGGACCGGGGCGTGGTGACCCTGGGCCGCTACGACCGCACTATCCAACACGTGATCCTGAAGGGGCTGACCATCCAGAACGGCCACTGGGGCATCGACGCCCAGCACAGCCGAGCGATCCTGATCCAGGAGAATACCATCCAGGATGTGGACGACGGCATCACCAACCGCCGGGGGGACGGGCTGGAGGGCAACCAGACCGTCTGCGACAATGTGATCCTGGGGCGAACGCCCTGGCCAGGCAGCGGCATCCCTTCGGAGCGGGGCATCGACCTGCGGGGCGACGGCAACGTGGTCTGTCACAACCGGGTGCGCCACTTCGGGGACTGCATCTCCGTGCAGCCTTCCACCGGCCCTTCTTACGGCAACGACATCTACGGCAACGACGTCTCCTTCTGCGTGGACGACGGCATCGAGATAGACTACAACCAGGCCAACGCCCGGGTCTGGCGCAACCGGGTGATGAACGCCCGCATGGGGGTGAGCGTCCAGCCCATCCGGGGCGGCCCGGCCTACATCTTCCGCAACGAGTTCTTCAACCTGGAGAGCGCGCCGGTGAAGATGCACAACCACACCACCGGCTTCTACGTGGTCCACAACACGGGGGTCAAGCACGGCAACGGCTACGGGGACAACGGGGCCATGTGGCGCAACGCGGTCCTGCGCAACAACCTCTTCCTGGGCACCCGCTACGCCTTCGAGTTCACCACCGTGGCCGACGAGGGCTTCCGGGACTTGGACTACGACGCCTGGGGAACCTCCCGGGCCATCGGGCCGGGTGGCCCCTTCTTCAAGTGGGACAACGTGCGCTACGACCGTCTAGCGGACCTGCCGGCCGGAGTGGAGGATCACGGGGTGGAGGTGGGCTTCGGGGACCTGGTGGACCCCGCCTTGCCCGAGGATTGGGACGTGGCCGCACCGCCAGGCAGCCGGGATCTGCGCCTGGTCGCCGGCTCCTCTGCTGTGGACCGGGGCGTGGAGCTGGCCAACCTGAACGACGCGTTCCCCGTCACAGGCCTGCCGGATCTGGGCGCCTTCGAGCTGGGCCAGCCCCTGCCGGTCTATGGTCCTCGGGCCCAGGCGACGGGTGGGTATTCCGTCTACCTGCCCGCGCTTCATCGATGAGAAGCGGCATAAAAAGCGGCATAAAAAAGACGACATAGCAAAGGCCCTGGGATCACCCCAGGGCCTTTGTTTGGGCTCTTTTCAGGTGGGCGAGGAGGGACTTGAACCCCCGACCTCACGGATGTGAACCGTGCGCTCTAACCAGCTGAGCTACTCACCCGCAAACCGTGGTAAGTATAGCACAAATGGCGGTTTTTGCAAATTTTTCCCGAAAGCTGGACAATGGAGTCCGCGGACCGGCGCTGCCCAACAGTGCATCACTACCGCGCCGATACTACGACGAATTCTGTGGCCAAAAGGTTCATCCATGCCCCGTTATCACCGCAACAGCCGCGGCATCCTGCGCCTCTTCTTCCTCCTGGTCCTGGTGACGGCCCTCTACGGGGGCTGTTACGCCCAGCGCAACTGGGCCCCCAGCCCAGAGGACCTGGCCCTGCCCACTTTTTCGGAGGAGACGGACTGGACCGAGGTGGTGGGCAATGTGCTGGAGGACGCCATCCAGATCTTCCTGGGCGTCACCGGCGGCCAGTAGCCCGGACATCCCTGCCCACAAACGAAACGGGGACCCGCTCATCCAGGGGTCCCCGTTCTCTTTTCGGCTGGTCCGCGCGGCCGGCTAGCGGTCCGGATCGTACTTGCAGACCTGGCCCTTTTTCTCGTTGAAATACTTGCAGAGCACGATGTAGGCCGCCCGGAAGTGGAGCTGGTCCACCGGGCTGGGCTCCATGATGGCCCACCAGTACTGCTCCTCG
>CAYQEB010000163.1:4144-5965 GCA_964416395.1 uncultured Caldilineaceae bacterium | reverse complement strand
AGGATGTGGTGCTCGATGAAGGGGCGGTAGTCCATGAGGTAGATGTGCTTGCCCGAGAGGATGAGGACGTGGTCCTCGCTCTGGCTGGTGACGAAATCCAGGTTGCGCCGCACCGCGTCCGCGGAGCCCTTCTGCCAGTCCCCGTACTTGCCGCCCCGGTAGGGCTGGAGGAGCCGCACCCCCCCGCTGGCCCGGTCCAGGTCCCAGGGTTTGCCGATGCCGATGTGGTCGTTCAGGCTGCGGGGCCGGTACTGGGTGAGGACGGCCACGTTGTAGATCTCGCTGTTCACGCAGTTGCTCAGGGTGAAGTCCACCAGGCGGAACTTGCCCCCGAAGGGCACTGCGGGTTCCGCTCGGATCTCGGTGAGGACGCTCAGGTATTCGCTGGCGCCGCCGGCCATGATCATCGCGAAGGCTTGGGCCATGGTTCCTCCTTGGGAGGCGAAGGCTGGAAAGTCGGAGTCGGAAGCTGGGAGTCGGAAGCTGGGAGTCGGAAGCTGGGCGCGGAAACCGGCCGCTAGATGGTCTGTCCGTCCTTGACCTCGTCCGGCGGGAAGTCCGACTCCGTGCGGTCGCTGTTGATGAGCACGTTGCAGCCGATGCGAAGGCCGTCGGGGATGTAGGCCCCCTTGCCGATGACGGTGATGCCGCTGAAGAGGCGGTCGGGCATGGCCTCGTTGGGCTTGGACGGGTCCCCCTGGCCGATCTCCACCCCTGCGCCGATGACCACCTGCTTGTCCACCACGGCCCGCTCCACCAGCGCGCCTGGGCCGATCCAGGTGTCGTTCATGATGACGCTGTCCTTGATCACCGCGCCGGGGCTGACGTAGACGCCGGGGCTGAGCACGCTGTTGTGCACCAATCCCCGGACCACGCAGCCGTTGGAGATGAGGCTGGAGGTGACCTTGGACTGGGGGGTGAACTTGGCCGAGGGGCGCTCCTGGGAGCGGGTGTGGATGGGCCAGTCTCGGCTGTAGAGGTCCAGCGCCGGCTCGGGCTTGGTCAGCTCCAGGTTGGTGGCCCAGTAGGAGTCGATGGTGCCCACATCCACCCAGTAGCCCTGGAAGCGGTAGGCGAAGACCCCATCTCCCAGGCCCAGCATGGCGGGGATCACGTGCTTGCCGAAGTCTTCTCGAGGGGACTCCTCGCTGCCCTCGCTCAGCCGCTTGGCCAGCATCTTGGTGTTGAAGACGTAGATGCCCATGCTGGCCAGGTTGCTCTTGGGCTCTTTGGGCTTCTCGGCGAAGTGGACGATGCGCCCGTCCTCGTCCACCTCCATGATGCCGAACCGGTGGGCCTCCTCCAGGGGCACAGGCATCACAGCGATGGTCAGGTCCGCGCCCTTCTCCTGGTGGTAGTCGACCATGGGGGTGTAGTCCATCTTGTAGATGTGATCCCCGGAGAGGACGAGGACGTTCTCTGGGTCGTGGCCCAGGATGAAGTCCAGGTTCTGGAAGACCGCGTCGGCCGTGCCCCGATACCAGCGCTGGCCCCGCTGCTCCTGGTAGGGCTGGAGCAGGCGCACGCCTCCCCGGGCTCGGTCCAGGTCCCAGGGCTTGCCGATGCCGATGTGCTCGTTCAGGCTGTGGGGGCGATACTGGGTGAGGACGCCCACGGTGTAGATGCCGCTGTTCACGCAGTTGCTCAGGGTGAAGTCGATGATGCGGAACTTGCCGGCAAAGGGGACGGCCGGTTTGGCCCGTTTCTCCGAGAGGACGGTGAGCCGAGTGCCAGCGCCACCGGCCAGGATCATGGCTAGCGTTCTCATCCCTCGCTCCTTCTGGGCCCGACCAGGAGGCCGGGTGGACGGGTGGGCCAATG
>CAYQEB010000163.1:0-4044 GCA_964416395.1 uncultured Caldilineaceae bacterium | reverse complement strand
TGGGCCAATGCTTGGGCCAATGCTTGAGGATGTCTCCATGTTACGGCAAAAGCGGCCAAAACTCAACTGGGAGCGCGGAGAAAACCGGCAATTTCTGGGCCATTTTCCGGGCGAGTCCGGCCCTGGAGCCTTCCCGAAAACCTACGCACTTCGGCGTAATATTCCCGATTCTCTCCTGACAATGGCCATATCTTTTTGAACTTTGCCCCTGGGACTGTTATAATCCCAGGTCGGGCTACATGCCGAAACTTGCGGCGCCAACCCAGGGATATCGACCCAGGGATGGAAGCATCCAACTCACGTCCTTATTCCTTCGGATCTGTTCTCCCGGATCTGTTCTTCCGGATCTGTTCTTCCGTGTTTGTTCCGCAAGGTTCGCGTGTTCCGCAACATTCCCATCGACGCGCGACGGCTCCCTGGATCCATCCCAGGGCCGTTCACCCAAATTTGCTACCTGTAGGAGGAAAGCGTGCTGCAGCGAAAAACCCAGACAGCGGCTTTCTGGCGGGATCAGTTTGAGATCACCCCCCAGGACCTGGATTTTCTCTACGACCTGATCCTGGACACCCAGGCGCCCAAGACCACCGCGGAATTGGCCCTGGCCCTGGTCCAGGAATACCTGCGCCGAGAGGCGGCTCGCATGGAGTCGGAGCTGGCCAAAGGGGCCATCTACCAGCCCAGCGAGCACTACGAGGTGGGCCAGAAGCTGGTCTTCCCCGCCCTGGACTTCAAGGTGGGGGAGATCGTGGGCGCTCGGCCGGCCCACAACCCGGAACACGGCGAGTTCTCCGCCATCCAGGTGAAGTTCCCGGGCGAGAAGAAGGTGCGGGAGTTCGCCGCGGACCTGAAGACCCCGCACCGGCTCAACCAGGGCAACGGCCACCTGACGGAAGAGGGCGCGCTCCTCTCTGCGGAGGAGATCTACGAGCTCTACAAGGATGAGATCGAGGCCGCCCTCCTCTACGCCCTGGAGGAGGGCCCCCGAGCCGATGAGTTCGTCCAGGTGGACGGCTACTGGCTCCTCTCCGACATGCTGGCCGAGGTCCACGTGGGCCACCTGAACATCGCCGAGGCCATGATCGAGATGGAGGGACGGCCCCTCACCACCGAGGAGCTGCTCCGGGAGATCGAGCTGGACGAGAACATCGGCAAGCCCATGCAGATCATCAGCCTCAACTACGCCCTGAGCCGAGACCAGCGCTTCGACCGCATCGGCGGGGACAAGGAGCACCTCTGGTTCCTCAAACGGCTGGAGCCCAAGGAGGCCCTGGAGATCCCGCCCCTGCTGCGCTATCGGCCCATCCGCTACAACCGGGCGTTGCTCAGCGTGGAGCTGCTCCAGCTGGAGTGGGAGCTGGACGACGAATGGGGCGAGAGCGGCTTCACCGGGGACATGAACAACGCCATCCCCAGCACCAGCTTCGCCCTCATCTACCCCCATCGCCGTTACGGGACCATTCCCCTGAGCAGCCGCACCCGCAGCTTCTTCCCCCAGGCCGAGAGCGGCCGCTCCATGGTCACCTTCATCGACGGCCGCTGGGGCAGCCGACGGACGGGCTGGGTGGTCCACGAAGGGCGCTATGTCTGCGGCCTGAAGGAGTGGATGGACGAACACAACCTGCCTGTGGGCGCCCACATCACCCTGGAGCGGACCAACAACCCGGGCGAGGTGGTCATCGACTACCGCCCCCGGCGCATGAAGCGGGAATGGGCCCGGGTGGCCAAGGCCGACCTGGAGAACAACCGCCTCTCCTTCGAGATGAGCAAGGTCCAGATCGCCTGCGAGTACGACGACTACCTGATCGTGGCCGCGGACGACACCAAGGCCCTGGACCAGCTCCACGACCAGATGGAGCAGGCCGGCGTGGGGCTCAACGAGATCGTGGAGCAGCTGGTGCCGGAGCTCACCAAGCTCAATCCCCAGGGGACGGCCCACGCCAAGACCATCTACAGCGCGGTGAACATGGTGCGCCGATGCCCGCCAGGCCCCATCTTCTACTCGCTTATCAGCAACCGCAAGTTCAAGGACATGGGCGGCGGTTTCTTTGCCCTGGCATAGGGTTTTCAGATTAGGGAGAACAGTTTTCCATGACAGTGAGCGTGAAGAAACCCAAAGTCTCCTGGTACCGACCGACCCTGGACACCAAGTTCCACATCGACTACGACTGGTGGGAGAAGAGCGGCCGGGATTTCCGCATCTACCTGCGAGATCAGCTCTGTGACGAGTGCCGGGATCGCTTCCCGGACCACCGCAACACCGAGGACGTGGACTGGGTGGACCCGGAGACCGGCGAGGTGCACCGTACGGACGCCCTCTTCGAGTGCCTGCGCACCCGCTGCGCCAGCGATCCCGACTACGTCAACGAGCGGCTGCCCCTGCTCGCCGCCTGCTTCCGCATCTTCCTGGCCAACAACAACACCCCTCTCACCCCCCTGGAGCTACACCAGCTCCTGCCCTGGAAGTCCCCGGAGACCATCTTGCGGGTGCTGAGCAGCCGACAGAACTACCTGGGCATCCGCCCGGTGCGGAAGTGACAGGGTAGGCGCGACCGGGCAAGCGCCCGACCAGGCGCCGGGCAGCGGCGGACATCCACACAAAAGAGAAGGCCGGCCACGGACATCCGTCGCCGGCCTTTTTGCGTTCCAGGACAGCCCAGCCAGGCCCCTCGTCAGATCAGCCCCGCGGCCCGAGCCTGGGCCAGAATCCGCTGGGCCGCCCGCACCATGGGCCGATCCACCATCTTTCCCTGCCACTCGAAGACCCCGCTGCCCGCGGCCTCCTGCTCCTGGAAGGCCTGGAGCAGGGCCTGAGCCTGCCGGATCTCCTCCGGAGCCGGGGAGAAAAGGCGATTGATCACCGGCAGCTGACGGGGATGGATGGCCATTTTGCCCGTGTAGCCCAGCTGCCGACCGAAGGCGCACTCCGCCTCCAACCCGGCCAGGTCAGCCAGGTCCACAAAGACCATGTCGATGGCCTGGAGGCCCTGGGCCGCGGCCACCAGGACCACCCGGCTGCGGGCGTGGAAGACCTCCCAGCCCTCCCGGGTGCGGCGAGCGCCCACGTCCCCGGCCAGGTCCTCCGCGCCGAACATGAGGGCCTGGAGCCGCGGCGCCGCCCGAGCGATCTCCGGCAGCGCCAGGATGCCCCGGGCCGTCTCCACCACGGCCAGCAGGGCCAGGGAGCCCGGCGGCCAGCCGTGATGCTCCTCAGCCTGGGCCAGGCGCCGACTCACCGCCCGGATCTCCTCCGGGGACTGGACCTTGGGCAGGACATAGCCGTCCGGTCGGGCGGGCAGGGTGACGGCCAGGTCCTCCTCCATCCAAGGGGTGTCCGGTGGATTGATGCGCACCAGCCGCTCCCGGGAGCCGAAATCCAGGGTGCGGAGCGCCTCCGCCACCGTCTGTCGGGCCAGGGCCTTCTGGCTCACCGCCACCCCGTCCTCCAGGTCCATGATCACGCAGTCCGTCTCCAGGCTGGTCGCCTTCTGGATCTTGCGCAGGCTGTCCCCAGGCATGAAGAGCAGGGAACGACGCAGGGTGAAACGCTCCTCCGAAAGCTGCATGGCCGCCGCCTCCTCACTGGCTCTCCGGTTGCTCCCCGGACTGGCCCTCAGGCTGGTCCCCGGACAGGCTCTCTGGCCGGTGCTCTGGCTGGTTCTCTGGTCGCTTCCAGACCAACACCGTGCGCTCGAACTCCAGGACCACCTCGCCCCGCTGGTTGCGCCCCACATGACGGAAGCGCACGATGCCCCGATCCGGCTTGGAGCGAGACTCCCGCTTGGAGAGCACTTCGGTCTCCACGTAGAGGGTGTCCCCGTGGAACATGGGCCGGGGATGGACCACCCGCTCGTAGCCCAGGTTGGCCACGATGGTGCCCTCCGTGAGCTCGGGCACGGTGATGCCCACCGCCAAGCCCAGGGTGAAGATGCCGTTCACAATGCGCTGGCCGAAGGGGCTCTCCCGCTGAGCGAAGTCCTGGTTCAGGTGCAGGGGCTGGGTGTTCATGGTCAGGCTGGAGAAGAGCACGTTGTCCATCTCGGTGAT
>CAYQEB010000162.1:0-6195 GCA_964416395.1 uncultured Caldilineaceae bacterium | reverse complement strand
TGCTGGGGGTGGCGGGCCTGGTGGGGGCCGGGCGTTCCGAGTTGCTGCGCATGATCTTCGGAGCCTCCCCTGTGCAGGCGGGCACGTTGTCGATCCGGCGGGAAGACGGCGCGCTGGCGCCTGTGCGCCCCCGCTCGCCCCAGGAGGCCTTCCGCCTGGGCATTGCGCTGGTTCCAGAAGAGAGGCGCAGCCAGGGGCTGATCCTGTCCCGACCCATCTTCGAGAACATCACCTTGACCCACCTGGCCCGCTTTGCTCGGGGCGGGTTCCTGCTTCATCGGCGGCGGGAGCTGGCCGAGGCCCGGCGTCTGGGTCAGGCCCTGGGCCTGAAGGCCACCAGCCTGGAGCAGCGGGTCTACCAGCTCTCCGGCGGCAACCAGCAGAAGGTGGTCTTCGCCCGGTGTCTGGCCGGGGAGGCCCGCATCCTCCTCCTGGACGAGCCCACCCGGGGCATCGACGTGGGGGCGAAACAGGAGCTCTACCAGATCATCCGACAGCTCACGGCCCAGGGCGTGGCCATCCTGCTGGTCTCCTCCGAGCTGACCGAGCTCCTGGGCCTGGCGGATCGTCTGTTGGTGCTCCATCAGGGGCGGCAGATGGCCCTGGTGGACGCGGCCCAGGTGGATCAGGAGGCAGTGCTGCGGCTCTGCTACGGGGTGACGGGCGACCCGGACAGGGTGATAGGGTGACATCCGAAAGCCGAATGAGGCATAGCGAACCCTTTCGGTTCCGCTCCCAGTCTTCCACCTCCGAATCTGTTCTTTTCGTTTCCGTTCTTCAGCTTCCCCGAATTCAACCGCCATGACCAGCCAGACCAACGCCAACCCCACTCCATCTTCGCTCCAAGCTGACCACCCCAGGGCTTCCCGACAGACCGCCAGCCAGTGGCTCCGCTCCTACGGCACCTTCCTGGGGCTCCTGGCCATGCTGGCCATCTTCTCCCTGCTGCGGCCGGGCATCTTCCTGAGCGTCAACAACCTGCGCAACATCACCGAACAGGTGGCTATCCTCTCCATCGTAGCCACCGCCATGACCGTGGTGATGGTGGTGGGAGATTTCGACCTCTCCGTGGGGACCCTGGCCAGTCTCTGCGGGGTGGTGGTGGCGGACCTGCTGATCCGGGGATGGGGGCTCTGGCCCAGCATCGGTGTAGCCCTGGGTGTGGGCGCGTTGGCCGGCCTGTTGAACGGCTTCCTGGTGGCCTATGCCGGACTTTCGGCCTTCGTGGCCACCCTGGCCACCATGACCGCCTTCCGGGGGCTAGCCCTCTGGTACACCGATGGCGCCACCCTCTTCTCAGGCCTGGACGAGTCCTTCCGTCCCATCGGCCAGGGCATGACCGGCCCCGTGCCCAACTCGGTCTGGATCATGCTGGCCGTGCTGGGCGTCACCTGGTTCCTCATGGAGCAGACCACCCTGGGCCGTCGCCTCTACGCTGTGGGGGGCAACCCGGAGGCCTCCTTCCTGGCTGGGATCAACGTGCGGCGTCTGCGTCTCATCGCCTTCGTCTACTCCGGGCTGGGCGCGGCCCTGGCCGGCATCGTCTTGACCAGCCGCCTCTTCTCCGCCCACCCCACCGCCGGGGAGCCGTTGATGCTCACCTCCATCGCGGCGGTCTTCCTGGGCATGACCATGTTCCGGGAGGGGGAGGCCCACGTGCCAGGCACTTTCTTCGGCGTCCTGCTCCTGGGGGTGATGAACAACGGATTGAACATCCTCCGGGTCAACTCCTACATCCAGAGCGTCCTCACCGGGGTGATCATCATCCTGGCCGTGTTGGTCTCGGGCCTCTCCCGCCGGGAACGATGACCACCGGGTTTTGGACCGCCCCAAATGGGTTCAGCAAACCTGCTGTCTACCGTCTTTTTCTCACACTGGATCTCGCACACCACAATACAGAAAGGGGAAATCCAATGAAACCCATCCGCACCCATCTGTGGATCTTGGCCTTGGCGGCCGTCCTGGCCCTGAGCGCCTGCGCCGCGCCGCCACCGCCTGTAGCCGGGGGCGCCTCCGGGGCCAGCAGCGAGGACGAGACCATCACGGTGGCGGTGGTCACCCCGTACATGGCCAACGCCACCACCAAGTTCGTCATCGACCGTTTCGTGGCCTATGGCCAGGAGCAGGGCTGGAACGTCACCGTCACGGACACCAACGCGGACTTCAACGAGCTGGTCAGCCGCATCGAGGACGCGGTCACCCAGCAGGTGGATGCCATCGTCCTGGGCATGGGTGACCCGGCCCAGATGACCAAGGGGCTGGAGACCGCCAAGGCTGCGGGCATCCCCGTCTTTGGCCTGGACGCCGGCACCGGCCCTGGCGTGGTCCTGAACATCACCTCGGACAACGGCCAACTGGGCCGGGAGACGGCCCGCTACCTGGCCGAAGCTCTAGGCGGTGAGGGCAACGTGATCATGTTCACCCACGATCCCCATCCTGGAGTGCGGGCCCGGGCCGAGGCCGCGGCGGAGGAGTTCGCCAAGTACGACGGCATCACGGTGATCGAGAAGAAACACATCGAGGTGCCCGGCCCGGTGGACTTCGCCCGCAGCCTCACCCAGGATCTCCTCACCGCCTACCCGGAGAAGGGTTCCATCGCCGGCATCTGGGCCGGCTGGGACGAGCCAGCCCTGGGCGCAGTCCAGGCCATTGAGGCCGCCGGCCGGGACGAGATCAAGGTGGTGGGCATCGACGGCACAGATTTCGCCAAAGCGGAGATCGAGAAGGGCGGCCCTTTCATCGCCACCATCGAGCAGGACTTCGACGGCATGGCCAAGGAGCTGGTGGCCATTATCGCCGACTACCTGGCCGGCAACCCACCCGAGACCGACCTGGTCACCATCCCCGGCAAACTCATCACCCGGGAGTGACGGGCCTATGCACATCGTAGCCGTGGACATCGGCACCACCGGGGCGAAGGCCGCCCTGGTGGGCCGAGACGGCGCCATCCTGGCAAGTGGATACGCGGGATATCCGCTTTTGACCGGGGATGGGAACGTGGTGGAACAGGAGCCGGAGGATTGGTGGCGAGCCACCTGCACCGCCCTGGCCCAGCTCTGGGAGGCCCAGCCAGGCGCCCGGCAGGCCGTGGCTGGGGTGATCCTCAGCGGCCAGATGCAGGACCTCATCCTGTTGGGGAGCCAAGGCGCCCTGGGGCGGGCCATCCTCTACTCCGACCAACGGGCCCAAGAGGAGGCCCAGGAGCTGGTCCGGCAGGTGGACCCGGCGAAGCTGGTGGCCATCACCGGCAACGAGCAGGGGCCGGCCAGTCTCCTGGCCAAGTGGCGCTGGCTGGCCCGTCACCAGCCGGAGCGGTTGGAGGCCGCCTCCACCATTCTCCTGGGCGCCCAGGACTACGTGGCCTGGCGGCTGGCGGCCGTGGCCAGCACCGACTTCACCACTGCCTCCACCACCGGGCTTCTGGCCCTCTTCCAGAAGGATTGGGCCGCGGATCTTTTGGCCCGACTGGGTCTGGACGTGGGGAAACTGCCCCGGCTCCAGGCCGCGGGGACACCCCTGGGCCAGGTCCATGCCCAGGCGGCAGAGGCTACGGGCATCCCCCAGGGGACGCCCCTCTTCCAGGGCGTGGGCGATCTGGGCGCGGCCACGGTGGGGGTGGGAGCAGGTCTGCCTGGCCGGCTCTACGCCTACCTGGGAACCAGCGGCTGGGTGGCCGCCACGGCGTCCCAGGCCCACCCCGCTCCGGAGCGGGGGCTCTTCCTCCTGCGCCATCCGGACCCGGAGCTGTTCATTCCGGTGGCGCCCATGCTGACGGCTGGGGGCAATCTGGAGTGGCTGCGGGGAGTGCTGGCCGAGGGGGATCCGCTGGCCTACGAGGCCTTGAACCGGCTGGCCCAGGAGGCGCCACCGGGCAGCCGGGGCCTCCTCTACCTGCCCTATCTGGCCGGAGAACGCTCCCCCTTCACCGATCCCCATGCCCGGGCCTGCTTTCTGGGCCTCTCCCGGGGCACAGGCCAGGCGGAGATGGTGCGGGCGGTCATGGAGGGAACGGCCCTGGCCTACCGCGCCCTGGACCAGGCCCTGGGCGTCTCGGGCTCGGGACCGCTGTTGCTGGCCGGTGGCGGGGCCCGGTCACCCGTCTGGGCTCAGATCCTGGCGGACGCGCTGGGCCGACCGGTCCGCGTGGTGGCGGATGCCAGCAACGCCCCGGCTCGGGGCGCCGCGCTGATCGCTGGGCGCTCCCTGGGCTGGCATTCCAGCCTCCTCCCCTCCGACGACTTCTTCCCCGTTTCCCGGGTTCACCAGCCCGATCCCAGCCTGCGCGCCCTCTACGACGAGCTGTACGCGGTCTTCCAGGGGCTCTATCCCCAGCTCAAGGAGAGCTTCCAGGCGCTGGCCGGCCTGGCCTCCTGAGCCGCCCTGGCGCCTCGGGAGCACCCAGCTACCCCGGCTTCCGGGCCAGGACCAGGTGGAAGGCTCCGCACCGCTCCTGGAAGGCCACGTCCTGGAAGCCGGCCTCGTGCAGGAGCGTTCGCCACTCCTCCTGGGTGAGGTAGACCTTGGCCAGGCGGTGCAGCCCGGTCAGGCAGCCCAGGCGGCCTCCGGGAACGAGGACCCGAGCCGCCTCCTGGAGGGCCTGGCGTTTCTCCTCCCAGGTCAGGTGCAGGAGCATGAAGCTGGTCACCACCCGCTGGAAGGCCCCGTCGGCCAGGGGCAGAAAGCGCACGTCGCCCCGCACCAACCCCACTCGAGGGAGCAGGGCCGTCCCCGCCCGGCGCTGCAGCCGTTCCAGCATGGCGTAGGTCAGATCGACGCCCACCGCGAAGCGGCTGCGCCGGGCCGCGGGCAGGGTGAGCAGCCCGGTGCCGCAGCCCAGGTCCAGGACCCGGTGATCCGGCGCCAGGACCAGGGCTTCCAGGAGATCCTGGCCTGCCCGGCGGTAATCGGGGAAGAGCAGATCGATGGCCGGATCGTAGAGGGAGAGGCCGGTGTAGAAGCGCTGGATCCAGGGCTGCCAGCGCGCCCCCTGCAGGTAGCGGTCCGGAGCGCCCAGCTTGACCAGCAGCCGGTTCATGGTTGTGGAGCCCATCACGTCTGTTCCCGATAGCGTAGCAACCGCAGGGCGTTCACCACCACCAGGATGGTGCTTCCTTCGTGGATGACCACCGCGCCGCTCAGCTCCATCCACCCCACCACGGAGGTGATGAGCAGCAGGGCGATGACCCCCAGGGAGATGCCCAGGTTCTGGCGGATGATGGCCCGACTGGCCCGGCTCAGCCCCACCGCGAAGGGCAGCTTGCCCAGGTCGTCGGCCATGAGGGCCACGTCCGCGGTCTCCAGGGCCACCGCGGTGCCGGCCCCGCCCATGGCGATGCCCACCGTGGCCGCGGCCAGGGCCGGCGCGTCGTTCACCCCATCCCCCACCATGGCCAGGGCCCCGTAGCGCTCCTGGAGCTCCTGGATGGCGGCCAGCTTCTCTTCGGGCAACAGGCCGGCCCGCACGTCGGTGATGCCCACGCTGCGGGCGATCTGCCGGGCCACATGCTCGTTGTCCCCGGTGAGCATGACCAGGTGGCGGATGCCCAGCTCCCGCAGACGCTGCAGCACCTCCTTGACCCCAGGCCGGGGCATGTCGGCCAGGGCCAGCAGCCCCAGGATGGCCCCGTCCCGGCCCACGATCATGATGGTTTTCCCCTCTGCCGCCAACCCCTCGGCCTGGGCCAGGAGCTCCCGGGGCAACTCGTGCTCCTGGGACTGGCGGAAGAGCTCCGGCGAGCCGATCCAGACCGGATCGCCCCCCAGCGCTCCTCGGATGCCCTTGCCGGGCACGTTCTCCACCTGGGAGACTTCGGGCAGGCTCAGCTGCTTGGTCTTGGCGGCTTCCACCACCGCCTGGGCCAGGGGATGGCTGGAGTGCTGCTCCACGGCCGCGGCCACCCGCAGCAGCTCCTCCGAGGAGGTGTCGCCCCAGGGGATCATGTCCGTGACCCGGAACTGGCCGGCGGTGATGGTGCCGGTCTTGTCGAAGGCCATGGCCCGCACCACACCCAGGTTCTCCAGGTGGACGCCGCCTTTGATGAGCACACCATTGCGGGCGGCCTGGGCGATCCCAGCCAGGACGCTGGCGGGGGTGCCGATGGCCAGGGCGCAGGGCGAGGCGGCCACCAGGAGCAGCATGCCCCGGTAGAAACTCTCGGCCAGGGGCATCCAGCCCAGGAGAGGCGGCGCCAGGAT
>CAYQEB010000161.1:0-6223 GCA_964416395.1 uncultured Caldilineaceae bacterium | reverse complement strand
GGAGCCTGTGCCCGTGCCCCAGGAGCGTCAACGCCGCTTCGTGGACCGGTACGCGGAGCTGGCTGGCGCGCCTGTCGGCTCCGCCAGCCCGGTGGCGGTGATGGTGGAGCTCGTGGAGCCCCCGACCGCGCAAGTCTACGCCAGGACGCTGGAGGCCACGCGGGGCGCAAGAGACCTGGCCATCCGCCAGGCCCAGGCCCAGCTGGCCCGGATCCAGGCCGAACAGGCGGCCTTGCTCCCTGAGCTGACCAGGCTGGGCGGACAGATCCTCCACCGCACCCAGCGGGTCTACAACGGCGTGCAGCTCCTGGTGGACGCCCAACGCATCCCCCAGATCCAGCGCCTGCCCGGCGTGAAGGCCGTCCACCGCCTGCGGCCTCAGCGAGTGGCCCTGAGCCGCAGCCTGCCCCAGGTGGGCGCGCCGAGCCTCTGGGGGCTCCTGGCCTCCCAGGGACTGGACGGACGTCGGGTCTCCATCGGCATCATCGATACGGGCATCGACTACCTGCACGCAGACTTCGGCGGCCCGGGCCAGGGCTACGAGGAGAACGATCCCACGGTGATCACCGACGTGGTGGCCGGGATCACCTTCCCCACGGCCAAGGTGGTGGGGGGCTACGACTTCGTGGGGGACGACTACAACGCCTCCGTGGTGGAGAAGAGTGTGCCCCAACCCGACCCAGATCCCATGGACTGCTACGGCCACGGAACCCATGTGGCAGGCATCGCCGGGGGTCAAGGCGTGACCCGGGAGGGCAAACCCTACACGGGGCCCTACAGCGCCACCCTGGACCTGGACAATTTCCGCATCGCCCCTGGCGTGGCGCCCCGGGCCGAGCTCTACGCGCTGAAGGTTTTCGGCTGCGGCGGGAGCACCTTGATGACCACGGCGGCCATCGAGTGGGCTGTGGATCCCAACGGGGATGGGGATTTCTCCGACCGGCTGGACGTGGTGAATCTCTCCCTGGGGGCCCCTTTCGGTTCGCCGCTGGATCCTTCCGCAGTGGCCAGCGACAACGCTGCCTTGGCCGGGGTGGTGGTGGTGGCCGCGGCCGGCAACCAGGGGGACGTCTTCTACGTGGTGAGCTCGCCCAGCGTCGCGGCCCGGGCCATCAGCGTGGGGGCTTCTGTGTTGGGAGACGCGTTGCCCACGTTCACGGCTCGGGGGCCACGGCGCGGGGACGGGGCGCTGAAGCCGGACCTGGTGGCCCCGGGGCAGGGCATCGTCTCGGCCCAGGCCGGCTCCGGGAGCGGCTCCCGGGCCCTGAGCGGGACCTCCATGGCCGCGCCCCACGTGGCCGGGGCCGCGGCTCTTCTGCGCCAACTTCATCCGAGCTGGTCGGTGGCCGAGCTGAAGGCCCTGCTCATCAACCAGGCCCAGAACTTCCTGGCCCAGCCGGGGAGCAGTCGCAAGTACGGGTTGGGTCGGGTGGGGGGCGGGCGTCTCGCCCTCTCTGGGCTGGAAGGGCTGGCCCAGGTGGTCTACGATGCTGACGCGCCGGGCCAGGTGCACCTCTCCTTTGGTCAGCCCCGGGTGCTGGGGCAGGCCAGCCTGCTGCGGCGAGCTCGGCTGGTGAACCGAGCCGGGGTCACCCGCACCTACCGGCTGACCTACACGCCGGTGGTTCACCTGCCCGGCGTGGCAGTGCGCTTCCCCAACGGCCCGCTGGTCACTGCGCCGCCTTACAGCTCGGTGGACGTGCCGGTGATGCTCACCGTGGACGGGGCGGCCCTGCAGCGCGTGCCCGATCCCACCCTGGGCCAACCCTTGGGCCTGCCTCGCCACTGGTTTCCTGGGGAAGAGGGATACTTGCGCTTCGTCCCCCAGGACCCTGGGGCGCCGTCCTTGAGCCTGCCCCTCTACGCCGTTCCCCGCCTGGCATCGGACATGCGATCCAGGGAAGCGAGCCTGACGTTTGGCGCCCAGGTGACTGGCACTCGCGCCATCACCCTGGTGGGCGCGGGGGTGCAGACCGCTTCGCCTCTCTCTGCGGGGCGTTATCCCACCGATACCGTTTCCCTGGTCAGCGCCTTCGAGCTGCAGCTCAGCAGCCCCAACCAGCGTCTCAGCCCTGTGGCCCTGGACCACGCGGATCTGCGCTATGTGGGGGTGGCTAGCGATGTCCAGGAGGCGGGCAGGGTGGAAGATGCGCGGGTGCTGTTCGGCATCGTCACCTACGGCGAGTGGTCCACACCTAACCAGGTGGCTTTCGAGGTGTACATCGACGTGGACGAGGATGGCGAGGCGGATTACATGGTGAGCAACGACAGCCTGGGCGCTTTCCGGGGCGGTGATCCCACGGATCAGTTTGTGAGCGTGGTGCGAAACGTGGCGTCCGAAACCCAAGAGCTGGCCTACTTCCTGAACCTGGCTTCGGGCGCGGAGCTGGACACGGGCGTCTTCCACACCAACAGCATGGTCCTGGCTGTGGATGCCCGGGCCATCGGTCTTTCCTCCCAGGATCCGAACTTCAACTACTGGGTCCTGGCCCGGAGCGCGGACACTGATCCCAGCTGGCAGATCGTGGATGTGAGCCGGCTTCTCCGCTACGATCTGTCCGCTCCCGGCTTGACGCTGACCGCCCTAGGTCAAGGTGGTCTGCCCGTTTTCTACGATCTGCCTGGCCAAGTGATCCAGGCGACCTTCGATCGGGAGGCATTCACTCGCTTGGAGGATCAAGGGGTGCTGCTTATCCACCATTTCAATGAGAGGGATCAACGGGGTGAGGCGATCCCGGTGGATGCGCTCTGGCGGTACTACTTTCCGTGGGTGGGGCGATAGGAGTAGGGGGTAGGAAGCGGCTGGGACCCGGCTCAGCCGAGCCAGAGGATGCGTCCGCAATTGGGGCAGAAGACCAATTCGTCCTTGTCGCTGTAGGCGGCGCTGGCGATGCTCTTGGGAACCTGCATGTAGCAGGCGCTGCAGCTGTCGTCCACGAGCTTGGCCACGGCGCGTCCCTGTTTTCGTTTGCGCAGGAACTCGTAACGCTCCCGGGTAGCCTCGTCCAGGGATTGGGCCAGGGCCGTTCGAGTGCGTTTCAGGTAGACGTATTCCTGTTTACGCTTCGTCAGCTCCTGCTGAAGTTCGGCCTGCTTCGACTGCCACTCCTTTTCCAGCTCCGCCAGGGCCGCCTGTTTTGCTTCCAGAGAGGCTTGGAGCTTTTCCAGCTTCTCCAAAGCCTGTACGCCCTGATCGTCAGCGGCTGCTTTCTGGCGGCGAAGGGCGGCCACACTGGCCTGCAGGGACTCCAGTTCCTTGGGATTGTGGATAACGCCGCTCATCAAGCGCTGTTCGGCCTCCTGGATGCGAGCCTCCAAGCCTTCCGATTCCAGCGCAGCTTCTCGGTGAGCCTGTTGCCAGCTGAGCACTTCGGCCTCCAGGTTTTCGATCTCTGCTCGAGCCTTTTCGAGCGCTTCGTTCTCGGTTAAAACCTTCTGGAGGGTGAGCAACCGGCGGCGGATTTTCGCTTGAAAAATGTCGACTTCCTGTAACTGGTACAGCGTCTTTGCTCGGCTCACCGTCGGTTCCTTTCATGGCAATCGCAGGTTAACTTCTGTCAAGATTATAGCACTCTGTGACCTTCCCCTGCAACAAAGGGGCGTCTAGCCCCGGATCTGTTGTGCCTCCCTTATGTTGACATAACTTGTCTGCGATCGCGTTTTTGCGTAGGGGAAAGCGCGGGGAAACCGAGCGAAATGGCTGAAAAATGGCAGATACGGGTATTGTCATACGTATATTAGCGGGCGACGTTCGGTTGAAAGGTCCGAAAGTGAGTGTTATACTCCAGGCAATGAATTTGCCAGCGGGATTGGCCAATCAAACATTATCGTAAAAATGTCTGTGGTTCAATCGTGATGTAGATCAATCGTGACGGAGCGGAAGCATGACTGGTATCCCGACTAGCCCGATGAGCGACCTGGAGCAGGAGATCATCCGCATCATGATCGTCGAAGATCACCCCTTGTTTGGTCAGGGGTTGCGGCGAGTTTTGGAAGGCGAAGCGGATTTTCGGGTGATCGCCGAGATCAACGACGGCGGCGAAGCTGTCGAGCGTGCTATTGAGATGGTCCCTAACGTGATCTTGATGGACATCAACCTGCCCACCAAGAATGGCCTCCAGGCCACCCGGGAGATCAAGAACAATGCCAAATGCAGCGGCGTCGGTGTCATCATTCTTACGGCCTATCACGATGATGAGCAGTTGTTTCATGCGTTGCGGGCCGGGGCGGCTGCCTATTATCCGAAGGATGTGATGCCAAGCGAGCTTATCCCGGCTATTCGCGCTGTGGCCAAGAACAACTACGTGATCGGTGATGAGGTCATGAACCGGCCCCAGGTGGCCCGATGGATGCTCCGCCAATTCGAGGAGCTGGCTGTATTCGATGAGTCGCCCGATGAAATGTTCATGCCTCTCAGCCCTCGGGAGATGGAGATCCTCCAGTACATTACTCGAGGGGCGAGCAATAAAGAGATCGCTCATATCCTCGGTATCAGTCGCCAGACAGTGAAGAACCATATGAGCAGTATTTTGCGGAAACTGGCGGTCAACGATCGGACCCAAGCTGCTGTGCTGGCTCTCCGACGCGGCTGGGTTCGGTTGGAGGACACAGCTACTGGCTTGTAATCTACCTCCTTTTTCAGTGTTTCCTCCTGGTTGGTTTGTTGGTCCCTCCATAGCAGAAAGGTAGGAAGTGCATTTTGCACTTCCTACCTTTTTTTGGGACAATGGTTCGTCGATGAGATTTGTTTTGCTGCGGAATCACGCCTGGAAAAGCAGTTCAAGGCAACAAGGGATGAATTTGCCGATGTCCAGATTGCCGACTGGCCGCCAAGGACAAAGTTTTATAGAATTCGCGTTGATGATCATTCTGGTGGGAATCGTTGTGCTGTCCATCCTCCTGATCATGGGGGACGATCTGCGCACCCTGATCAATGACCTGCTCCAAACATGGTTTCCTGAAGAAGGTACAGGCCTTGAGATCAATTCGGCACTGGCAATTCTCCTTGGATTGTTCTAGATAGCTTCCTCGCCCGTTCAAACCCTCGACCACCAAGAACATGCTCGCCTTTGTGAAGCCTCGTTTGCAACACCTCAACCAGGTGGCCCTGGATCTCCTGTTCCCGCCTCGTTGTGTCGCTTGTGAACGTTGGGGTTGGCTGTTTTGCCCTCACTGTGCCCAGGAAGTTGTGCCGACAGGCCCCCAGATCTGCCTGCGCTGTGGCCGGAATGTAGATGGCGCCAGGGAGCTCTGCTCCGTTTGCCAGGAGGGAGCTCCGGTGGCGCTGCGGTTCATTCGGGCTGCTGCCCTCTACAGGGGGCCGCTGAAGGCGGCCATCCATGCATTGAAATACGAGGGCCTTCCTCTGCTGGGGCGGCTTCTCGCTCGTTACCTGATCGCGGCCACTGACACAGAGGAATGGGATCGGGTGCTGAATTCTATCCATGCTATTGTGCCAATACCGTTACATCCAGCTCGGCGTGCGGAGCGGGGTTATAACCAATCAGAGCTACTAGCTGTGGCCTTCGCTGACGCGAAAGACCTGGTCGTGGAGCCATCCTGGTTGACGCGGCGTCGCCATACCCAGTCGCAGACTACCCTGTCGCGCCAGGAGAGGCGCTTGAACGTGGCCGGGGCCTTCCAGGCCGATCCGAGCGTGCGCAACCGCCGCATCTTGCTTGTTGACGATGTCTACACCACCGGCGCCACCATGGAAGCCTGCGCCCAAGCCCTCCTGGACGCTGGAGCGGAGGTAGTCTACGGGCTGGCGCTGGCCATGCCACCTTTCCAGGAGGAGCCAGCTTAGGCGTAGTGCATGAACTCTTCCCGGTGATTATGTGACGAAAAGGCCCTCCTGCGTTTGCGGGAGGGCCTTTTCGATCGCACGTTGCACCGATAATTGGTCCCTGTCTAGGCGGCTTCCGTGACCGCTGCAGGGACCTGACCGTCCTGGGATCGGTCCTTTGACGCTCCTGGCGGCAGTTGGGCCTCGGCTTCCGCCTTGAGGTCCAGGTTCACAGGCAGGCCCACGATCCCGCGCAGCCGCCCGTCGATCTCCCCAGCCAACGCTGGGTTCTCCATGAGAAAGATCTTGGCGTTGTGTCGACCCTGCCCCAGGCGGAGATCGCCGTAGCTGTAGAACGCCCCGCGTTTGGTGATCACGTCGTGCTCCACGCCCAGGTCCAGGAGGTCGCCGACCTTGCTGATGCCCTCGTTGTACATG
>CAYQEB010000160.1:2588-6227 GCA_964416395.1 uncultured Caldilineaceae bacterium | reverse complement strand
CATGCGCAGGGCCGGTTTTCGCCGCATCAAGAAACTGAACGACATGTTCACCACCTGATCCAGCCTGGGGCGCCAGGCGGTTCGCCCCCCAGGGGAGAAGAGTGGGGTCGTGAGTTCAGGAATCAACGAAACTGAGAGAGGATGGACACCTTGGAGCAACGATATTTCCTGATCATCCGACGCTGGCTCTGGTTGATCCTGCTGGCCGCCGTCTTCACCAGCGGGATCACCTACATGCTCCTTCGCAGCCAGCCACCGGCCTACACGGCCAAGGCTCGGCTCATTGTCGGGCCGGGCATCGACAGCCCCAATCCGGATCTCAACGACCTGCGCACCGGCGGCCAGCTCATGCAGACCTACGCGGAGCTGGCCACCACCCGGCCGGTCCTGGAGTCGGTGATCCAGGAGCTGAATCTGGATCTGACCCCTGATGAGCTGAAGCGCAAGATCAAGGTCAAGACGGACACCGAGACCCAGATCCTCAACATCCGGGTGACGGACGCGAACCCCCAGCGGACGGCCGCCATCGCCAACGCAGTGGCCCGCTCCCTGGTCTCCATGAGCCCCTCGGGCACCGACGGGCCGGAGGACCAGATCAAGCTGCAGATCCAGAACCAGGCCATCAAGCTGGAGCAGGACATCCGCAGCAGCGAAGCCCTGTTGGCCGAGCTGGAGGCCAAGCTCCAGGCCACCACCATCCCGGCAGAGGAGCGGCTGATCCTGGAGCAGATCGCCCAGGAACGGGGCCGCCTCACCGAGGCCCGCCGCACCCTGGCCACCCTCTACCAGACCATCCAGAACAGCTACACCAACCAGGTGAAGATCATTGAGCCCGCCGTGATCGCCGAGCCGGTGGACTCCAATCTGCGTTTGACGGTGCTCCTGGCCGGCCTCTTCGGCCTGCTGCTGGCCGTGGGCATCGCTTTCCTCTTCGAGTACCTGGACGACACGGTCAAAACGCCGGAGGAGCTGGCCCATGTGACCGGCATGCCCCTGCTGGGCGCCATCACCAAGTACAAGCTCCTCAACGGCTCCGGGCCTCAGCGCTTCCTGGCCTACGTGGCCCCCGACTCCGCGGCGGCCACGGCCTACCGGACCATCGGCACCAAGCTGCTCCTCTCTGGATACGTGGCCAAGGTCTACGGAGGCGAGTCCCAGGGCGAGGAGCCCTCGCCCCAGGAAGAGGGCGAACAGCCCCTGGCCATCTCCGACGGGAACACGGTGCCCACGGTCCTGGTGGGGGACACGGACATGGAGGGCGACGCCGGCGAGGTGGCCAGCAACCTGGCCATCGCCCTGGCCCAGTCCGGCCACCGGGTGGTCCTGGTGGACGCCAACCTGCACAACCCCACCATCGGGCCCCTGTTCGGCATCGCCAGCCAGTACGGGCTGAGCAACCTGCTGGTGGACGTCAAGAGCCCGGTGCATCCCGTGCCGGTGGACTGGATGCCGGGGCTCTCGGTGCTCCCCGCAGGCCCGGCCCTCTCCAACCCGTTCGAGCTGCTCACCTCCCACCGCATGGTGGACATCTGGTACGCGCTGAAGAACCAGGCGGACATCGTCATCGTGGCCACCGCCCCTCTGCTTTCCTCCGCGGACAGCCTGATCCTGGCCTCCCGGGTGGACGGTGTGGTGATCACCGTCAAGCGGGGGAAGGTCAGCCGCACGGCCCTGAAGGAGCTCATCGCCAGCCTGCAGACCCTCAACGCCTACGTCCTGGGCTGCGTCTTCGACTACAACCAGGCGTCCCGGACCCTGCTCCTGCCCGATCGCAGCACGACGAAGCCTCCCATGCCGGCCCCCACGCCACCCCGGGAGAGGCCATCTCGGGAGGCGGCGTCCCCAGAACAGGAGCCGCGGGCGCCGGCCAAACGACGTCCGCTCCTGAAGTCCTTGAAGTTGCTTTGACCCGATGGCGGCGCTCGCTGCTCCGCCTTTCCGGAAGTACTCTACCCGTGCAACGGTGACCCATGCAGGAACTGCTATTCCGATTGTTTCAGGCCCTGGACCAGGCGGCTATCTCCTACGCCGTCCTGCGTGACGGCGATCGCCTGGATCTCCTGAGCAAAGGAGGCGAAGTCGATCTGCTCCTCGACCCGGAGCAGCTGGAGGAGTTCCGAGGCATCGTCCACAGCCTCCAGTTCGTGGAGCTCCCCAGCCGGGGCTACGAGCCCCACCGCTTCTTTGTGGCTTTCGACCCGGTCACCGGGGGCTGGCTGAAGGTGGATGTGGTCACCGAGCTGGCCTTTGGCCGCCCCATCCGGGCCCTGCGGACCAATCTGGCCATCCACTGCCTTTCCACCCGGCAGCACAATGGCCAGGCCTTCGTCCTCTCCCCGGAGTGCGAGCTGGTGACCCTGCTCCTCCACGGGGCGCTGGACAAGGGGCGTTTCAGCCCCTTTCGCCAGGCCCGGATCCGCACCCTGCGGGGCCAGATCCAGAACGGTGACTACGTCTCCAGCCTGCTGGTCAGCTACTGGCTGCCCACCATGAGCTGGGAACGTCTCGTCGCTTTCATCGACGCCAACGACTGGGACAGCCTTCTGCAGGAAAGCGGCGCTGTGGCCGAACGCCTGGCCAACTGGGATCGCTTCGGCACCCTCTATCGCAAGGTGCGCGGGCGGCTCCTGCGCAAGCTGACCGTCCTGGTCACCGCTCGCCGGCCCCGATCCTTGAGCGTGGCCCTGCTGGCTCCGGACGGCGCTGGCAAATCCACCCTGGCCGCCCGCATCCAGAGCGCCTTCTACTTTCCTGTCCACCGGGCGTACATGGGGCTCTACCCCAAGCGGGCGGACCGATCCAAGCGGCTGCCTGGCATGGGCCTGGCCCTGCGTCTGCTCTCCCTGTGGGGGCGGTATCTGGTGGCCCGCTACCATCTGGGGCGCCGCCGCCTGGTGATCTTCGACCGCTACATCTACGACGCCCTGCTCCCCTCCCCGCGCCCCCTGGCTCCCGCGCAACGTCTGCGCCGTTGGCTCCTGGCCCATGCCTGCCCAGCGCCGGACATGGTCCTGCTCCTGGACGCCCCGGCCGAGACCCTCTTCGCCCGCAAAGGTGAGCACACGCCCGAGCGGCTGGAGGCCCAACGCCAGGGGTACCAACAGCTCCGGGAGCGCCTGCCCAAGGTGGTGGTGGTGGACGCCAGCCGCAGCCCAGAGCAGGTCTACCGAGAGGCCACGGCGCTCATCTGGCGCGAGTACTGCCAGCGATCCCGGGGCCCCATCCCCACTCGTCCACAGCTGGACCTGGCCAGGCGGAACGGGACCGCGAAGGAAGCCGTGGCCCTGTGCGACCAGCCCACCCCCCGATTGCCGAAAGGGACCGTCTAGGCGTGCAGGGCCACCTTGACGGCATGCGAGGCCTTCCCTTCCTGGACCTACCACAGGCAAGCCATCCCACCATGCGAAGCCAGAATCCATCACCCAGCCCGGTTCCCGGGCCGATCCGAAAATCGAACCCGTCTGCACGCCTTCGGAGCAGCGGAAAGGGCTTGTCCTGGGCGCTTCTGGGATTGGCGCTGCTCCTTCTGGCAGCGCCGCTGCCGGTGCGCGCCGACCAGGTGGAGGGCTGGGAGCAGACGCCCGGGCCCGTCACGCCCACGGCCACACCCACGATCACGCCCACGGCCACGCCCACAGC
>CAYQEB010000160.1:0-2488 GCA_964416395.1 uncultured Caldilineaceae bacterium | reverse complement strand
TGGGCGCCGGAGCCCGGCGCCGGCGGTGAGGGGGACAAGGCGAAAAACAAAGGCACATGGGAGGATCTGGCCTCCATCAGCGTCTACCGGCCCCAGGGCGGCCAGACCGTGGAGCTCTGGATCCCCTACGCCCTGCTGGACACAGGGCCCTTCCTCTGCTGGCTGGCGGAGAGCGCCAACCGCACGGATCGCTACAGCCAGAAACTGCCCATCGACCGGCTTCCGGATGGGGACAGCCTCACGGTCACCACCCGCTACCGGGTGCAGAACCCGGCCGCGGTGCGCCTGCCTGCACCCCCGCGTTCCGACCCTCGGCAGGGCTACACCGCCACCGCCCAGTCGGCGGACGACGAGCCGGTGAAACCTCGCTTTTCCCTGGACCTGATCCAGGGGCGGCTGGCCCTGCCCTATAAGACGGGAGAGGAAAATGCAGGAGGAGAGACGGGTGTTTCCGTGGTCTCCCTGCCCTCAGGGGAGGCGGTGGCCCGGATCCCGAACGCCTGGCAGCCGGCCTTCCGCCAGGACGGTCGCCGCCTGCTCCTGAAGTCCATGCCCCAGGGAAGCGCCAGCCGCGAGGCTGGCCTCTTCGAGTACGCCCTGGAGACCGGTCGGCTCGTCTCCGTCACCGACTCCCCCCAGGACTCCCATCCCGACTACGGGCCCGGTCAGGGGGCCATCGTCCTGGCCACTGCCGTGCCGGTGAACGAAGCCGGGGAGTCCACTGTCCGGGAGCGCCTGGCCATTCGCTGTCTGCCTGGGGCTGCGTCCACCGCCGCTGGCCCTTGCCAGGACGTGGATCCGGTGCGGCTGGTGGGGAACAACGGCCGTACGGAACCCCTCTGGGGCTCACATCCGGTCTGGACGGAAGACGGGACCATCGTTTTCAAGGGCTGCAACCCCCTGATCCAGTTGGATCCTTGCGGCCTGTACGCTGCAGAACCGACCGATGAACCTGGAATCTTCCAGACCCGTCAGCTTTCCAAGGATGTGAGCGGCATTCCCACGGATGCCAAAGCCGGGCTGGTGGTCTTCATGTCCCAGTGGAGCGGGGAGTGGGAGGTCTACGTCATGGACCAGGCCGGCTCCTGGGTGCGCAACCTCTCCAACAGCCCCGGTAGCCAGGATGGCCTGCCCGCCCTCTCACCGGAGGGAAAATGGGTGGCCTTCCTCTCGGATCGGGGAGGCGACTGGGCTGTCTGGGTCGTCTCGGTGGAGGGGGGCTCGACCCAGAAGCTCTTCGATCTGTCCGGGCCTCTCCCCTGGCAGGTAGAGACTGCGGACTGGACCGATCATCGCATCGCCTGGGCCCCAGAAGGCCCTATCACCGCCCATGTTGGGGACAACACGCCATGACCACCATCCTGGACAACGAAATGTTGGAGACGAAAAAATCGCCTTCCTCGGGAAGCGAGGAGACCGGTCAGGCGGATCGTCCGGCCGCCCAGGCCACCAAGATCGCCTACATCATGTCTCGCTTCCCTAAGATCACCGAGACCTTCATCCTGTACGAGATGCTGGCCATGGAGGAGCAGGGCGTCCAGGTGGAGGTCTACCCCCTGCGCCGGGAGCGGACAACGGTGATCCATCCCGAGGCGGAGGCATACGTGGCCCGGGCCCATTTCCTGCCCCACGTTTCCTGGCCCATCCTGCGCTCCCAGCTGCGTTTCCTGGTCCGCAAGCCGAAGGCCTACTTTTCCACCTTGTGGACCCTGCTCCGGGCCAACTGGGGCAGCCGCCGCTACCTGGCCGGCGCCGTTTTCTACTTCCCCAAGGCGGTCCACTTCGCGGAGCGGATGGCCCTGCAGGGGATCGACCACGTTCACGCCCACTTCGCCAGCCACCCGGCCATGGTCGCCTTTGTGATCCACCGCCTGGCCGGCATCCCCTACAGCTTCACCGCCCACGGCTCGGACCTGCATGTGGACCAGCACATGCTGCGGGAGAAGGTGACGGAGGCGGCCTTCGTGGTGGCCATCTCCCAGTACAACCGGGAGCTGATCCTGGCCAAGAGCGGCGCCCAGTTCCAGGAGAAAGTGCGGGTCATCCACTGCGGCGTGGACACGGATGTCTTCCAGCCTCGGGAAGGAGCCACCCCTTTCGAGCAGGGCGAGGGCCCCTTCAGCGTGGCCTGCATCGGCACCCTCCACGAGGTGAAGGGGCAGAAATATCTGCTCCAGGCCTGCCAGATCCTCCAGCAGCGGGGGATCCAGGTCCACTGCCATCTGGTGGGGGACGGCCCGGACCAGGCCATGTTGGAGGCGGAGGCCTCCCGCCTGGGTGTGGCGGATCAGGTTCACTTCCACGGCCGTCGCACTCGGGCCGAGATCGCCCAGCTGCTCCGGCGGGTGGATGCCCTGGCCGCCCCCAGCGTGCCCACCCGCTCCGGCCGCCGGGAGGGGATCCCGGTGGTGCTCATGGAGGCCATGGCCAGCGGCGTGCCTGTGGTGGCCAGCCGCATCTCCGGCATCCCGGAGCTGGTGGAGGACGG
>CAYQEB010000159.1:1826-6263 GCA_964416395.1 uncultured Caldilineaceae bacterium | reverse complement strand
TTGACCGACGACCACCTGGCCCAGATCGAGGCCCTCACCGGCCAGGCCGTCGCCCGCGTTATCGACATCCCCAGCCAGGTGGACGTGCGAGAGCCCCTGGCGCCCCAGATCGTGACCATGGCCGACGCGGCCGGCCTCACCCCCGAGGAGTGGCAAACTGAAGCCCTCCTCATCAACCCGCCGGCCCTCAACTTCAGCGCGGTGACCCTGCTGGCCGAGCTCCACGGGCGCATGGGCTACTTCCCGGCCTGCCTGCGCATGCGCCCAGTGACCGGACCCGACGGCCAGCGGGTCCTGCCGCCCCGCTTCGAGGTGGCGGAGATCCTCAACCTGCAGGCCATCCGGGACGCGGCCCGGGAACGACGATGAACCAGTGGCAACCCTTGGCTCCCCCAGAGTGACGATGCCGCTATACCCATTCCAAGAGCGGGTCCTGACCCATCTGCTGAATGGCCACTCCGTGCTCCTCCAGGCCCCCACCGGCGCGGGCAAGACCCGGGCCGCGCTGACGCCCTTCATCCGGGCCTTTCACCGCCAGCGCCCGGACGCCTTCCCCAGCCAGTGCATCTACAGCGTGCCCATGCGGGTGCTGGCCACCCAGTTCCTGCAGGAACACCGCAACCTGGCGCCGCCTGCGTCCGAACCCGCCCCCCTCCGCCCCCTGGACGTGCGCATCCAGACCGGCGAACACCCGAACGATCCAGAGCTCCTGGGCGACCTGGTCTTCGCCACCCTGGACCAGACCCTGAGCAGCGTTCTCGGGGTGCCCTACAGCCTCTCCAGCAGTCGGGCCAACCTGAACGTGGGGGCGGTCCTCGGCTCCTACCTAGTCTTCGACGAGTTCCACCTCTTCCCCCAGGAAGCGACCCGAACCACCCTGGAGCTGTTGCGCTCCCTGCAGGGTCTCACCCCCTTCACCTTGATGACCGCCACCTTCTCCCAGACCATGCTGGAGGGGATCGGCGATCTCTTGCAAGCCCAGCTGGTGCTTCCGTCGGAACAGGAGATCCAGGACATCGAGACGGCCTGGGGAACGAAACCCCGCAAGCGCCGCCGCTTCCACGCGGTGGACCAACCCCTCCACCCGCGGCCCGTCTGGGACGCCCACCAGGGACGCTCCCTGGCCATCTGCAACACTGTGGACCGGGCCGTGGAACTCTACCGGGGCCTGGTGGACCTGGGGGCCCGGCCCGCGCCGCTGGACGATCCAGAGCTCCAGCCCATCTACGCGGCCCTGCGCCACACCCCGGACATGGAGGCCCACCGGCGCTTGCTGGACCAGGCAGTCGCCCGGCTCCTATCCCGACTACGCGAAGCAGACGCCCCCTGGATCCTGCTCCTGCATAGCCGCTTCGAGCGCCCTCACCGGCAGGTCAAGGAGGCCCTGGTCCAGGCCCTGTGGAGCCGAAAAGCCCTGGAGAGTCGGCCCAGGCCCCCATCCTTGATCCTGGTGGCCACCCAGGTGGTGGAGGTGGGGCTGGACATCAGCGCGGGCGTCCTGCACACGGAGCTGGCGCCAGCCGCGGCCGTGCTCCAGCGGGCCGGCCGCTGCGCCCGCTACCCAGGGGAGCAGGGCCGCGTCTTCGTGTACCGCCCCCCGGACCGGGCCGACGGCTCCCCCAACTATGCCCCCTACGGCGGTGCGAAGGAGGAGATCGCGGTCTGTCAGCGCAGCTGGGACGGCCTGAGGGAGCGGGACGGCGCGGTGCTGCACTTCAGCCAGGAGCAGGAGCTGGTGGAGATGGCCCACGGCCCCGCGGACAAGGCCCTGCTCCAGGCCATGGCCGAGGAGAGCGGCCGGCTGTGGGCCCGGATCACCGACGCCCTGGTCTGGACGGACGCCAGCGCTCGCCGGGAGCTCATCCGCCAGGTGGACAGCCGCACGGTGGTGGTGGCCGACGTGCCGGATTCCGCCACGCCCACGGAGGAGAGCCCCTTCCAGTACGAGGGGTTCTCCCTGTGGCACGGCACCCTGCGCGGCCTGGTCCCCCGGCTCAACGAGCTGCGGGAGCAGCTGGAACTCCCTTGGGCCCTGCGCTATCCCGTGCCCATCGGCGGGGAAGAGGAGAGCCGCATTCCCCTCAGCTACCGCTGGCTGGATGTGGAAGAGCCGGAGGACATCAGCAGCGGCCTGCTCTTCGCCATCCACCCCCGGCTGGCCAGCTATGGGGTGCACGAAGGCTTCCAGCCAGCCGCACCCACCGACGGTGTCTACCGCTCTCCCCAGGCCGCGCCGGCCGATCAGGGTCGGGTCGAATACGGCTACCGGGCGGAGACCTATCCCGAGCACATCCAGGGCATGATCCGCGTGCTGGAGGGGAAGGCCACCGGCCCAAGCCTGGGACGGGACGGGCGCCTGCTGCAGCGGCTGGCCTGGCTGAGCCGACGGTTGGAAACTGCCGGATCGCCCCTGCAGCTCCCCCCAGGCCTGCTGGAGCGGGCCGTGCGCCTGGCCATCGCCCTGCATGACGTGGGCAAGCTGGATCAACGGTGGCAACGGTGGGCCCGCCGGTACCAGAAGGCCATCGGCCATCCCCTGCCGCCGGGCCTGAGCGCCCTGGTCCACACGGACTACGACCCGGACAATCCGGACCACAAGGCGGCCCGCCGCAAGGTGAGGGGCAAACCCAAGAGCCACGCCGCGGAGGGGGCGGTGGCCTCCCTGGGCATCCTGGCCGCTTCCCTCTTTCTCCAGGAGCGCCGACAGCTGGCCCAGGCCACGGCCATGGCCATTGCCCGGCACCACAGCAGCCAGACGACGACAGTCCAGCCTTTCCGCCTGGACCTCAGCGCCCGGCAGGCTGTGGCCCAGGCCCTTACGGCGGCCGGCGATCCCGGCTGGGCGGCCTGGGCCCAAAAGCTGGTCATGGAATGGTCCGAACCCGCGGACCTGGCCGACGAGGGGATCCTGTTGGAGCCGCCACCGGCCGAGGATCTGCGCTGGTGGTTCATCTACTTCATCGTGGTGCGCACCCTGCGCCTGTGCGACGCCTACTCCCAGGAAGCCAACCAGGAAACCAACAAACAGGGGGAAAGATAGGGAACCATGGACGAGACCACCACCTACTACGTGCCCAAGCGCACAGGCACCTACGCGGACGTATTGGAGGCCTACGGGCTGGCCGTCCTCCTGGACGCCATCCTCCGGCGGATGAAAGGCGGCCAAGGCAGCTGGCGGATCGGGCTGGAGGACGCTGGTCCCCACTACCAGGTGCACCTGAGCGAGCCCATCTCCCAGGAGTGGCTGGCCCAAGCGACCTACTTCCGGCCACCCCTGCCTTGCATCCTGCGCCGGGCCGACGAAGAGCCACCCGAGGGTGTGGACTGCCGAAACGTGGACGAGACCTGGGCCCGGGTGAGAGCCTACAACCAGCAGCGCCAGCTCTTGCAGGGAGAAGGGATCCGAGGCACGGAGTTGGAGCAACAGCTCCGGGACCTGGAACCTCCCCCGGACTGGCAGACGGTGGTCTTTCTGGGGGATGGACGGATGCAGGCGGTGAAGATCTACAACCGGATCGTGATGCAGTGGACCAAGACCCGCCCCATCTTCGGTGAGACCCTGGCCACCATCCTGGCCCTCTACGCCCGGCCCGATGCCGAGCCCAACGCCCTCTTGACCGCCTGGCAGAAACGCGCCCGGAAGCTCGGCCTGCGGATCCGGGAGACGGCCTCCCAGCTCCTCAACCCCCACCAGGGCAAGGGACAGAACGAGCCGAAGGCCAATGCCCTGCGCATGGATAACATCAAGGATCGCCCCTGGCCCGAGGAGCTGCTGAAGGCCATGGGGCTGTGGCAAACCCTGGCCCCCCGGCAGGTCCAGGACAACAACAAGGACTGGAAGGTGTACGTCCTGGCCCCGCTGCGCATGCCCTTGCCCGGCCATCAGGATGTGTTCCGGCGTTTCAGCGCCCTCCTGTGGCGAGAACGGGGCAACACCAGCCTGAAGAGCGACATCACCAGCCTGCTCCTCTTCGTGAAGACCTGGTTGAACTACGTGGACGTGACCCCGGAACACGCCCTGCGCGCCCTCTGGGGGGATCCCCTGCCCCGGCCGGAACGGGTGGTGGCCGGGTTCTACGTGGCCCAGTTCAAGAAGCTGAGCCAACAGGCCTACACCATGTTGAACCAGTCCTTCCTCCAGATCCCGGCCTGGAGCGGCCCGCTGCGCAGCAAACAGGATGTCCGGGAGATCCAACAGGTGATCCAGGAACACCTGGACGTGATCCGCTCCATCGACGAAGGCCACAGCGACGGCTTCGATCTGCTGCGCCGCTATCGGGAGTTTGTGGCGGGCAGCGATTGGGAGGCATTCTTCGATTTCCTGGCAGGATACAGTCATGACCTGATGCGTCGCCTGAACGAGGGCGAACGCTGGGTCCCCACCTTCACCACCACCGGACTTGGGAGGTTGATCATGGCCAATCGCGAGGCGCTACA
>CAYQEB010000159.1:0-1726 GCA_964416395.1 uncultured Caldilineaceae bacterium | reverse complement strand
CACTGCCCAGGAGGACGACATGGACAACCGCATCCCCATCTACAGCCTCTCCATCTCTGGCCGCTTGACCCTGGAGATGCACTCCCTGAACAACGAGGGCGGGGAAGGCAACCAGACCATGACCCGCATCGTGACCTTGGTGGACGAGAGTGGCAGCGTCCACAAGGTGAACGCCATCAGCGGCGACATGTTCAAGCACATCCAGGCCGAGCACTACTACCGCCGAGCCCGGGAGAGCGGGCTGCCCCTCTGCGCCGGCTGCCAGGTCTTCGATGCGGCCCGCATCCTGGCCGACAAGGAGTTCATCAAGGGGCTCAAGGGACAGAGCGACGAGGAGACCATCCACGCCCTGCTGAACCGCTGCGCGCTGGACGACACGGAGGGCAGCCTCATCGCCCAGGGGGCCCGCTCCATCCCCCGCAAGTCGGTGGCCGAGTTCAGCTGGGTGGTGGGCCTGCCGGACAAGGTGCGCACTGAGTCCTACTTCCACGTGCGCTACGCCCGGGAGCGCGCCGGGGACGAGGAGACCTCCCAGCCCATTTTCCACCGGCCGGCCTCTTCCGGGATCTACGCCTCGGTGCTGACCCTGGAGCTGGGCCGGATCGGCTTCAACGACATCAGCCAGGAGTACGCCATCGACGAGGAGGACCGGCTGCGACGTCACCAGGCGCTCCTGGAGAGCGTGCTCTACACCTACGTGGAGCCGGGCGGCGCCATGCGCGGCACCCAGAACCCCCACATCCTGGCCTTCCAGGGCGCGGTGACCGTCAGCCAGGGCGTCCTGCCGGCCCCCGCCCTCAGCCCTCTGGCCGGGGACTATCGGGACCAGCTGGGCGCCATCTGCCAGAGCCTGAACAACGGCAGCCGCCTGACCCTGCGCCCCTTCGACAACATGGCGGAGTTCGTCGCCATCATGCGGGAGCTGGTGGAGAGCACCCGCCCCTACCGCATGTTCCATCCCCAGGGAGGTTGATCCATGCGCTGGCTGATCGGCGAGTATGGGCCGGTGGGGCTCTTCTCGCTGAAACATGGCGAAGCCACCTCCACCGGCGGCAAGTCCCTGCTCGTGCCCACACCCTTTGCCCTGCGCACCGGTCTCCTGGACGTGGCTCTGCGTCTCCACGGCCGGGACCAGGGAGAGCAGGCCTTCCAGGCCATCCGAGAGCTGGAGCTGGCCCTGCGTCCGCCCCAGTGGGTGGCCCAGAGCGGCCTCTTCGGCAAGGTCCTCAAGCCGGAGCGGGACCCCTCCCGAGGGCGGCCCTTCCAGCACAGCATCGCCTTCCGGGAGTATGTCCAATGGCAGGGGGCCCTGACCCTGGCCTTCGGAGGCGCCGAGACGACCCTGGACTTCGTGAGGCCGCTCCTGCCCCATCTCAACTATCTGGGCAAACGGGGCTCCTTCATCCAGCTTCTCCGCTCGCCCTGGGTTGAGGAGACAGAGGACGATGAGCCGCCTCGCCAGTTCGTGCGCCTGACGGGTGCCCCCATTGAGGAAGGGCAGGCCGTGGCAGAGCTTGCCGAGGCCTTCCCCCTGGGGCTGATCCAACGCCTGGACGACTGGGGCCCAGAGCTCACCTTCCCCAAGGTGAACGTCTACAGTTCGGAGCGGATCCGGCCGCGCCGGGATCGAGTCCGCTTTGACGTGATCCTGCCCTATCGCGTGGTGCGAGGCGGACGGGGCTTCACGGTGTACGCACGGCAAGAGTGAAGAGGGGCGGGGCAATCC
>CAYQEB010000158.1:4833-6269 GCA_964416395.1 uncultured Caldilineaceae bacterium | reverse complement strand
CTGCCCGTCACCGGGGCCAGCCAGGTGGAGACAGGCAGCAACAGCACCCTCCTGTGGGGGATGCTGGCCGCCTTCCTGATCCTGGCCGTCCTGGGCGTGGGAGCCATGCGCCGCCGAGGCAGCCACGGGTAGTTCAGCTCGGACCAACCATCACCGGCAGAAAGGTTGCCGGTCACGAAAGGGGGCGTCGGGATACCGGCGCTCCCTTTTTGCGCTTTCTCGCACCCATCCAGGCCCCGACCGGCCATTCCGCTCGGTCGATTTTGCCAGTAGTTTCTGCCGGGCATTTCTCCCGGACATTTCTCCCCTGAGAGGAAAGGGTTTACAATAAGCGTAGCCCCCGCTGCAGATCCCCATGTGACAACCGCAGAGACAGATCCCACGGACATGATGTGGACGTGATACGAACATCATATGCCGGGAGGGAAGCCAGAAAGGGAGCCGAAGGGGAAACGATGGCCGCAGAATCCAGGCAAAAGGAAAACGACCAAGGACAGCAGAAGCGAAGCCCGCAAGAGTACGCCAGCATGTCCGGGGAGGAGCTGCTACACGAGCTGGAGATGGCCGGCCGCCACCCGGATCTCGCCCTCCTGGAGGAGCTGCTGAAGCGACGCGAGGAGGTGACGCCCACGTTGCTGAAATGGCTGGCCCAGGAGATCGATTACTTTGCTGGATCGGATGGATCGGGCAGACCGGATCGGGACAGGGCCGATTGGAGTGACGACGATCCCCGCTGGTACCGGGCTATCCATGCCGGTCACCTTCTGATCGCCTACCGGGAGCCCAAGGCCATCCCTCTGTTCATCACCATCCTGCGGGATCCTCGGCTGGATCTCCTGCAGGAATGGTTTGAAACTGCCTTGAGCCACTATGGCCCAGCCCTGGTCCCTCACCTCCTGGCGCTTCTCCAGGACGAAAGCATCCCCTACGAAGAGCGCCTCAACGCCATCGCCCCCTTGACAGAGATCGCCACCCGGTACGTGGAGGTGCGCCCCACCGTGCTGAAGGCCCTGCGGGAGCTGTTGCCCGTGGACGAATCCGGTCAGGTGACCCTGACGGACCGGGATCTGAAGAGGATGGACGGAGAGCAGTTCGGCAAGCTGGTCGATTTCCTGAGTTTCCTGGTGATAGGCTTGCTGGACCTTCGGGACAAACGAAGCCTGCCTGCCATCAAGACGCTGTACGACGCCGGCCTCATCCTGGAATGGCTTGCGGGCAGCTACGAAGCCGTGGAGAGAGAGCTGCAGGCTCCCCAACGGCCCCAGTTCAAGCACAGCTGGGACATCCTGGAAGCCTACAGTGACCTGCGGAAGGTCGAACTGGAGAGCGAACAGGAGAACTGGACAGAGCCCCAGGAATCCGACGAGGGCTGAAACGGGAGCAACTCCCTGGCTGACCTTTTTGGCCTGTGGCATCTGGCCCTGCGGCATCTGACC
>CAYQEB010000158.1:0-4733 GCA_964416395.1 uncultured Caldilineaceae bacterium | reverse complement strand
CCCTGCGGCATCTGACCACGTAGGCACCGATTCTCAGAGCAGGATCCCATCTCACAGGAGGCGTCCCATGGAACTGACCACCGTGACCATCGAGAAGCCCGACGAACTCAACGTCATCCTGGGCATGAGCCACTTCATCAAGACCGTGGAGGACATCCACGAGGCCCTGGTCAACACCGTGCCGGGCATCAAGTTCGGCCTGGCCTTCTGCGAGGCCTCGGGCCCCCGGCTGGTGCGCTGGAGCGGCACGGACCCAGAGCTTGTGGAGCTGGCCAAGCAGAACGCCCTGGCCATCGGCGCAGGCCACTCCTTCGTCCTCTTCCTGGGCCAGGGCTTCTACCCGGTGAACGTGCTCAACGCCATCAAGATGGTGCCGGAGGTCTGCCGCATCTTCTGCGCCACGGCCAACCCGGTCCAGGTGATGGTGGCGGAGACGGCCCAGGGCCGGGGCATCCTGGGGGTGGTGGACGGCCACGCGCCCCTGGGCGTGGAAGGGGAGGAGGAGATCCGCAAGCGCAAGGAGCTGCTCCGGGCCATCGGCTACAAGCTCTGACCCGTCACCTCGGCAGGCTGTCAATCCACCCACCCCACCCGAAAGGACGCACCCCTTGAACGCGACATCCAACTTCGACTTGACCGGCAAGGTGGCCATCGTCACCGGCGCCTCCCGGGGGATCGGCGAGGCCATCGCCCGGGCCTACGCCCAGGCCGGGGCCAAGGTGGTCCTCTCCAGCCGCAAACAGGAGGCCTTGGAGGCGGTGGCCCGCTCCATCCAGGAGGCCGGGGGAACCGCCCTGGCCGTGGCCGCCCACACCGGCAGCTCGGAGGCGGTCCAGGCCCTGGTGGAGCGCACCCTGGAGGCCTTCGGCGGCGTGGACATCCTGGTGAACAACGCGGCCACCAACCCCCACTTCGGGCCCATCCTCACCGCGGAGGAGAGCCAGTGGGCCAAGATCCTGGACGTGAACGTGGTGGGCTACTTCCGCACGGCCAAGGCCTGCGCGGAGAGCATGGGCAGCCGAGGCGGGGGCAAGATCATCAACATGGCCTCCATCGCCGGCAAGCGGCCCCAGCCGGGCATGGGCGTCTACTGCGTGAGCAAGGCCGGGGTGATCATGCTCACCCAGGTGTTGGCCGTGGAGCTGGCGGAGCTGAACATCCAGGTCAACGCCATCGCCCCGGGCTTCGTCAAGACCCGCTTCAGCAGCGCCATCTGGTCCAACCCCCAGATCAACCAGGCCGTTCTGGAGACCATCCCCCAAAGGCGTATGGCCAGCCCAGAGGAGCTCACGGGCATCGCCCTCTACCTGGCCGCGCCGGCCTCGGACTTCACCACCGGGGCCACCTTCCTGGTGGACGGCGGCCAGTACGTGAGCAGCGGCCTCCGCCTGTAACCTCAACCAGCAAAAGGAGCCGTCATGGAAGCCACCACGGAGAGCTCACCCCGGATGGACGCCCTGCTGGCCCAGGTGCGCCGCTTCGTCCAGGAGGAGCTCATCCCCCTGGAGCACGCCTTTCTCAACCGCCCCTTCCGGGAGCTGCTGCCCACCCTCCAGGCCAAGCGCCAGCAGGTCAAGGAGATGGGGCTCTGGGCCCCTCACCTGCCTCAGGAGTACGGCGGCCTGGGCCTCTCCTTGACCCAGTTCGCCCGGGTCAGCGAGGAGCTGGGGCGCACACCCCTGGGCCACTACGTCTTCAACTGCCAGGCGCCGGACATCGGCAACATGGAGCTGCTCCTGGAGCACGGCACGCCGGAGCAGAAGGAGCGCTGGCTCCTGCCCCTGGCCCGGGGGGAGATCCGCAGCTGCTTCTCCATGACCGAGCCGGAGCACGCCGGCTCCAACCCCACCTGGCTGAGCACCACCGCGGTGAAGGACGGGGGCGACTACGTGATCAACGGCCACAAGTGGTACACCACCTCCGCGGACGGCGCGGCCTTCGCCATCGTCATGGCCGTCACCAACCCCGAGGCGGGGAACCGTCACCAGCGGGCCAGCCAGATCATCGTGCCCACGGAGACGCCCGGCTTCAAGCTGGTGCGCAACATCTCGGTCATGGGCCACACCGGGGAGGACTTCTTCAGCCACGGGGAGATCGTCTACGAGAACGTGCGGGTGCCCCAGAGCAACCGCATCGGCGCGGAAGGGGAAGGCTTCGCCCTGGCCCAACAGCGCCTGGGGCCGGGTCGCATCCACCACTGCATGCGCTGGATCGGCATCTGCGAGCGGGCCTTCGACATGATGTGCAGCTACGCGGTGAAGCGGGAGCTGGCTCCGGGCCGGGCCCTGGCCGACCAGGAGGCCATCCAGATGTGGGTGGCGGAGAGCCGAGCAGAGATCGACGCGGCCCGGCTCCTGGTTCTGGAGACGGCCCGGAAGATCGACGCCAGGGGCAGCTACGCGGCCCGGGACGACATCTCCCTGATCAAGTTCTACGTGGCCAACGTGCTGCAGCGGGTCCTGGACCGGGCTCTGCAGGTCCACGGCGGCCTGGGCATGACCGACGACACGCCCCTGGCCTACTGGTACAGCCACGAGCGGGCCGCCCGCATCTACGACGGCCCGGACGAGGTCCACAAGTGGTCTGTGGCCCGGCGCATCCTGGGCCGCTACCGGCAGCAGATGCGGGGAGAGATGGGCCAGTGAGCAGAGAGGGCGATCAAGGAGCGATGGCGGAAGGCCACCCGGACGACACCATCCCCGTCCGGCCGGACGAGGGTTTCGACGAGGCCCGGCTGGCCGAATTTCTGCGGGGCAAGCTGCCAGGGACGGAGAATCCGCTGCGGGTGCGCCAGTTCGGCGGGGGAGCGGCCAACCTCACCTACTTGCTGGACTACGGGGAAGCCCAGTACGTCCTGCGTCGGCCGCCCCTGGGCCCCATCCCGCCTGGGGCCCACGACATGGCCCGGGAGTACAGGGTGCTCTCGGTGTTGCATCGCGCCTACCCCCTGGCGCCCCGAGCCTTCCTCTTCTGCGACGATCGGGACATCCTGGGAGCGCCCTTCCTGATCATGGAGCGGCGCTGGGGGATCGTGGTGCGCAAGGAGATGCCCCCAGTCTTTGCGGACCGGCCCGACGCTCCGGCTCGGATGAGCGAAGCCCTGGTGGACGCCCTGGCCGACCTGCACGCCGTGGACTACCAGGCCATCGGGCTGGGGAATCTGGGCCGGCCTCGGGGTTTCATCCAGCGGCAGATCCAGGGCTGGTGGCGACGCTGGCAGGCGGCCAAGCTGGAGGAGGTCCCGGCCATGGACCGGGTCCACGCCTGGCTCCAGGAGCACCAGCCGCCGGAGGGCCCGGCCACCCTGGTCCACAACGACTACAAGCTGGACAACGTGCTCCTCGATCCAGGGGACCCGGGGAGGATCCGGGCGGTCTTCGACTGGGACATGTGCACCCTGGGGGATCCCCTGTCGGACCTGGGGGCGCTCCTGGCCTACTGGATCCAGCCGGAGGATCCGCCCCATTTCCAGGCCCTGGCCATGATGCCCGTCCAGGAGGGCTTCCTCTCCCGAGAGGAGCTGGTGGCTCGCTACGCGGCCCGCAGCGGCCGGGACGTCTCCCACATCCGCTTCTACCACGCCCTGAGCCTCTTCCGGGTGGCGGTGATCGTGGCCCAGATCTTCGTCCGCTATCACCGGGGCCAGACCAAAGATCCCCGCTTCGCCGCTTTCGGTTCGCTCATTCCCCTTGTCGCCCAGGCGGCCTGGGACGTGGCCGAGAGCTGAGCAGGGCCGTCAGCACGCCGGGGGTGAACTGGATCCGCACCACCTGGCCGTCCAGCCACTCCAGGTTCGTCCCCTTCAGGTCCACCCGCTCCCAAGAGACGGGCAGGCTCTCCCCTTCGCTGTACTCCAACACGCCCCCCAACCATAGTTCCTCCCCGGCCACCCTCACTGGATAGGGGCGGGCCCACTCCGCCGTTCCCCGCATGAAATTGTAGGCTCGCCGCGCCGGCCAACGGGTCTCCAGGCGAAAATCCTCGGCCTGGGGCCAGGAGTAGTAGCTCCCGCCAGGGCGCTGGGGCCTTCGGGCGATCCGCCCCGCCTCCAGCTCCGTCAACACCTGGATCAGCAGCTCCCCAGCCAGGGTCCCCAGCAGGCGATCCGCTTCCGGCCCGGTGATGCCCGAAGGCAGAGGGGTCCGCCGCTGGCCGGCGATGTCGCCAGTGTCCAGGGAGGCATCCATCCAATGGACCGTGACGCCTGTCCACCGCTCCCCGGCCCGGAACTGCCAAAAGAGGGGTGCCGGCCCTCGGTAGCGGGGTAGGAGGGAGGGATGCAGGTTCAGGAAGCCGTGCTTGGGAATGGCCAGCAGATCCGAGGGAATGCGCTGCTCGAGGCAGGCCACGCAGACCACGTCCGGGGCGAGCGCCTTCAGTTTTCGAGCGGACAAATCTATTATTCCATCGAGAAGATCCATCGCTTCATCCATAAAAGACACGTCGAAATCGAATATCCACTCGACGGGAACGCCCTGCGCCCAGGGAGGCAGCCCGAGCTCTGACAGAGAGGCGCGCAACCGAGACGAAGGAATTTTATGATAAGCAACCATCACTGAGAACGGCACCCAGACGGCGCAGATGTCCACGCCGGCCTTGAGGAGCATCTGCAAGGGGATGCGGGAGAACTCATTCAGCGAGCCCAGGTAGAGGATACGCATGGCGGGGTCCCTCCATGTGACGGGATGCATGTGACGGGGCAGTCATTTGCCCGGGCGGGGCCCGGTGGCCGC
>CAYQEB010000157.1:0-6344 GCA_964416395.1 uncultured Caldilineaceae bacterium | reverse complement strand
TTTCCGGCCGGACAGGTGAAGCGTGAAAAACCGTGGATCCGCCCACCGCGCCGCTCACCCGGCGGCGGGGACCCCGATCTTCTCCTTGCGGGAGGCGGGCAGGAGGAGGAGCCCGGCCATCCAGCTGACCCCCGCTGCGGTGACCAGCATGGGCACGAAGCCCAGAGCATTGGCCAGGCTGCCAGCCCCGGTGGTCCCCGCGATGCGGCCCAGGGAGCCGGTGGCCTGGTAGTAGCTCACCACTTTGCCCCGACGACTGTCGCCCCCGGCCTCCACCGCGTAGACCGTGGTGGTCACCTCCATGGCCGCGAAGGCATAGCCTCGGGCGATCTGGGCCAGGATGAAGCCCCCCAGCATGGGCAGGAAGGCCCAGAGCAGGCAGACACCCCCGTAGACGAAGAGGCCGGTGGCCATGAGGGTCAAGCGGCCGAAACGGTCCGCCAGATAGCCGGCCGCCATCATGAAGGGCACCTCCAGGAAGGCGGCCAGGGCATGCAGGTTGCCGATGGTGGTGGGGGAGAAGCCGATGCGGGCCGCGTAGTTGGGCCAGATGGCGGTGACGCCCATGAAGGCGGCCCACCAGAAGAAGCCAGCCACCAGGAACGGCCCCAGAGGGCGGGTGAACCCGCCAGGAGCCTTGGCCTGAGGCGTCGGCGAGGGCAGAACAGGGTTCGGGGCCTGGGAGCGAGGCGGGGCCGTCCGCTGGGGCCGGGGCAGAAAGAGGCTGAGGAGCCCTGCCGCGAACCAGAGCCCCCCGGCCAGGAGAATGGGCACGGGCAGACCGAAACGCTCCGCGATGGGGCCGGTGACCATGGCCCCCAGGGTGAAGGTCAATGAGCCCCCCATGCGGTAGCCCGCCAGAATCTTGCCTCGGCCCGCGGTGCGCTCCGTGTAGTCCCCGATGAGAGCCTGGCTGGAGGTGGTGTAGACGGCCACCGTGATCCCGGCCAGGATCTGGAAGAGGAAGATGAGCGCCAGCCCTGCGGCCCAGTAGAAGCCAGCCCCAGCTATCCCCAGGCCCAGCAGCCCCGCGGCCACGAAGGGCCGTCGCCCCGCGGAGGTGTCCAGCCAGCGGCCCACCAGCAGGTTGGCCAGGAGGCCAGCCGTGTTGAAGGCCGCGCTGGCCCAGCCGATCTGGGCGATGGTCAGCCCCCGGGCCTCGAACAGGAGGGAGAGCAGGGGCGTCCCCATGCCCAGGGCCAGGTAGAACATCCAGAGCACCACCGTGAGCACGTAGGTGCTGGGCGGGAGCACGGGCCAGGCGACGCGAACACGTTGGGGCATGGACGGAACTCCGGTGGCGGACGAATGTTGGAAGGAGGAGGTGAAATGGCGAATTTTCCTCGAGGGGGCGGGAGCGCCCGGGTCAAGGGGGCCCAGGAGAGGAAATGAGGGTGGCGGGATGACATGAGGACCGCCTGCCCAGTTCACGGGTCACCCAATCCACGAATCAACCGATTTCCCAGTTTCGGCTTTCCCGTCTCAGTCCACGGATCTCAATCCGCCAACTGCCATGAACCCTGCACCCCTTGACGCTATCGCCATCAGCGACCTGACCCTGGACTACATCCTGGACGCCGCCGGGACGCCCCATCTGCATCTGCTGGGGGGCAAGGCGGTCTACAGCGCGGTGGGCCTCTGGATCTGGGGGCTGCGGGTGGGCCTGGCCGTGGACGCTGGCCACGACTTCCCCATGGCGTGGCTGGAGCCCTTCCGCCAGGCCGGGATCGACATCCGGGGCGTGCAGCGCAACCCGAAACTGGTCACCAGCCGCTGGGCCATGCGCTACGCCCCGGACGGGGAGCGGGTCCCCTGGAACCCCCACCGCCACTTCCAGGAGCTGGGGGAAGCGCCGGTTCCCCTGGAGAGCCTGCCGGACATCCAGGGCTTCTCCCCGCCGGAGGTCTGGCGGGCCCATCACGTGGACCTGAGCCAGCTGCCCCAGGAGTATCACCGGGCCCGAGGCTACCACTTCGCCGGGGCCGAGTTCCTCCGCTACCCGGATGTGGTGCAGGCCTGGGTGGATCGAGGGGCGCTCCTCACCCTGGACGCGGACTGGTACACCGGCCCACCCCTGACCCCCGACGCGCCCGCCCGGCGCATCCAGGAGGCCCTGGCGCCCCTGGCCCTCTTCCACGCGGTCCTGCCCAGCGTGGTGGACGTGGCCCGGCTCTTCGGCCCAGACGTGGAGCTGGCCTGGGCGGCCCGTCAGCTGGCCCAGGCGGGCCCGGCCGCGGTGGCCATCAAGCAGGGCATCCAGGGCTCCCTCCTCTACCTGCGGGAGGCCGACCGCTTCTGGCGCATCCCCATCGTCCCCACGGAGAGCGTGGACCCCACCGGCGCAGGGGACGCCTACGCGGGGGGCTTCCTGGCCGGGCTGCTGCGCACCGGGGATCCCCTGGAGGCGGCCCTGCACGGCACGGTGAGCGCCAGCTTCGTGGTGGAGGGCTTCGGCGCGGCCCACGCCCTGGCTGCGGACCGGGGCCAGGCGGCGGCGCGGCTGGCCTGGCTGCGGGATCGCGTGGAGGGGTGAGGATGGAACAGGCCCCGATGAAAGGCCCGCCCTCTCCCCTTCCCCTGCCCAGTCCGTCCAGTCACCCGATCAACGAATCGACCGATCTCCCGCCCCCTCTCTCACGCCCTCAGGATCTGGCTCAGGAACCGCTTCGTCCGCTCCTGCTGGGGGTGGTCGAAGATCTGCTCCGGCGGGCCGGTCTCCACGATCTGCCCGTGGTCCATGAAGACCACCTGGTCCGCGGCCTTGCGGGCGAAGCCCATCTCGTGGGTGACCACCACCATGGTCATCCCTTCCCGGGCCAGGGCCAGCATCACGTCCAGGACCTCGGCGATCATCTCCGGGTCCAGGGCGGAGGTGGGCTCGTCGAAGAGCATGATCTTGGGGTCCATGGCCAGGGCCCGGGCGATGGCCACCCGCTGCTGCTGACCGCCGGAGAGCTGGCTGGGCATCTTGTGGGCCTGCTCCGGGATGCCCACCTTCTCCAGCTGGCGCATGGCGATGGCCTCGGCCTGGGAGCGGCTGCGCCCCCGCACCACCCGCTGGGCCAGGGTCACGTTCTCCAGCACCGAGAGGTGGGGGTAGAGGTTGAACTGCTGGAAGACCATGCCGATCTCCGCCCGCACCTGGTTGATGTCTGTGGCCGGGTCGGTCATGCGGTAGCCGTCCACCCAGACTTCCCCTGCGCTGGGCCTTTCCAGCAGGTTGATGCAGCGCAGGAGGGTGCTCTTGCCGCTGCCGCTGGGTCCGATGAGCACCAGGACCTGGCCCGGCTGCACGGTCAGGTTGGCGTCCTTCACCGCGGCCAGCTCCCCGAAGTGCTTGCTCACGTGGCGCAGGACGATGATGCCCTCCTGGCCAGGGGAAGCGGGGCGGGCCCCGGCGGGTTCAGCGTTGGTAGCCACTGGGCATCCTCCGTTCCATGGTGCGCACCAGCAGGGAGAGGGCGATGGTCATGACCAGATAGAGGAAGGCCACCACGTTGTAGGTCTCGAAGAAGCGGAAGGTGCTGGCCGCGTAGACCTTGCCCATCTGGGTGATGTCCTGGACGCCCAGCACCGAGACCAGGGCCGAGTCCTTGAGCATGGCGATGAAGTCGTTGCCCAGGGGAGGCAGCACCCGGCGGATGGCCTGGGGCAGGATCACGTAGCGCATGGCCTGCCAGTGGGTCATGCCCTGGCTGCGGGCCGCCTCCATCTGGCCTGGGTCGATGCTCTCGATCCCGGCCCGGAAGATCTCGCTGATGAAGGCGCTGTAGCCGATGACCAGGGCCAGCACCGCCCGGGCGGTGAAGTCCATGTTGCGCACGGAGAAATCCACCAGGGGTGCGCCCAGGAGCTCCAGGCCCAGGCTGTTGATCCAGTGGCCCAGCCAGTTGATCAGGTCCACCAGGCCCGGCGCGCCCACGAAGGCGATGTAGTAGAGGATCACCAGCATGGGCACGCCCCGGACGATCTCCACGTAGAAGGAGGCGGCCTCCAGGATGACCCGCTTGGTGGAGAGGCGGGCCAGCCCCAGGATCAACCCCAGGACCAGGGCCCCGGCGTAGGCGATGAGGGAGACGGTGACGGTGATGCGCACCCCCTTCACCACCGCGTTGAAGATCACGTTGTAGTCCGCATCCGTGAGGATGTTCCAGAGCAGGAGCAGCCCCAGGAGGATGGCGGTCAAGAGCCAGTAGGGGAGGCGAGCCAGGATCTGGCTGGGCCGGTGGCGGGTGGAAACGGCAGATTGGGTGCTCATGGGCGTCTTTCCGTGGCAACAGAAGCAGGAGGGCAGAAACGGACGATCAGGAACGGGTCAAACGATAGGTGACAGCCGCCTGGAAAGCAGCTGCCACCTGGGTCTGAAAGACATTTCTCGCATGTGGCGTGGGTGTGGCGTGGACGATACAGTGAGAATGGAGATTGGAGAGCGGGGGCGGGCTTCCGCGCCCCATCTCCCAGTCTCCGATCTCCATTCTCCTTTTGCCTAGTTCGGGCTGTAGAGGAAGAACCACTTGGTGTTCAGATAGTCCGCGTAGCCGTCCTTCTGGATGGTCTCGATGGCGGCGTTGAAGGGCTCCACCAGGTCCGAGCCCGGGGTGAAGATGAAGCCAAACTCCTCCGTGGCCAGGGCATCCCCCACGATCTTCAGCGCATCCGGGTTGGCCCCTATGTAGCCTCGCCCACTGGCCGCATCCACCAGCACCATGTCCACGTCCCCGGCGATCAACGCCTGCACCGCCGCCCCGAAACTCTCGAACAGCTTGATGCGCGGGTTCGCCTCGTCCCCATCCAAAATCTCGTACACCGCCGTGTAGAAACCCGTCGTCCCCGGCTGCGCACCCACCAGCAGCTCCGGATCCGCCGCAAACTCCTCCGGCGTGCTGAACCGCTCCTCGTCCGCTCGCACCAGCATGAACTGCTGGCTCGTCATGTACGGCGCCGAAAAGTCCACCTGCTCCGCTCGCTCCGCCGTGATGGTGATCCCGTCCATCCCCACGTCAAACTGACCGTTCGCCACCGCCGGTATCATCGCCTCCCACGACGTCACGTTCCAGCTCACCTCACAGTTCAGACGCCGACAGATCTCCTCCACCGCATCGTACTCCCAACCGACCGCCTCCCCCGTCTTCGGATCCACAAAGTTCAGCGGCGTGTAGTCGTTCCCCGTCACCGCCTGCACCACACGCCCCCCCAAATCCGGCAGGGTGTCGTAGATGTCGTCGCCGTTGGGGTCCGTGAGGAAGAACCAGCGGGTGTCCAGGTAGTTGATGAAGCCATCCTGCTTCATGGTCTCGATGGCGGCGTTGAAGGGCTCCACCAGGTCCGAGCCCGGGGTGAAGATGAAGCCAAACTCCTCCGTGGCCAGGGCATCCCCCACGATCTTCAGCGCATCCGGGTTGGCCCCTATGTAGCCTCGCCCACTGGCCGCATCCACCAGCACCATGTCCACGTCCCCGGCGATCAACGCCTGCACCGCCGCCCCGAAACTCTCGAACAGCTTGATGCGCGGGTTCGCCTCGTCCCCATCCAAAATCTCGTACACCGCCGTGTAGAAACCCGTCGTCCCCGGCTGCGCACCCACCAGCAGCTCCGGATCCGCCGCAAACTCCTCCGGCGTGCTGAACCGCTCCTCGTCCGCTCGCACCAGCATGAACTGCTGGCTCGTCATGTACGGCGCCGAAAAGTCCACCTGCTCCGCTCGCTCCGCCGTGATGGTGATCCCGTCCATCCCCACGTCAAACTGACCGTTCGCCACCGCCGGTATCATCGCCTCCCACGACGTCACGTTCCAGCTCACCTCACAGTTCAGACGCCGACAGATCTCCTCCACCGCATCGTACTCCCAACCGACCGCCTCCCCCGTCTTCGGATCCACAAAGTTCAGCGGCGTGTAGTCGTTCCCCGTCACCGCCTGCACCACACGCCCCCCCAAATCCGGCAGATCGTAGACCACCTCCGGGCGGCGGGAGGGGGCCGGCATGGACGTTTCCTCCTGGGCGGGAGGCGGGGCGGCCTCTTCCTGCCCCCCCCGGGAAGGCTGCTCCTGGCTAGCGCCGCTCTCCGGCGCTGGGGCCGGGGCGGGAGCCGGCGCGCAGGCGCTCACGGCCAGGGCCAGGATCAGCAGCAGGGCGGCGATCCGCGCCCAGCCCAGGCCAGAGGAGCTGGAGAAACGTGTGGAAAAAGTCCGTGGTTGGGTTGACATGGTGACACTCCGTTCTTGGCTGGTGGAACTGGTTCTCGGAGGGGAAATCGTCGCCGGTCGGGGGGAGGGGGCCGGCGTCAGGGGAATGGTAGCACAAAGGCCCGGTTTGGCCAAGAGACCCCGCATAGGCGCGTTGAAG
>CAYQEB010000156.1:0-6745 GCA_964416395.1 uncultured Caldilineaceae bacterium | reverse complement strand
CGCCACAGGCTCATGGGCCTCCTCTGGGGCGACCTCCCCGAGACCCGCGCTCGCCGCAACCTGCGCCATGCCCTCTGGGATCTGCGGCGCAGCCTCTCCACCTCATCCCAACCCGTCCTCCTCTCCGACCGGGAGAGCGTAGGCTTCAACCCGGAGCTTCCCAGCTGGTGCGATGTGCCCAACTTCCAGGCAGCCTGCGCTCAGCTGGAAGCGGTTCCCCTGCTGCCTGTGAGGGAGCTGGATGCTTTGCGCCAGGCTGTGGACCTGTACCGGGGCGAGTTTCTGGAGGGGTTCTTCGTGGGGGGCGCGCCGGCTTTCCAGGAGTGGGTCCTGCTGGAGCGGGAGCATCTGCGGGCCCTGGCCATCCAGGCTTTCCAGCGCCTGGTCCAGGGGTATGCGGCGGGAAACCGGCTGGCCACCGCCCTGGAGTGGGCCCTGCGCCTGCTGGACCTGAGCCCCTGGCGGGAGGAGACCCACCGTTGGCTCATGCGTCTCTGGGCCATCTCCGGCCAACGGGACGCGGCCCTGGAGCAGTACGAGCGTTGCCGACGTCTGCTGGAAGAGGCTTTCGGGGTGGAGCCCAGCCCCGAGACCCAACAGTTGCTGGCCCAGATCCGCTTGGGCGCTCTGGCTTCCCCGGTCACCCACCTGCCGGGCGCCGCCACCCCCTTCGTGGGTCGGGCCCAGGAGCTGGCGGATCTCTGCGCGCTGCTGGCGGATCCCGCCTGTCGTCTGGTCACTGTGACCGGCCTGGGCGGAGTGGGCAAGAGCCGGCTGGCCCTGGAGGCCGCTGCCCGGCAGGTCTCGACCTTCCCGCACGGCGTCCACTACGTGGAGCTCCACGCCCTGGCGGATCCCCAGGAGCTCCCTCTGGCCCTGCTGCGGGGGCTCGGCCTCCCTCTTCCTGAGGAAGAGAGCCCCCAGAACGCGCTCCTGGCCCATCTCCGGGATCGACGACTGCTTCTCCTTTTGGACGGCTTTGAGCATCTCCAGGGGGCCGCTGCCTTCCTGGGCCAGATCCTGGAGGTCGGACCGGAGATCAAGCTTCTGGTCACCTCGCAGGGGCGTCTGCATCTGCGCGGTGAATGGGTTTTTCACCTGGCTGGCCTGAGCTGTCCGCCGAACCCTCTCGTCCCGGATCTGGCTGCCTACGACGCGGTGCAGCTCTTCCTTCAGGCAGCCCAGCGGATCTGCCCGGGATTCCGCCTCCGCGCCCCGGATCGGAAGCACCTGGTGTGCATCTGTCAGCTGGTGGACGGCCATCCCCTGGCCATCGAGATGGCCGCGGCCTGGGTCTCCCTGCTCTCCTTGGCCGAGATCGAGGCGCAGATCGTCCATCACCTGGACTTCCTGGACAGCTCCCTGCAGGATCGGCCGGAGCGGCACCGCAGCCTCCGGGCCGTCTTGGCCCGTTCCTGGGGCCTGCTCACGCCTCAGGAGCAGGCGACATGCCAGAAACTAGCCAGATGTCAGGGCAGTTTTCCCCTGCAGGAGGCGGCCCATGCCACCCAAGCCTCCTTAACGACCCTCTCGGCCCTGGTGGACGGATCTTTCCTCCTGCGGACCTCCTCGGGCCGCTACCGCCTCCACAGGCTGGTGCGTCGGTATGTTCTGGATAGTGGATCGTTCCCCTAAATAGTTTCATTTCTGAATGGTTCATCCTGAGCACGGTGAAGGTCCTGGCCGGTTGGACATGGTGGGCCCGTCCTCTCCGTTTTCTCACGAATAACTGTGAACTACTGCACAGACGAGTGAGCCATGTTGGACTATAATAGATGTAGACTTCTGCTGGACGGCCCCCGCTTCTGTGACCACACCTAGCTCCTCTTTTGCGCTCGATCTTCGCGCTTGTTCCGACGCCATGGTTTCGGCATTGTTCGCTCAGATCATTCCATCAACTTGTAACCCATCCACCTGCTATGGACCGTTGCTGCACCGGGCTCCCGGCGGAATTTTGACGATCTATTTGACGATCTGGATCTATTTGACGATCTAGGTGTCAGGCTAACCGAGTGTCAGGCTAAACTTCGGCGAGCTTTTTTCGAGCGCGTGGCCCAAAGGACCACCACTCTCTTCCTGCATCATGGGGGACATCACCGCCCCGTCGTCGCCAGGATTTCCAGTTCCATTCCCTGGGAAAGGAGGAGAGAAATGAGCCCTTCCCGCATGTGAGACGTCGGATCGGTTGCCCTGTCGTGGGATATCCTTTGTAGCTTTCACAGGGAGGGAGCTATGTCCAAGAACAGACGCGCTGCCAAGTTTCTCCTGGCCTTGCCCCTGGCGCTCCTGCTTCTGCTGGCGATGCAGGCCTTCGGGGGTTTCCAGGCCATTTCTTCGTTCCATCCTCTCCAGGCTGCTCCGCAGATCGATCCCAAGACTGTCTGGGTGGAAGATAGCTCAGGCAAGTTGGGGGAGGTTGTCTCCGTTCCCGTGCACATCTACACAGGGGGCACTTCTGTAAGTGACCTGGAGTTTGACCTCTACTACGATCCCAACGTCCTTTCCTACCATGACGGGGACTACACCTTGGGGAGCATCATTGCAAATTGGCCCGTTAGCGACGACAACATCATCTCACCTGGACACATTCGTTTCGGAGCGCTGACCTGGCTGGAGGGAATCCCCCCAGGCACAGAGGGGATCCTGGTGACGTTTGACTTCACCGTGGTGTGCACCACGTGCCACCCTGGGGACACCTCCATCCTGAATTTGGACGCGCTCGACGCTGGCATTCAGGGTTACACAGCCGTGGATGGCGTGTTCACGTTCACAGGGCCGGAGCCCACCTCCACACCCACCCCCGAGGGCACGCCCACCCCCACCCCCACGCCCACCCCTGTCCCAGGACGCTTGGTGGTCCTGGATGTGACCGGAGAGAGCGGTCAGCAAGTGGGCGTGACCGTCCAGGCATCGGTGGAGACCCACGCCATGGCCAGCCTGCAGTTCGACCTGCACTACGATCCGAACCACCTGGACCATGTGGAAGGGGACTACACCCTCGGCTCACTCATCCAGGGTTGGCCCACCCACGAGGAGCACCTCATCGCCCCAGGGCATCTGCGCTTCCTGGCTCGCAGCACAAGCGGTGGCGTCCCGCCCCAGAGCGAAGGTCCGCTGGTCACCTTCGACTTCACCGTGACCTGCGCCAGCTGCCAGGACGGAGACACGTCCTCCTTGGAGCTGCAGGGCTTGTCGGGCGACATCACCGGCTATGACGTGCAGAACGGCACGTTCACCTTCAAAGTCGTGCATCGGATCTGGCTCCCCTGCATCATGCAGAGCACAGGCGCCGGCGGTGGCTCCAACAGAGCGCCCACATCGCACCTGTCACCTCAGCCCTGCCTTGCCACGCCATGATACGGGGGAAGAACGAAACGGACACTGAAGAGAGCGACAGGGAAGAGAGCGACAGGGAAGAGAATAACAGGGAAGAGAATAACAGGGAAAGGAGCAACAGAGAAGCTAGCAACGAAGAAGAAAAACGGAGAAGCAAGCAATGAAGGGTACGAAGTTCTCTCGGTTGCGAAGCTCTGTCCAGACCTTGTGGCGTTTGCTCTTGCTCTTCGCTCTGCTAGGAGGTCTCCTGGGGCTGCCGACCGCAGCGCCCGTCTCCGCGGAGCCGGCCAGCCCCACGGACACCCCAGAGCGCATCGTCTTTGAGCCCAGCGGCAGCGTTCCCAACGAGTGGACCACAGGCGGCGGGCTGCTCTACTGGGCTGGGCGCTGCCTGGGAGGCGAGTTCCGCGGCTCGGGCTACCTGAAACGCATGCCCATTCACCTGGGCCGTATCCGCCTGCTGGCCACGGTGGACAGCACCAATTGCCTCACGTTTCTCGGCATGGCCGCGGACGACAGCGGCCTCTACTACTACAATGATGACGGTGACCGCATCGAATTCCGCCCCGTGGACGAGCCGCTGAGCCCGGTCACGGTGGTGAACACAACAAAGGCCCCTCGGGGTCGCTTCTACCTCGATGGGGACTACCTCTACTGGATGGACTTCTACTACGTGGGCTCGGAGGTGCGGAGCGATGTCCTGCGGGTGCGCAAGGACGGCAGCGGTGGCGTCCAGACCCTGACCGCCGGCTTGACCGAACCGGGCACAGGTCAAAACGTGGTGGCCACGGGCAATGTCGTCTACTATCTGGATGGCAACGGGCTCAACAGCATGAACTGCAGCACCATCCCCTGCACGGACAAGCAGGTGCTCGTCTCCGGCGCCACCGGGCGAGATCTGCACTATGTGGGTGGTTTTCCCACGTTCACCCTCTACTGGGTGGAGGACACCGCACCGGAACGCATCCGCAGCTACGGGTGCACCTTCCTGCTTTGGCCTCCACCCGCCCATTGGAGCTGCAGTGACTCGATCCTCTACACCGCCCCAAGCAACGACTGGAGCATCTACACGCCCCTGCCCCAGGGGGACAAACTCTACTTTGCCGAGAAGTACGCCAAGTTCAACGAAGATCCGGACGGCCGCATCCGCCGCCTGCCCCTGACTGGTGGCGCCGCGGAGTCCATTGTGGTGAATCGCCCCTACCTCGACATCGATCCGGGGGTCCAGGTGGACAGCCGCTACGTCTACTTCATGGACCAGGACAACACCCAGGCCGGCGTCTACCGCCTCCCCCTGGACGCGTCGGCCATCAGCTGGGACCTGAAGGCCGACGGCCTGGAGATCACCCAAGCCATCCAGAACCTGACCAACTCGGCGCCGCTGGTGGCGGACAAGCCCACCTACGTCCGGGCCTATGCTCGGCTGCTCAACGGCCCGGACGCTCGCAACGTGGAGGCTCGGCTCCACGGCAGTCGGGGCGGAATGCCCCTCCCCGGCTCGCCGTTGAGCCCCTTGAACGGCGCGTTGGCCCTCTCCAGCGCCGTCACCTACGACCGGACCAACCTGGAGGACACCTGGCTCTTCCGCCTGCCTTCCAGCTGGACAGGGGCAGGCGACATCACCCTGCGCCTGGAGGTGGATCCCCAGGGCGTCTACAACGACATCAATCCGGCCAACAACGAGTGGAGCGGCGCCTTCACCTTCAACGGCAAAGCGCCGGTCTGCATCGTCTTCGTCCCCGTCCGCACCCACGGCCCCTACGCCTCCACGGACAACCCCAACTTCTGGCCCATGATCGGCATGGCCGAACGGCTCTGGCCCACGCCGGACTACTGGATCTACCACCAGACCGAGGACATCGCCGAGACCCAGGTCTGCTGGGCAGGGATCGTTCCCTATCCCTGTTTTGGCCCCTACGAGCTGCCCGAGGACAACTGGAAGGTGCTCACCTCCCTGAACACTCGGGACTTCTTCACCGACGACCCGGATCGCTGCGACGACGCGGGGGCCAAAACCCACTACGTGGGCATGGTCCACAACAACATCGACACCCGGGAGGACGGCGGGATCGTTCTAGGCGTGGCCTACCGGGACGACAATGTGGCCTGGGTGAAGTTCCCGCCCGAATCCCCCACCAGCTCCAACGCCTTCGACTGGCCCGATGCCGGTGTCACCCTGGCCCACGAGCTGGGCCACAACCAGGGCCGCAAACACGTGGACTGCGGCGGCCCCGCCAACCCCGATCCGGGCTATCCCTACCCCACGAACCAGATCGGGAACGTGAGCCCCAGCGGCTACTACGGCTTCGACCCCAAGACCCGCACCGTGATCCCGCCGAACGGGGCCGCGGACTACATGTCCTACTGCAACCCAGAGTGGACCAGCGACTACACCTGGCGGGCCATCTACAACAGCCTGGGATCCACCAGTGCAGCCCAGGCGGCCCAGGTGAACGAGACGGCGGCGGGCGGTCTCGTGCTGGTGACTGGGGGCATCAACCCCACCGCGGGGGAGGGCGTCCTGGACTACGCCTGGGTCTACCCGGCCACGGCCATGAGCGCGGGCATCCGGACCAAATGGCTGGAGGCCATGGCCCGCAGCCAGCCATCCCAGGCCTCGAACGGGGTGACTTACCGGCTGCGCCTCCGGGATCCCAGCGGCGCTCTCCTGGCCGAGCAGCCGGTCACCCTGCTGGAGAGCGAGGACCTGGACACGGAGACCCGGGCCTTCCTGCTCACCTTCCCGGCTCCCAGCGGCACAGTGGCCACGGTGGAGCTGGTGGCAGACGGCACGGTGCTGGACAGCCGCTCCCCAGGCACAGGCGCCCCCACCGTGACCATCCAGAAGCCGGCCGGGGGCGAGGTGGTGGACGACCTCCTGGAGCTCCGGTGGCAGGGCCAGGACCCGGACCCCGAGGACGAGCTCCTCTTCACCGTCCAGTACAGCCCGGATAACGGCGCCACCTGGTACGTCCTGCTGACGGGCTACTCGGCTCCGGAGGGCGCGGACACCGTCTCCCTGGATATCGAGAACCCCACCATCCCCAAGAGCGGGCCCGGTCAGGCGCGCATCCGGGTGCTGGCCAGCGACGGCTACCACACAGCTCTGGCCACCTCTGCCGGCTTCACAGTGACCAACCGCAAGCCCCAGGCCTTCATCGCCTCGCCCACAGCCGGGGAGAGCGTCCCTGCCGGCGAAACGGTGATCCTGCGGGGCGCGGGCATGGACGTGGAGGACGGCGGCCTGAGCGGCAACGCTCTGCGCTGGCGGCTGAACGGCCAGGACAGGGGCGCGGGCAAGGAGGTGGAAGTGGCCGGCCTGGCGCCGGGCGACTACCAGGCCCAGCTCACTGTCACGGACAGCGACGGACAGAGCGACACGGCGACGGTCAACTTCCAGGTGACCACT
>CAYQEB010000155.1:0-6757 GCA_964416395.1 uncultured Caldilineaceae bacterium | reverse complement strand
GCCCAATCACCTATGCCCAATCACCTAACCAGGAGGTAATCCATGTCGCCACTTTCCGAGGAGTACCGGCGCAGCCGAGGGATCCAGGTGGTCTGGGAGGGGAAGCCGCCCCGACAACGGGTGGGGCTGGCTCTGGGTGGGGGCGCGGCCCGGGGCATCGCCCACGTGGGAGTGCTTCAGGTGCTGGAGGAGCACAACATCCCCATCGACTGCATCGCGGGGACCAGCGCCGGCTCCATCGCCGGGGGCTTCTACGCGGCGGGCGTCTCGCCCCAGCGCATGGAGGAGCTGGTCCGGGACCTGAAGTGGCTGAAGATCGCCGCGCCCACCATCCCCAAGCTGGGCTTCCTGAACTTCGACAAGATCATGCCCTGGATCCGGGAGACCCTGGGCGGGGAGCTCACCTTTGCGGATCTGCGTCTGCCCTTTGCCGCGGTGGCCGCGGACATCGTCACCGGGGAGCTGGTGGTGATCAACGATGGCCCCCTGGCCACGGCCATGCGGGCCAGCTCCAGTGTGCCGGGCATCTTCACCCCCACCCGCCACCGGGAGCGGCTCCTGGTGGACGGGGGCATCCTCAACAACCTGCCCGTCTCCATCGCTCGCCGCCTGGGCGGGGACTACATCATCGCCGTGGATCTCATCCCGCCAGGCGCTGTGGGGGGCAAGGAGCCCCACAACGTCCTGGAGCTGACCATCAACTCCCTCTACATGCTCATGCGCTCCACCCAGACCGACGGCCTGCGGGCCAACCAGGTGATCCTGCCGCAGATCGGCCACATTGGCCTGGCCGAGCTGCACCGGGCCGATGAGCTGCTGGCTGCAGGGCGGGAGGCCGCGGAGCAGGCCATCCCGGAGATCAAGCGGGAGCTGGGGCTGGAGTAGGCGATCCGGTGGGGCGTTCCTCTCAGGAGTCGATCTTGGAAGCGTCGAACCAGGGCTCCTCCCGGATCTCCGGCTGCACCTCTGGCCCCCGCTTGCCCGGGACCAGGCGACCGGCCACCACCTGGCCGTCGTGTTGGAAGACCAGGAGCGTGTTCTTCTCGAAGGCCTCGGCCCGCAGGTTGCGCTTGGTCTCGATGCTGGTCATGGGGTAGATGTCAAAGGCCGGCACCCAGGCCAGGCGATCCATGTGCACGGCCCAGCTGCAGACGTCCCCCAGGAAGAGCAGGCTCTCCCCGCCGTCCTCCACCCAGACGGCCATGATGCTGGCCGTGTGGCCGGGGCAGACCACGGCTCGCACCCCTTTGGCCAGGCGCTGATTCCCGTCCACCACCTCCAGCTGACCCCGATCCAGGAGGGGCTGCCAGTTGTCCGGGTGGTAGGTGGCCCGGGTGCGCTCGTTGGGGAAGCTGGCCTCGGCCAGGTCCTGGCGCTGGACGATGTAGCGGGCCTTGGGGAAGGTGGGCACGACCGGCCCCGGGCTGCCGTCCGGCGTGTCCCAGCGGGTGCCGCCCCCCGCGTGGTCCCCGTGGAGGTGGGTGAGCAGCACCAGGTCCACGTCCTCCGGGCCGTAGCCCACCCGGCCCAGATCCCCCAGCAGGCGCTGGTTGCGCTCGTCCATGCCGAGGTTGGCCCGCTGTTTGGGCGTGAGCTTGTCCCCCTGTCCCACGTCCACCAGGATGAGCCCGGCGTCGGATTCGATGAGCAGCACCCGCAGCGCGGAGGGGATGCGGTTCTGCTCGTCCGCCTGGACGACCCGCTGCCAGAGCACCTTGGGCACCAGGCCGAAGAAGCCGCCGCCGTCGGTCCGCTGCAGGCCGTCGCTCAGGATGTGGCAGCGGATGGAGCCGATCTGCAGGGTGTAGGGCATGGTTGCTCCTTTCAGGATGTTGGGAATCGGGGCTTGGAAGTTGGCTGAGCCGCTCGCCTGGGGATGGCTGGCCGAAGCCATGATATCACGGGAGGCGAGGGGCTTCCAATGTGATCACCTGGAAACCCGGAAACTCGGAAACCGGAAAGTTGACAGGGGCGGGCTGGCCGGGGAAGATAGGTCCACGAACCCTGAACAGGGTGTGGAGATGACCCGTGCGTGAAGAACCCTGTGTGTGAGGAGATGGAGATGCCTGAGGAGAACGAAAGACCGGAGATGGAGCCCTTGACGCCGGAGGAGATGGAGGCCTTCCTGGAGCGGGTGCGGGGCCGGGCCAGCATGCTCACCGAGGCGGAGAAGGCGGCCATCCGCGACGCCGGATCGGTGGATCCGGAGGCGGAGACGCCGGTGGCCCTGGATCCCGAGCGCCTGGCCCAGCTCCAGGAGAACTTCTTTCCGGAGCTGCCCCTGGAGCTGCCGCCGGAGCCCCTGATCAAGGGGATCATCTTCGATTTCGACAACACCCTGGCCCGGCTCACCCGCCCTCTGTCGGCGCTCATGGCCCAGGGCGCCCAGGCCGCGGAGGCCTACATGCGCTCCACAGGCATGGATCTGCCAGAGAAATTCTGGGAGAGCATTGTGGAGGCCCGCCTCTTCGCCCAGACCAAGTCCGACGACGAGCAGGAGGAGCACATCGCGGACGACACCCTGAGCTTTCTGCTCCAGTTCTTCGGCTACCCGGCCAGCCGCATGGACCCGGACGTGCTGCACCGGGCCGTGGACCTCTTCTACGCCCCGGAGATGACCGCCTGGGAGCCCATGCCCGGCGCCCAGGAGCTCCTGGCCCAGCTGCGGGACGAGGGCTACCGCCTGGCCGTCATCGCCAACTACAGCTGCGACCGGGTCTTCCAGCGCATGGTGGACTATACGGGGCTGCGGCCCTTCCTGGATGTCTGCCTCTCCAGCGCCAGCGTGGAGTGGCGCAAGCCCAGCAAGGACATCTTCCAGATCCCGCTGAAGCGCTGGGACCTGCTCCCCTACGAGGTGGTGGTGGTGGGCGACAGCCTGAAACACGACATCACCGGCGGCATCGACCTGGGCGCGCAGACCGTCCACTGCCGCATGATCCCCCTGGCCGAGGACCAGCGCATCGTGGCCAAGGTGAAGCCCGACGCGGTCATCGACGACCTGTCCCAGCTGCCGGCCCTCATCGCCCAGTGGCGCTAGCCCAGGAGCGCCCCATGGCCCCTTCTCGCCCGGAAAGCCCCCAGCACACCTACCCGGTGACCCTGCCCCGGGAGTACCCGCCGGCCCCCCTGGTGGGCGTGGCCGCCGCGGTCTTCCACCCGGACGGACGGGTGCTGCTGGTGCAGCGGGGCCGTCCGCCGGACCAGGGCCTGTGGGGGCTGCCTGGGGGGCTGCTCAAGCTGGGGGAGCGCCTGGCCGACGGCGCCCGCCGGGAGGTCCTGGAGGAGTGCGGGGTGGTCATCCAGGTGGGGGAGGTGGCCGGCGTCTTTGAGCCCATCCAGCGGGACCAGGCGGGCCGGGTGCGCTATCACTACGTGGTGGTGGATTTCTGGGCCAGCTACGTGAGCGGGGAGCCCGTGGCCCAGGACGACGCCGCGGCGGTGGCGTGGGTTCCAGTGGCGGAGCTGGCGGCCTACCCCATGCGGGAGGAGAGCCGTCAGGTGGTGCGCCGGGCCTTCGCCCTGTGGCGCCGGGAGCGGGAGCAAGGGTGACCCGGACGATGGGGTGACCCGATGACCGGGCGGAGCCCAATCTCTCAATCAAGCAAATCAACGAATCGACCCCACCCTTTCTCCCCACCACCCCATCAACCAACCCTCCCAGCCCGCCGCCGGCCTCGGCTCTCGATGTACTCCAGGCTCTGGTGGCGGAAGTAGGTCTGGTAGAGCTCCGCGTAGTGGCCGCCCTGGGCCATGAGCTGCTCGTGGCTGCCCTCCTCGATGATGCGCCCCCGGTCCAGCACGATGATGCGGTCCGCGGCCTTGACCGTGGAGAGGCGGTGGGCGATGATGATGGAGGTGCGCCCTCGGAAGAGCATGTCCAGGGTCTCCTGGATCTGGGCCTCGGTGAAGGGGTCGATGCTGGCGGTGGCCTCGTCCAGAATGAAGACGTTGGGGTCCTGAGCCAGCATCCGGGCCAGGACCACCAGCTGGCGCTGGCCCATGCTCAGCCGCCCGCCCCGCTCCCCCACCCGGGTCTGCAGGCCCTCGGGCAGGGTCTCCAGCCACTCGCCTCGGGCGATCTGCCGGGCCAGGGCCTCCACCTCCGCGTCGCTCATCTCCGGCCGGGAGTAGCGGATGTTGTCCGCCACGGTGCCGGCGAAGAGGAAGGGGGTCTGGCTCACGATCCCCAGGTGGCGCCGGTAGCTCTTCAGGTCCAGGGTGCGGATGTCCCGGCCGTCGATGAGGATCTGGCCGGCCTGGAACTCGTAGAAGCGGGTGACCAGCTTGACGATGCTGGACTTGCCCGCGCCGGTGTGCCCCACCAGGGCCACGCTCTCCCCAGGCCGGATGTGCAGGTTGAAGTCCTGGAGGACCTGCTCCTTCTCGTTGTAGCGGAAGCTCACCCCCAGGAAGCGAATGTCCCCCTCCAGGCGATCCACTGGCTGGCTGTCCAACTGGCGCACGGCCGGCTCCTCGTCCATGAGCGCGAAGATGCGCTCCGTGGCGCTCAGCCCGGCCTGGAACTGGCTCCAGAAGGCGGAGAGCTGGATCATGGGAAACCAGAAGCGGTCCAGGCTGTTCATGAAGAGGTACCAGGAGCCCACGCTGATCACCGCGTGGGCCGCGCTCACGCCCCCGGCGTAGAGGAGCAAGGCGATGGCGACGCCGCTGAAGAACTGGAGGGAGGGGAAGACCGTGGCCAGGACCAATCCCCGGCGCACCTGGGTGCGATAGCTCTGCTCGTTGACCTGCAGGAACTCCTCGTAGATGCGCTGCTCCTGGCGGAAGTTCTTGGCCACCATGATGCCTGTCACCGCGTCCTGGATGCTCACGTTCAGCTCGGCCAGGACCCGCTGGGTCTGCCGGGTCAGGCGGCGGGCCAGCTTGCGGAAGGAGCCGGCCACGATGAAGGCCAGGGGAGCCACGGTCAGGACCAGAAGGGCCAGCCGCCATTCGATGCGCAGGAGCACGATGAAGAGCACGAAGGAGAGAAGGAGCTGGCTGAAAACCTCGGTCACCAGCACGGCCACCCGGCCGAACTCGTCGCTGTCCGTGGTGATGCGGCTGACGATGCGCCCGGACTGGTACTTGTCGTAGAAGCTCATGTCGTGGCCCATGGCCGCCTGGAAGGCGTCCCGGCGCAGGGCCAGGACCACGTCCCCGATGAGCATGGAGGTGAGGAGGCGGCGGGCCCAGTTGATGGCCCAGATGAGGATGCCCAGGAAGGTGACCGCGGCCACCAGCACCAACATGAGCCGATCCGTGGCTGGGTCCTGCTGGCCCAGGACCTCCATGAGGGCCACGCCCCGGGCGGTGAGGAAGGGGGCCGCCGCGCCGGAGAGGGAGAGGGCCGTCACCGCGAAGACCACCACCAGCATCCGCTTCCACCAGGGGCGGAAGTATTCGGCGATGCGGGTGATCAGCTCTCGGTTGGAATATTCCCGGTCGTAGGCCTCGGCCTCCAGGCCGGCCCGCAGGATGCCCATGCCCGGCTCCCCTTTGGATGGACGTGGTAGACTGGTGAGGTGAAGGAAGCGGGTCCCGCCCAGGAACGCCTGTCCGCCAAGGCTCACCGGGCCCCTTCCTGAACCGTTACAGTATCCCCCGACTGGCGGCCTCTGTCAAGCCCAGCCACCGAACTCCATCGAACTCCCACCGAACTTGCCAAACCGCCGAGTTTCCGCCCACCGAAGGAGCGAACCATGACCCAATCCACGACTTTGGCCATGCTCTCCCGCTCTCTGCCCGCCGGTCTCCTTCTGGGCCTGGCGCTGGTCCTGGCCGCCTGCACTCAACCGGGCGCGCCGAAGGTGGTGGTCACCCCTTCCCCCGCGCCCACGAGCACGCCGCCTCCCACGGAAGCCCCTGCAACCCAGATCGCGCCAGCCGAGTCTCCCGCTGCCCTGCCACCAGCCACCACCCCAGCCACCACCTCAGCCACCGTCACGCCCACACCCCAGCCCGTCTTCGACCCGGACCGGATCGCCATCGGTCCCCAGAAGGTGATCAGCGGCCTGACCCAGCCCGTCTTCCTCACCCATGCCGGGGACGGCAGCCAACGCCTCTTCGTGGTGGAGCGGCCCGGGCGCATCTGGCTCTTCGGGCCGGAGCTGGGTTCGCCCACCCTCTTCCTGGACATTCGGGAGCGGGTGGGCAGCCGGGCGCCGGAACAGGGGCTCCTGGGCCTGGCCTTCCCGCCCAACTTCTCCCAGACCGGCCACTTCTTCGTCAACTACACGGACCGCCAGGGGGACACCCATATCGCTCGCTTCACGGTCAGTCGCGCCGATCCCAACCAGGCGGACCCGGCCAGCGAGTTCCCGGTCCTGGGCCTGGACCAGCCAGCGGCCAACCACAACGGGGGCATGTTGGCCTTCGGGCCGGACGGCATGCTCTACGTGGGCACTGGGGATGGAGGCGCGGCCAACGACAAGTTCGGCAACGGCCAGAATCCGGCCACTTTGTTGGGCAAAATGCTGCGCCTGGACGTGACCAGCGATCCCCGCCAGCCCTACACCGTCCCCGCGGACAACCCCTGGGTGACGGCGACCTGGAACGGCCAGGAGGTGCGGGACGAAATCTGGGCCTTGGGCCTGCGCAACCCCTGGCGCTACAGCTTCGACCGACGCACCGGGGACCTCTGGATCGGGGATGTGGGACAGACCGCCTGGGAGGAGATCGACTACGTGAACTGGGCCAGCCAGTCCAGGGGTGGCCTGAACTTCGGCTGGCCCATCATGGAGGGGAACCACTG
>CAYQEB010000154.1:1473-6761 GCA_964416395.1 uncultured Caldilineaceae bacterium | reverse complement strand
CAAACGCCGCTGGGAATGCCCGGCGGCGTTTGGCATTGGGTGCCGTTTGAGACTGAGCGCACAGGGGTTCATTTGGCCCAGAAGCCAGGATGGAGGATAATCCAGGCGCGGGGCCCAGTGGTCCTGCTGTACGAGAGGAGGGACGCAAGGGCTGCCTTCCAGCCCCGAGAGACCAGGAGGGAGAGAGCATGGACGCATCGAACAGCCGACCAGCGAGCAAGCAGGAGGTGGCCACCCTGGGCGGGGGCTGCTTCTGGTGCCTGGAAGCGGTCTTCCAGGAGCTGCAGGGCGTGGAACAGGTGGTCTCCGGCTATGCCGGCGGTCACCTGCCCAACCCCACCTACGAGCAGGTGCTCACCGGCCGCACCGGCCACGCGGAGGTGGTCCAGGTGACCTTCGACCCGGACCAGATCAGCTACCGGGACCTCCTGCGGGTCTTCTTCACCGTCCACGACCCCACCACGCGCAACCGCCAGGGCGCGGACGTGGGGCCCCAGTACCGCTCCATCATCCTCTATCACAGCCCAGAGCAGGAGCGGATCGCCCGGGAGGTGATGGCCGAGCTGGAGGCTTCCGGCGTCTGGGAGCGGCCGCTGGTCACGGAGCTGGTCCCTTTCCAGGCCTTCTACCCCGCGGAGGAGTACCACCAGAACTACTACCGCCGCAACCCCCACGCCGGCTACTGCCAGGTGGTCATCGCGCCCAAGGTGGCCAAGCTCCGGGCCCACTTCATGGACCGGCTCAAGGGCTAGCCGCAGCCGGGGTCGCGGATCCGCCACCAGCTCCACGACCTCGGGCGACCATTTGTCGCTTTCGGGCCTCTTTTGCGATAATGGGAGCATGTTGAACACCGCCATCTCCGTGGACGAACTGAACCGCTTTGCCGCCCAGACCCTGCAGGGCCATCTGGGCATCCAGATCACCGAGGTGGGGCCGGAGCACGTCACCGGCGCCATGCCCGTGGACCAGCGCACCATCCAGCCCTTCGGTCTCCTCCACGGCGGGGCCTCCCTGGCCTTGGCCGAGACCCTGGGCAGCATCGCCTCCACGCTGGCCATCGACCTGAGCCGGCAGACGGCCGTGGGCCTGACCATCAACGCCAACCACATCCGGGCTGTCCGCTCGGGAACGGTCACCGGCACGGCCCGCCCCGTTCACCTGGGGCGGCGCACCCATGTCTGGGAGATCCGCATCGTGGACGAGGAGGAGCGCCTGGTCTGCATCAGCCGCCTGACCATGATGATCGTGGACCGGGAGCCGGCCTCCGAGCCCAGCCAGGAGGCCCGGCCATGAGGGGAGAGCCCAGTCCACCGAACGGAACCCGCCCTCGCGGCGGGAACGGCCAACACCGACGGGCCATCCGCAACGTCTACCTGGCTGCCCTGGCCAATCAGTTCCCGGTGGCTCTCTGGCGCTATCCCCACAGCCAGACGGCCCACGCCATGGTGGACTTCTCCGGGACGGTCCGCCCCACGGCCATCGACTTCCGCCGCCGCATCCCGGGCTTCGTCTTCGCCCCCTTCGTGGACCCAGACGGCCAGCGCACCCTCCTGATCAAGGCCGGGCTGCACCTGGGCCCCCAAGGCCTGACATTCCCCGTCCAGGACCAGGAGGACGAGGAAGATCCGGAACGCTGGGCCCGGCACCGGGACTGGTTCCTGCGCACCATGGCCATGCTGGAGGAGCTGCCGGAGACGGAGTTCGACTTCATCCCGGTGCCCTGGCACGCCGCCCGGGACCCCATCCACGGGCGCATCCTCTCCCAGGAGGAGTACCAGGCCCTGGTGGCCCGGGCCATCCGCCACATCCAGGAGGCCGGGCTGAAGAAGATCGTCACCTCCCGGGTCACCACCACCCTGCTGCCCGACGACTTCCACCCCCTGGCCACCTTCGCTCGCCTCTGCGACCGCTACGCCCACGCCTTCGTCTCCCTGGTGGCCGTGCCTGGCATCGGCACCTGGATGGGCGCCAGCCCAGAGACCCTCCTGAGCATGGACGGGGACGCCCTGACCACCATGGCCCTGGCCAGCACCCAGCCCCGGCCCACGGACCGGCCTATCCAGGCGGTGCGCTGGGGAGCCAAGGAGATCGAGGAGCAGGCCCTGGTCAGCGACTACGTCCGGGCCTTCTTCCGTCAGGCCGGGGTGGCTGGGGTGGAAGAGGAAGGGCCCCACACCGTCAGCGCCGGCCATCTGCTCCACCTGCAGACCCTCTTCCGAGTGACCTTGGGGGAGGCGGAGCGGCTGAGCCTGGCCAACCGCATCCTGCGAGAGCTGCACCCCACCTCCGCGGTCTGCGGCATGCCCAAGGAGCCGGCCCTGGCCTTCATCCGGGCCCACGAGGGCTACGAGCGCAGCTTCTACAGCGGCTTCCTGGGGCCAGTCCACGTGACCGGCCGCTCGGATCTGTTCGTGAACCTGCGCTGCATGCAGCTGGACCGGGACCGGGCCTGGCTCTACGTGGGCGGCGGCATCACCCCGGATTCGGACCCGGCCGCGGAGTGGAACGAGACGGTGCTCAAATCCCGCACCCTGCTCAGCGTGCTCACCCCCCAGCCCAGCCCCTCCCCGACCCTGTGACGGCCGCCCCGCCCGAGCTCCGCCCATGAACCCAGCCCACCGCCAGGCCATCACCAACATCCCCCACATCTGCGCCCAGCACGGCGTACGGGAAGTGGTCATCTCCCCAGGCTCCCGCTCCGCCCCCCTGACCGTGGCCTTCGCCCGGCACCCGGACCTGCGCTGCCGGGTGGTCTTCGACGAGCGCAGCGCCGCCTACCTGGCCCTGGGCCTGGCCCAGCAGACCGGCCGCCCCACGGCCCTGGTCTGCACCTCGGGCACCGCGGCCCTGAACTACGCCCCGGCTGTGGCCGAGGCCTTCTACCAGGGCGTGCCCCTGCTCCTCTTCACCGCGGACCGGCCGCCGGAGTGGATCGACCAGCAGGACAACCAGACCCTCCACCAATCCGGACTATACGAACCCCACGTGCGGGGGAGCTTCCAGCTGCCTGTGGACGCCAGCCACCCGGACGCGGCCTGGCAGCTGACTCGGCTGATCTCCCAGGCCGTCAACCGCAGCCAACACCCCCTGCCCGGTCCAGTCCACGTGAACGTGCCTCTGCGGGAGCCCCTCTACCCGGAGCCCGGGACGCCCACCCGCTTCCAGGAGGTGAAACGGGTGGCGGAGCTGGCCGGGGAGCCCTTGCTGACAGAGGCGGCCTGGGACGCTCTGCTGGCCGCCTGGGGAGAGGCTCCCCGCAAGCTCCTCCTGGCTGGGCAGCAGCCCCCGGATCCGGAGCTGCTGGCGGCCCTGGAAGCCCTGGCCCTGGAGCCGGGCGTGGCCGTGGTCGGGGATCTGGTGGCCAACCTCTTCCCCGAGCCTGGGCGGGGCGGCCCGGCCATCCAACAGGGGGACGCCATCCTCCTGGACCGGGAGTCGGCCACCCGCCAGGCCCTGGCCCCGGATCTGCTGGTCACCTGGGGCGGGCCTCTGGTCTCCAAAGGCCTGAAGCTCTTCCTGCGGGCCCAGCGCCCAGCGGCTCACTGGCACGTCCAGCCCGCAGGGGACGCCCCGGACACCTTCCAGGCCCTGACCCAGGTGGTTCGCATGGCCCCGACCCGCTTCTTTCAGGAGCTGGCGGCCCGGCTCTCGGCCCAGGGAGAAGGGAGGGGGGATGTGGGCTACGGCCCGGCCTGGCGCGGCCTGGAGGCGGAGGCTCGACAGCGGGCCCAGGGCTTCCTGGCGGGGGCGCCTTTCAGCGAGTTCCAGGCGGTGGAACGGGTGCTCTGGGCCCTGCCTCGAGGCAGCCACCTGCAGCTGGGCAACAGCATGCCCGTCCGCTACGCCAACCTCATCGGACGGCTGCCAGGCATGGGCTTCCGCCGGGTGGACGCCAACCGGGGGGTGAGCGGCATCGACGGCACGGTGAGCACCGCGGTGGGCGCAGCCCTGGCCTGCCAGGCGGCAGGGACCATCACCACCCTGCTGGTGGGGGATCTGGCCTTTTTCTACGACCGCAACGGTCTCTGGCACGATCAGCTGCCGGCCAACCTGCGCATCGTCCTGCTCAACAACCACGGGGGCGGCATCTTCAGGATGATCCCTGGGCCCAGCCAGCTGGCGCCGGCGGAGACGGAGCGCTACTTCGTCACCCCCCAGCCCTTGACCGCCCGGCGCACCGCCGAGGACCACGGCTGTGACTACGTCCGCTGCCGCAGCGCCCAGGAGCTGGCCGCGGCCCTGCCCGCCTTCTTCCAGGAGAGCGACCGGCCCCGGATCCTGGAGATCGAGACCGACCTGGAGGTCAACGCCCGGGTCTACACCCAGTTCAAGGAGCGGCTGCAAGGGCTGGGCCAGCCCTGAGCCGAGCGGACCGTCATCCAACCAACGCATTCAGTTTCTGGAGCGAGAACCATGATCGAACCCATCCGAGAACCCATCGAATGGACCACGCTGAAGGAATACCAGGAGATCCTCTACCAGTTCCACGATGGCGTGGCCAAGATCAGCATCAACCGCCCTCACGTCCACAACGCCTTCACCCCCCTGACGGTGCAGGAGATGATCGACGCCATGATGCTCTCCCGGGAGAACCCGGACATCGGCGTGATCATCCTCACCGGGGAAGGGGGCCGGGCCTTCTGCAGCGGCGGGGACCAGCGGGTGCGGGGCGTGGGCGGCTACGTGGGCCAGGACAAGGTGCCCCGGCTGAACGTCCTGGACCTGCAGAAGCTGATCCGCTCCTGCCCCAAGCCGGTCATCGCCATGGTGGCCGGATGGGCCATCGGCGGCGGACACGTCCTCCACGTGGTCTGCGACCTGACCATCGCCGCGGAGAACGCCCGCTTCGGCCAGACCGGCCCCAAGGTGGGCAGCTTCGATGGCGGCTTCGGCGCCTCCTACCTGGCCCGGATCGTGGGGCAGAAGAAGGCCCGGGAGATCTGGTACCTGTGCGAGCAGTACGACGCCTACGAGGCCCTGGAGATGGGGCTGGTCAACAAGGTGGTGCCCCTGGAGGAGCTGGAGGGGACCACCGTGGCCTGGGCCAAGCGCATCATGGAGCACAGCCCCCTGGCCATCCGCCTGCTCAAGTCCTCCTTCAACGCGGAGCTGGACGGCCAGGCCGGCATCCAGGAACTGGCCGGGAACGCCACCCTGCTCTACTACCTCTCCGAGGAGGCCCAGGAGGGCAAGAACGCCTTCATCGAGAAGCGCAAGCCGGACTTCTCCAAGTTCCCCAAGTTCCCGTAGCGGGATGGGCGAGGGCGAAGGAGGTGCAGGCGTGAAAC
>CAYQEB010000154.1:0-1373 GCA_964416395.1 uncultured Caldilineaceae bacterium | reverse complement strand
GTGCAGGCGTGAAACGTGAAAACGCGGAGCGCGACGGCATGAAGAGCGAAGACGTGAAACCCGAGACCGAGCGGGTCTGCGCCAGGCCGCTGTCCACCGCCCTGCCACCCCGATGATCCGCGCCTCCTGGCAGGCCTACACCCTCCACTTCCGCCAGCCCGCGGGGACGTCCCGGGGCTACCTGCGCCGGCGAGAGACCTTCTTCCTGCGCCTGGAGGCCGAGGACGGGACCACGGGCTGGGGCGAGTGTGCGCCGATCCCCGGCCTGAGCCCGGACCACCGGCCGGAGCTGGCCGCCATGCTGGATCGGCTCTGCGCCGCCCTGAACCGGGGCCAGCCGGTGACGGAGTTGACAGAGCCGGTGGAAAAGCTGGAGGAGGAGCTGGGGCTGGCCCAGTGGCCGGCCCTGCGCTTCGCCCTGGAGACAGCCTGGCTGGACCTGGCCCGGGGCGGGCGGCAGCGCCTCTTCGACACCCCTTTCACCCAAGGCCAGGCCGCCCTGCCCATCCACGGCCTCATCTGGATGGACAGCCCGGAAGGGCTCCTGGCCCAGGTGGACGCGAAGGTGGCCCAGGGCTTCCGGGTGATCAAGATGAAGGTGGGAGCCCTGGACTTCGCCACGGAGCGCCAGGTCCTGGCGGAGATCCGGCGTCGCCACCCGGCGGAAGAGGTGGAGCTGCGCCTGGACGCCAACGGCGCCTTCTCCCCGGAGGAGGCCCTGGCCCGGCTGGAGGCCCTGGCCCCCTTCCAGATCCGCTTCCTGGAGCAGCCCATCCGGCCCGGCCAGTGGCGGGCCCTGGCGGCGCTCTGCGCCCGCTCCCCCGTCCCCATCGCCCTGGACGAGGAGCTCATCGGCCACGTCTCGGAGGGAGAGCGGCAGGCGCTCCTGGCCCAGATCCGGCCCCAGCACCTAGTCCTGAAGCCTACCCTCTTGGGCGGGCTGGCCCCGGCCCACTCCTGGATCCGCCTGGCCCAGGAGCAGGGCATCGACTGGTGGATCAACTCGGCCCTGGAGTCCAACCTGGGGCTGAGCGTCCTGGCCCAGTGGACCAGCCACCTGGAGGCGGGCCAGGCGCTTGACCCAGGCCAGGGGCGGGTCCACGGCCTGGGCACAGGGCGCCTCTTCACCAACAACCTGCCCGGGCCCATCCGCCTGCAGGGGACCGGCCTGGTGATGGAGCCGGGCGGGGAGTGGGATTTTTCCTTGGTGAGCGGGTGATCCGCAGCGGGCAGTGCAGGCGTGGAGACAAGGGGACAAGGAGACGGGAAGAGGGTGAGAGGGGTGAACAGGTGACAAAATGAAGGGGAACATAAATGCACCAAACTCCGATATGCAGGCTAACCACGCAACTCCTATGCAACTAAAAAACCCT
>CAYQEB010000153.1:0-7024 GCA_964416395.1 uncultured Caldilineaceae bacterium | reverse complement strand
CTGGTCCAGGAAGGGGCGGCAGCCGACGGCGTAGTGCAGGTGGGCCAGGAGGTGAGCTTCACCATCACGGTCACCAACAACGGTGAGACGGAGCTGACCCAGGCGCCGTTGACAGACATCTACGACGCCACCTACCTCCAGTTCCTGAGCGCCACACCGGGGGCGGACAGCAACACCCCGGGTCAGCTGGGCTGGAACGACGTCACCGGCACGGGCAACCTGGCCCCTGGCCAGAGCATCACCGTCCGGGTCACCTTCCGGGCCCTGGCCAGCACGGACAGCCTGCCCAACAAGCAGACGGTGAACCGGGCCGTGGTGGAGGGCGCCCAGGACATCTTCCAGCAGTCGGTCCCCCGCCGGGAGGACGATGCCTCTGTGCGCATCACCGACCCACGGGTGGCCATCAGCAAGAGCCTGACCGAGCCCGCGGATGGCGTGGTGACCCTGGGCCAGGAGATCACCTTCACCATCACCATCCAGAACCAGGGCGACACCCGCCTGGACGTGATCCCAGTGGAAGACCTCTACGAGGCCCAGGTGCTGGAGTTCCTGCGCACGGACATCAGCGCTCCTCAGGTCACGGTGAACGGCAACGACGGCCGTCTCTTCTGGAGCGACGTGACCACGGACCTGGGTGACCTGGATCCAGGGGACGTGGCCTCCTTCACTGTCACCTTCCGGGTTCTCCAGGCCGTCCACACGGTGAACCTGGTGCGCCTGGTCCCGGACGTGCTGGACGAGCACGGAAACCCGGTCAACCTGGCCGAGGGTGAGAGCAGTGTGGACATCGTGCCCACGGCCGTGGAGCTGCTCAGCTTCACCGCCACCCCGGTGGAGGGCGGCGTGGAGGTGCGCTGGGTCACCGGCCGGGAGGTGGGCTCCTGGGGCTTCCACCTGTGGCGGGCCGCCAGCCCGGACCGCAGCCAGGCCCAGGTCATCACCCCCAGCCTCATCCTGGCTCGGGGTCAGGGAAGCGGGGCCACCTACACCTACCTGGACAGCCAGCCCCTGGAAGGCACGGCCTACTACTGGCTGCAGGAGATCGAGCTGGACGGCTCCACCAACGAGTATGGGCCGGTCCGGGTCACGTTCCAGGACGGTGCGCCCAGCAGCCACACCTTCCGCACCTTCCTGCCCACTGTGCGACGTTAACCCCTAGCACAGGCAGTTTCCCCTCCTTGGCCCGAGGACGCAATCCCCGTCCTCGGGCCTCCTCGCGTCCTGGGAAAGCAGGGAAAAACCAGGGTGCAGGGAGAGCAGCGCATCAGCCCGATCTTTGACAAAATCGCGGCGGGCGTGGGAAGATAGATCCCCAATCCCGAATCCAACGGGAACCAGTCCAATCGGAGCGAGAACAGCTTTCACCCCACGTCCTGGAGGAAGCATGGAGAGCGAGAGCCCTCTGGCCCGCTGGACGGCCAAGTCCAGCCCCTACATCGCCCTGCTGGCCGCCTGGATCGCCATGTCCGGCAGCCTCTACTTCAGCGAGGTGGCCGGTTTCATCCCCTGCACCCTCTGCTGGTACCAACGCATCCTCATGTATCCCCTGGCCCTGATCATCGCCGTGGGCATCCTCCTGCCGGACAGCCGGCTGCCCTACTTCGTGCTGCCCCTCTCCCTGCTGGGGCAAGGCGTCTCCACCTACCACTATCTGCTCCAGAAGACCCAGCTCTTCGGGAGCGACACGGTGTGCCAGGCCGGTGTGCCCTGCACCACCATGTGGATCAACTGGTTCGGCTTCGTGACCATCCCCTTCCTGGCCCTGGTGGCCTTCAGCATCATCACCATCGCCTCCCTGGTGGCCTACTACGCAGACGAGCCGGAAGAGCCCGAGGAGGACGAGCCCTTCCGGCGGCCCTGGCTCCCAGTAGCCGGGATCGTGGTCCTGGTGGTGGGCGCGTTCCTCGCCCTGGCCCAGGCCCAAGGGGAGACGACCACGGCCGCCCCCGCCTCCGACCAGACGGCGCTACCGGTGGTGCAGATGCCGCCCGGCGCCCCCACACCCGCCGCCATGACCCTGGCCAGCGCGCAAGGCGCTCAGCTCTACAGCCAGGCCTGCCAGTCCTGTCACGGCGCCCAGGGGGAAGGGGTGGCCGGCCTCGCGCCAGCCCTGGCGGACTCGAGGCTGGTCCAGGAAGAGGACGGGGAGCAGTTCATCAGCTTCGTGCGCCAGGGTGGCTATGCGAAGGACGAGCCCGCTGGAGGGCCACCCATGCCACCCTGCGGCGGTCACCCGGAGCTGACAGACCAGGAGCTGCTGGCCATCCAGGCCTTTCTACGGGCCGAGTGAGGCGGCCCCGCCGCTCCTCTGAACAGCAAGAAGCCGAGCTCGTGGGTGAGCTCGGCTTTTTTGTGGGGGCAATCGACTTATTGGGGCAATCGGCCGAAAAAGGCTGGCCCGGGCAGCTTGGGTCTCAGACCAAACCGCGCTCCCGGGCCACCAGGGCGGCCTCCACCCGACTGCGCACGTCCAGCTTGCGGAAGATGGAGGTGTTGTACTGTTTGACCGTCTTCTCCGCCAGGCCCAGCTCCCGGCCGATCTCGAAGTTGGTCTTGCCCTGGGCGATGAGCCGGAGCACCTGGGTCTCCCGGGGGGTCAGCTCCGCCAGGGGATCCGCGGGCTGGGGATGGGTCATGAGCTGGATGAGCTTGCCCGCCAGCTTGGGCGTCACGTAGGAGCTGCCGCTGCGCACCGCCAGGATGGCGTCCAGCATCTCCGCCGGGTTGGAGCCCTTGACCATGTAGCCCATGGCGCCGGCCTGGAGGGCTTCCTTCAGGTCCTCCACCCGATCCGAGGCGGTGAGGACGATGATCTTCAGCTCGGGGTGCACGGCCAGCATCTGCTGGATGGCCCAGAGGCCGCCATGCTCCGGAAGCTCCAGGTCCACGATGGCCATGTCCGGCCGCTGCCGCTGGACCAGGCGCACTGCGTCCTCGCTGTTGGTCGCCTCCCCCACCACGCGGATGGCCTCCTGGCGCTCCAGGATGTAGTAGAGCCCCTTCAGGAAGACGGGGTGATCGTCCACGATGATGATGCGGACGGTCTCTTCGGGGCTGGGATCCGGAGCCGGGGCCGGGAGTGGATCGGTCTGGGTCTGGTGGCCGTTGAGCATGGGATGGCTCTCCTGGGCACAGCTGGCACAGGGCGGGGCGCCTGTGTCGATGAAACACCTGTGCCCAAAGTGTACCCGTTCCCCAGGAGGGCATCCATAGGATCAACGCCCGATCCTGGCCTGGGCCACCTCGCGAGGGAGTGGGATGCCAGGTGGCAGCCCGGGCTCAGGCCACGCCCAGCAGCAGCTCCACCACCCGCTGGTCCAGGGCCTCGTAGGGGAGCGGCCGCTTGGCCAGCTCCTCCGGCTGGAAGGCGTGCTGGCGCAGAGCCTGGGCCTTCTCCGGGGTGTAGGCCCCCAGGAAGCCCTCGGCCACCGGCTCGCCCGCGCGGATCTCGGCCAGCAAGGCCTGGATGACCGGATCCTCCCGGAACTGCTGGGCTTTCTCCCGGAGGATGAGGTAGGAGCGCATGCAGCCCCGGGCGAAGGCCTTCACGTCCTCCCGGTCCGCGGTGCGGTAGGCGTGGGCGTCGAAGTGGCGGGGGCCGTCGTAGCCCACGTCCTCCAGGAACTTGACCAGGAAGAAGGCCTGCTTCAGGTTGTGGGAGCCGAAGCGGAAGTCCTGGTCGTAGCGGGCGAAGTTCTGGTCGTTCAGGTCGATGTGGAAGAGCTTGCCAGCATCCCAGGCCTGGGCCACGGCATGGAGGAAGTTGAGGCCGGCCATGTGCTCGTGGGCCATCTCCGGGTTCACCCCCACCATCTCCGGGTGATCCAGGGTCTGGATGAAGCCCAGCATGGCCCCGGTGGTGGGCAGGAAGATGTCCCCGCGGGGCTCGTTGGGTTTGGCCTCCAGGGCGAAACGCAGGTCATAGCCCTGGTCCAGCACATAGTCGCAGAGGAAGTTGACGGCCTCCCGATAGCGCTTGATGGCCTCCTGGGGATCTTTGCTGGCGTCCGTCTCCGTGCCTTCCCGTCCGCCCCAGAAGACGTAGGTCTTCGCCCCCAGCTCCACGCCCAGATCAATGCCGGCCATGCATTTCTGCAGCGCGTAGGCCCGCACCTGGGGATCGTTGCTGGTGAAGGCCCCGTCCCGGAAGACCGGGTGGGTGAACAGGTTGGTGGTGGCCATGGGGACCACGATGCCGGTCTCGTCCAGGGCCTGTTTGAACTCTCGGACGATGCGATCCCGCTCCTGGGGGCTGGCGTCCAGGGGCACCAGGTCGTTGTCATGGAGGTTCACGCCCCAGGCTCCCACCTCCTTGAGCAGGTGGACGATCTCCACCGGAGAGAGGGGAGGCCGCACCGGCTCGCCGAAGGGATCCCGGCCCACGTTGCCCACGGTCCAGAGACCGAAGCTGAATTTGTCCTGGGGTTTCGGCTCGTACATGATGCACTCCGTTTCGCTGGATGTTCGGTTCGCTGGATGTTCGGTGGGTTGTTCGGTTGTTGCCAGGCTCAGGCCACGCCAGAGCGGGCCCGTCCGCGTCGGGAGACCGCGTCCACCAACACAGCCAGGAGGAGCACCAGGCCGGTGACCACGAACTTGACCCCGGCGCTGAGGCCCAGCAGGCCCATGCCGTTCTCCACGCTGGCGATGACCAGCGCGCCCAGGAAGGCGCTGATCACCCGGCCGCTGCCCCCGAAGAGGCTGGTGCCGCCGATCACCGCCGCGGCGATGGAATTGAGCATGAGGCTGCCCCCCCCGGCCGCGGTGTCCACGGAACGGAGGCGGGACGCCAGAATGATGCCACCCATGCCAGCCATGAAGCTGGAGATCATGAAGACCAGGACCCGGATGCGCTGGACCTGGATGCCAGCCCGCCGGGCCGCCTCCGCGTTGCCGCCGATGGCGTAGACGTAGCGGCCGAAGGGGGTCCGCTCCGCCAGGAAGGTGAAGCCCACCAGCAGGACCAGCAGCACCAGGCCCACAAAGGGCACGCCTCGGTCCTGGTTGGCAATGCTGACCACGAACACCGCCGCCAGGAGAATGGCCAGGCTCTGGAAGGCCACCACCAGGGCCGGCGTGGAGGCGATGCCCCGGCGGCGACGGTTGTTCCAGCCCATCACCCGGTTGATCACGAACAGGGCCGCCCCGCCCACCACCGCGATCCAGCCCCAGAGGGCCGGCAGGAAGTAGTTGGCGATGCCGATGATGACCGGGTCCTGGATGATGACCGTGCCCCCGTTGCCGATGAGGATCAGCACCACCCCGTTCCAGATGAGGAAACCGGCCAGGGTGACCACGAAGGAGGGCAGCTTGAAGCGGGTGATGATGAGCCCCTGCACGAAACCGATGGCCGCGGCGAAGATCAGGGCCGCGACCAGGGCCACGAACCAGGGCCAGCCATCCGGCGGGCGCAGACGCATGGTCATGAAGACCGCGGCCACCGCGCTCACGTAGCTGATGGAGAGGTCGATCTCCCCCAGGAGCAGCACGTAGACCACCCCGATGGCGATGGTGGTGATGCCGGCCATCTGCAGGATGAGGTTGACGAAGTTGCGGGGGGTCAGGTAGTTCTGGTTCAGGGTCTGGAAGATGGTGGCGATCACCAACAGGCCCAGGATGATGGGCAGGGAGCCCAGATCCCCGGCCCGGATCCGTTTGCCGTATTCACGCAGGTAGCCGGCCAGGGAGAGGGAGCCGCCCCCCCAGGCTGGCCCGCTTTTGGCTGAAGAGACTGCCTCGCGTACGTCATCCATGTTGCACCATCCCAGGAACGTGTTGGAGCGTGCCCGCGGTGATGGCGTGGACCACCTCCTCGTGGGTGGTGTCGGCCGCGATGAACTCCTTGACCTTCTGCCCCAGGCGCAGGACCGTGATGCGATCCGCCACCTCGAAGATGTCGTGGAGGTTGTGGGAGATGAGGACCACGGCCAGGCCATTGTCCGCCAGCCGCCGCACCAGATCCAGCACCTGACGGGTCTGGGCCACGCCCAGGGCCGCGGTGGGCTCGTCCAGGATGACCAGCTTGGAGTTCCACATGACCGCCTTGGCCACGGCGATGGACTGGCGCTGACCACCGGAGAGCTCCGCCACAGGCTGGCGCACGGAGCGGATAGTGGTCACCGCCAGGGATTCCAGGGTCTCCAGGGCCTTGCGCTCCATGGCCGCCTCGTCCAGCCGCCAGGGCTTCTGGATCATCTCCCGGCCCAGGAACATGTTGGCCACCACGTCCAGGTTGTCGGCCAGGGCCAGGTCCTGGTAGACCACCTCGATGCCCAGGGCCGAGGCTTCCCGGGGGTTGTGGATCTGCACCGGCTGGCCGTCGAAGAAGATCTCCCCTTCGTCGAAGGGGTAGATGCCGGCCACCCCCTTGATCAGCGTGGACTTGCCTGCGCCGTTGTCCCCCACCAGGGCCATGACCTCCCCTGGGTAGGCGACGAAATCCACCCGGTAGAGGGCCTGGACCGCGCCGAAACTTTTGGACACGCCCTTCAGTTGCAGAGTTGGTTCTTTTCCCAAGGTATGCTCCTCGTCTTTCCTCGACCGAAACTCACCCCGTGCGGAGAGAGCGGAATGCAGAGAGAGCGCGGACCTGGACGGCCCGCGCTCTCCTTGTGTTGCAACACTGGTCAAGATCAGCCCGCCAAACCGAAGGAGTCATGCTCGATTCAGCCGGCTTGGATGGCTTGACAACCTGCTTCACCACGTGCACTCCTCTGGCTGGCGAGCCCCAGGGCTAGCGGTTCTCGGGGCAGTACTGTTCGAACTCGCCCACGCAGATCTCGTCCCAGGTGCGGAAGCCGTCCGCGATGACCGTCTCCGCGATGTTGTCCTTGGTGACGGCGATGGGCGTCAGCTTCATGAAGGGCACGTCGTTCTGGCCGTTGTTGATGGTGTCGTTGGCCAGGGCCGAGACGTCCTCTCCCTTCAGCAGGGCGATGGCGGCCTTGGCCGCGGCCTCCGCCTCCAGCTTGATGGGCTTGTAGACGGTCATGGACTGCCAGCCGGAGAGGATGTTCTGGATGCC
>CAYQEB010000152.1:4566-7129 GCA_964416395.1 uncultured Caldilineaceae bacterium | reverse complement strand
CGCTGGGACGTGGGGCTGGGCGTGGCAGTGGGAGTGATCGCTGCGGTGGCGGTGGTAGCAGTGACCGTTACGGTGGCTGGGGCGGATGGGGACGGTGTGGCCCCGGCGGAAGCCGCGGCCGTGGGCGAGGGCGTGCTCTCCTGGGCCAGGATGGCCGGGGTCACCGGCCGGCTCAACAGGATGGCGCCGAGAAGGACCAGGGAAAGGGCCCAGAAGAGGCGGCGCAGCGGCCCCCTGAGCGGGAGCGAAGTGGAGGGTGTGGGCTTGGAAGGCGAGCGATGGCTGTGCACAGTCGGCTATCTCGGACGAGGTGGGGACGCTGTTTCGATGCGGCGGTCGGTGGGCTGCATTGTACCCCCGGGCTTCCTCTAGCGTCAACTGAGGGGCAGGGGCGTTTCGCCGCTTCAGTTGGACAAAACCGCCGCCAGACGGTATACTGAGGACAGGCGAAAGAACTTTTGTTCGGGTGCAAACGCCCGTCCAGGCGCCCATCCGATCTGCGAGGAGCCATGCCACAGTTTCGAGTCGTCAGCGAGTTCGATCCCACCGGGGATCAGCCCCAGGCCATCGAGAAGCTGGCCCAGGGCATCAAACAGGGCCTGCGCCACCAGGTGCTCCTGGGGGTGACGGGCTCGGGCAAGACCTACACCATGGCCAAGGTCATCGAGGCGGTGCAGAAGCCCACCCTGATCATCGCCCACAACAAGACCCTGGCCGCTCAGCTCTACAGCGAGATGCGGGCCTTCCTGCCCGACAACGCGGTGGAGTATTTCGTCAGCTACTACGACTACTACCAGCCCGAGGCCTACATCCCCAAGTCGGACGTCTACATCGAGAAGGACGCCAAGATCAACGAGGAGATCGACCGGCTGCGCCTGGCCGCCACCCAGGCCCTCTTCAGCCGCCAGGACGTGGTGATCGTGGCCTCGGTCTCCTGCATCTACGGCCTGGGCAGCCCCCAGGACTACGGCCAGGTGGTGCTGCGTCTGCAGGTGGGGCAGATGGTGCGGCGCAACCAGGTGCTGCGCCATCTGGTGGACATCTACTACGAGCGCAACGACGCCACCCTGCAGCGGGGCAAGTTCCGGGTGCGGGGGGACGTGCTGGAGGTCCAGCCGGCCTACAGCGAGTTCGCCTACCGGATCAGTTTCTGGGGGGACGAGGTGGAGCGCATCAGCGAGATCGACGTCCTGACCGGGGAGATCCTGGCCGACCACTCGGAGGTGGAGATCTTCCCCGCCCGGCACTTCATCACCCCCCAGGAGCAGCTGGAGGAGGCCATCGGGGACATCGAGAAGGAGCTGGAGGAGCAGCTGGCCCTCTTCAAGGCCCAGGGCAAGCTGCTGGAGGCCCAGCGCATTGAGCAGCGCACTCGCTACGACCTGGAGATGCTGCGGGAGATCGGCTACTGCAACGGCGTGGAGAACTACAGCCGTCACCTGGCCCGCCGTCCACCCGGCAGCCGGCCCTGGACCCTGTTGGACTACTTCCCGCCGGACTTCCTGACCATCATCGACGAGAGCCACATGACCATCCCCCAGATCCGGGGCATGTACGCGGGGGATCGATCCCGGAAACAGGTATTGGTGGACCACGGCTTCCGCCTACCCAGCGCGCTGGACAACCGTCCCCTCACCTTCCAGGAGTTCGAGGAGCTGGTGCATCAGGTCATCTACGTCAGCGCCACGCCTGGCCCTTACGAGAAGGAGCACAGCCAGCAGACCGTGGAGCAGGTGATCCGCCCCACGGGTCTCCTGGACCCGGTGGTGGAGGTGCGGCCCACAGAGGGCCAGATCGACGATCTGCTGCGGGAAGTGCAGCAGCGGGTGGCCAAGGGGCAACGAGCCCTGATCACCACCTTGACCAAACGCATGTCCGAGGATCTGGCCGAGTATCTGGCCGAGATGGGCATTCGGGTCCACTACCTGCACAGCGAGATCGACACCATCGAACGGGTGGAGATCCTCCGGGATCTGCGCCTGGGGGTCTACGACGTGGTGGTGGGCATCAACTTGCTGCGAGAAGGGCTGGACCTGCCCGAGGTCTCCCTGGTGGCCATCCTGGACGCGGACAAAGAGGGGTTCCTGCGCAGCGAGAGCGCCTTGATCCAGACCATGGGCCGGGCGGCCCGGCATGTGGAGGGCAAGGCCATCCTCTATGCAGACCGGATCACCGACTCCATGCGGGCGGCCATGGACGAGACCAACCGGCGGCGAGCCATCCAGGAAGCCCACAACCGGGCCCACGGCATCGAGCCTCGCTCCATCGTCAAGGAGATCCGGGACCTGACCGACCGGGTCCGGGTGCTGGCCGAGTCCAAGGCCGAGTATCATGTGGCCCAGGAAGAGGAGAGCGCGGCCCTGGATCCGGCCAACCTGCCCAAGGATGAACTGGCCCGTCTCATCCGCAGCATCGAGAAGGAGATGAAGGAAGCGGCCAAGCAGTTGGAGTTCGAGCGAGCCGCAGCCCTGCGGGACCAGCTCATCGAGCTGCGGCAGTTGGAGGTGTTGCAGATCGGCGATCCCACTCCGTGAGTGGGTGGCCCAGACGAGAAACAGACCAG
>CAYQEB010000152.1:0-4466 GCA_964416395.1 uncultured Caldilineaceae bacterium | reverse complement strand
AAACAGACCAGACAAGGAAGCGGGCCAAACAAATCAACCAAAGAAAACGACCGACGCAAAAACGTCGGTCGTCGGGGAATCGATCTGGGACGCCTGAGGGTCAGGCTTCTTCCGTGTCCACCTGGGAGGTGATGCGTGGCGCTGGCAGGGTGAAGTAGAACGTCATGCCCACGCTGGGGTTGCGTTCGGCCCAGAGCCGCCCACCGTGCTTTTCCGCCAGGGCCTTGGCCAGGGGAAGTCCCAGGCCCATGCCGCCCTGGGTGCGCTGCAGGTGGTTGTTGAGCTGGGAGAAACGCTCGAACACGGCGCTGAGCTGCTCCGGAGCGATGCCCGGGCCTGTGTCCGAGACCCCGATGAGCACCTCCTGGCGCTCTGGGTCTCCGGCCATCAGCCCCCCGGATGTGGCAGGCTGCAGGGTGGCGGTGATCTGGATCTGCCCTCCCTCGGGCGTGAATTTGACGGCGTTGTTCACCAGGTTGCCCAGGATGCGCTTGGCCTCGATGGCGTCGCAGATGGCGATGAGGGGCTCTTCGGCCGGTTCGTAGACGAGCTGAATCCCTTTGGCCCGGCTCCACTCCCGGTACTCGTCCATCACCTCCTGGATCAGGGTGCGCACGTCCTGTTTGGCCAGCAGCAGACGGGTGCGGCCGGTCTCCAGGTTGTGCATGGAGGTGATGTTGTTGACCATGTTGGTCAGCCGCACAGCCCCCTGCTCGATCTGTTCCAGCCAGTCCATGGCCTCGGCCACCAGAGTGGGGTCCATGGCCTCCAGGCTGCTGCGCAGGAGGGTGGCGTAGCCGGAGACGATGTTCAGGGGGGTCCGCAGCTCATGGCTGGCAAGGGCGATGAACTGGGATTTGCGCTGCTCCAGCTTCATCAGCTCGCTCATGCGAGCCTCCCGTTCCGCTAGCAGCCGGGCGTTCTCGATGGCGATGGCTGCCTGGGTGGCGAAGATGTTGAGCACAGTGACGTCCTCCTCGTCGAAGCCATCGTCGTACTTCTGGTTGATGACCTCCAGGACGCCGATGATGCGCTCCCGGGCGATGAGCGGCACAGCCAGGAGGGAGCGAGTCTTCAGTTCCACCGTGTTGCTGACGCCGGAGAAGAAGCGAGGATCCGAGGCCACGTCATTGCTGATGAGCGGCTTCCCTGTCTCCACCACCGTGCCGGCGATGCTGCCTTTCAGAGGCACCACGAAGCCCCGCATGAGCACCTGATCCGAGTGGGACAGACCGTAGGTGGCGGCGAAGCGGAGGGTGTCGCCCTGGGGCTGGATGAGCAGGATGGAACCTGATTGGGCCGTGGTGATCTCCGCGGCCGCCTGGGCCACCTGTTCCAGAAGAGTGGTCAGATCCAGCTCAGCGGCGAAGGCCTGGGCCAGGTTCAACAGGGCCGTCCGGGCGGCAGAGGTGCGTTGGTTTTGCAGCAGGGCCCCCACCTGGGTCGCCACCTCCGCGGCGAGAGCGACATGAAGGTCTTGGAAACCCTGCCCGTCGTCCGCGTAGAGATCCAGCACCGCCAGCAGCTTCTTGCGCTCCTCAATGGGGACGATGAGGCGCCGCCCTCCCTCCAGCAGGGCGATCTGGGCGTAACGGCCCACCTCCTCCGAGTAGACCGGAGTGAGGGACGTCACATTGAGGGGGGCCACATCAGAAAGGCTGCTTTCCTGGAAGGGACGGGTGATCCGATAGGCCCGCCGGTAGCGGATAGTCTCGCCGATGCGTCGAGACCGGGGATCCGCCTTGGTGCGAAAATAGAGGAGCCCGGAGTCGGCGCCGGTGAGATCCACGGCCAGCTGGCTGGCCTCCACCAGCAGCTCTGCCTTACTCTGGAATCGACGGGCGTTCAGGACGAGCTGGAGGATGCGTTTCTGCCCCTTCACTGCCAGCCGTAGCTCCTCTTCCGTCTCCAGAGCTGTGGCAAGGCTGGCGTCGACGGTGGATTTCACGAGAGTGTCCATAGACGGGCCCTTTTCGGACATGGGTAGGGTATCCAGTGAATGGCGGAACTTCCAGGGAAACCACGGATGGCGGAAGGCAGATCGTCCAGTTAATATCGTATCGATCTACGCTATTATATGGATACGTGTACCGGTTTTGGCTACTGTTGATTATGCTGAGTTGATTATGTTTACTACCAATCGAAGGCCTGTCTCCGGGCCTTCAACATGCACTCTTTAGGGATCGTAAAATGACTGTGACAGCACCAGCCATCGGCAATGTGCACGAAGTCGACATCACACGGGAGATGCAGGTGGCCTACCTGGACTACGCCATGAGTGTGATCGTCAGTCGCGCCTTGCCCGATGTTCGAGACGGGCTGAAACCCGTCCATCGCCGCATCCTCTACGCCATGCACAGCATGGGGTTGACGGCCAATAAACCCTACAAGAAGAGCGCCCGGATCGTGGGTGAAGTGTTGGGCAAGTACCACCCCCACGGTGATGCCGCCGTCTACGACGCCATGGTGCGCATGGCCCAGGACTTCAGCTTACGATACCCCTTGGTGGACGGACAAGGGAACTTTGGTTCCATCGATGGGGACAACGCCGCTGCCATGCGCTACACCGAAGCCCGCCTGGCCTCCATCAGCGACCTGATGCTGGCTGACCTGGACAAGGACACGGTGGACTGGCGCCCCAACTTCGACAACACCCTCCAGGAGCCGGACATCCTCCCCGCTACCCTGCCCAACCTGCTGGTCAACGGCGCCAGCGGCATCGCCGTGGGCATGGCCACCAACATCCCACCCCACAACCTGGGCGAGATCGTGGACGCGCTGGTCTTCATGCTGGATCGATACGACAAGATCCAGCACATCACTGTGGAAGATCTGCTGCGCTTTGTCCATGGCCCGGATTTCCCCACCGGCGGCATCGTCTACCGCTACCGCAAGGGCGCCCGGGACGAGGAGAACATCGACGCCATCACCCAGGGCTACGCCACAGGCCGAGCTCGTCTCATCATCCAGGCCAAGGCCCACTTCGAGGAGGCCAGCCGAGGACGCACTCGCATCGTGGTCACGGAGCTGCCCTACCAGACCAACAAGACCAACCTGCTGGAGCGCATCGCCAGCCTGGTCCGGGACGGCAAGCTGGAGGGCATCACCGACATGCGGGACGAGAGCGACCGCACGGGCATGCGCATCGTCATCGAGCTGACCCGCACGGTGGACCCCAAGGCAGTCCTGGCCGACCTCTTCAAGTACACGCCCATGCAGCAGACCTTCGGCATGTCCATGCTGGCCCTGGTGGACGGCGAGCCCAAGGTGCTCAGCCTGAAGCGCATGCTCCAGCTCTTCATCGAGCACCGCCAGGAGATCGTGCGCCGCCGCTCCGAGTACGACCTGGCCAAGGCCCGGGCCCGGGCCCACATCGTGGAGGGGCTGCTGAAGGCCCTGGACATCCTGGACGAGGTCATCGCCACCATCCGCCGCAGCCAGCGGGTGGAGACGGCCCGGGCCAACCTGATGAAGAGCTTCAAGTTCACCGAGATGCAGGCCCAGGCCATCCTGGACATGCCCCTGAAGCGGCTGGCCGCGCTGGAACGCCGCAAGCTCCAGGACGAGTACAAGGAGCTGAAGAAGCTCATCCGCTACCTGGAGTCCTTGCTCCGGGACCCCAAGAAGATGCTGGGGGTGATCAAGGAGGAGCTCCTGGCCCTGAAAGCCGCCTACGGGGACGCCCGACGCACCCAGATCGTGGAACGCACCAAGGGCACCCTCACCACCACGGACCTGCTGCCGGATCAGATGGTCTGGGTGACGGTGGGGGCCAACGGCGAGCTGAGCCGCCACCCCTTCACCCCGCCCAGCAAGACGGGCCTGCGCAAGCTGGCCGCCCACGCGGAGGTGGCCCTCCTGCCGGCCAACACCCGAGACTACCTCTATCTCTTCAGCAGCGACGGCCGTTGCGCCCGGGTCTCGATCCACCAGATCCCCGAGGGGCGAGGCAAGCACGCCGCGGAGTTCACCGGCCTCACCCGCCGCCAGACCATCGCCGCGGCGGTGGCGCTGCCCCGGGTGGCGCCGGACGAAGCCCAGGGCGCCCTCTTCCTGGCCACGGAACAGGGTGTGGTCAAACGCATCGCCGCCGGGGATCTGGTCCGAGCCGGGGCTGCGGAGCCGGAGGTGATCCGCCTGGAGAAGAAGGACCGCCTGGGCTGGGCCCTCCACACCCAAGGGGATGGCGAGGTGATCCTGGTCTCGGCCCAGGGGCGCTCCATCCGCTTCCAGGAGAGCGAGGTGCGGACCATGGGCCTGGCCGCAGGGGGCGTGGGGGGCATGAAGCTGAAGCGAGGGGATCGGCTGGTCCAGGCCCAGGTGGTGGAGCCGGACGGTGAACTGCTCACGGTCACAGAGCAGGGCTTCGCCAAGCGGACCCCTCTGCGGGAGTACAGCCGCCAGGGACGCAACGGCGGCGGCATCATCGCCCACAAGATCAGCCCCCGCACCGGCCCTGTGGCGGA
>CAYQEB010000151.1:0-7156 GCA_964416395.1 uncultured Caldilineaceae bacterium | reverse complement strand
GGCGGGAAGAGGCAAAGCAGGAAGAAAAAGTAGAAATAGAACGGGAAATCGAGCGGGAAATCGAGCGCCAAAGGGCAAAGTTTGAGGGCGGAGATTGGTGATTCGTTGACTGGTTGATTGGGCTGATTGGGCCCAAGGAGGGCTTTTCCAGTCTGTGACCGCCTGCTGTCCCGGACCGTCTCTCGACTCGGCCGAAACCCGTAGCTCCCGTCTGCTGACCCGTCCCCGTGTTCCGGGGGCGTTCTTTTTTGCCCAGCGGCCAACCAGCTAGCCGAAGAGGCTGCCCTGGCCCGGCGTCTCTGGGTAGGGGACGCCCATGTGCTGGTAGGCGGCTCGGGTGGCCACCCGCCCCCGGGGCGTCCGATCCAGGAAGCCCAGCTGGAGCAGGTAGGGCTCCACCACGTCCATGATGGTGTCCCGCTCCTCGCTGACGCTGGCGGCCAGGGTCTCCAGACCCACGGGGCCCCCGCCGAACTTGGTGATGATGGCGCCCAGCACCCGACGGTCCAGGTCGTCCAGCCCCAGGTGATCGATCTCCTGCAGGGCCAGGGCCGCCTGGGCCACCTCCTGGTCGATGAAGCCCTCCGCCCGCACCTGAGCGAAGTCCCGGACCCGTCGCAGCAGCCGCAGGGCCACCCGGGGCGTGCCTCGGGAGCGACGGGCGATCTCCCGGGCGCCGGCGGGGTCGATGGGCATCTCCAGGAGCCTGGCCGCCCGGATCACGATCTCCTCCAGGGCCTCCACGGAGTAGAAGTCGAAGCGCTCCACCACGCCGAAGCGGGCCCGCAAGGGGGAGGTGATGAGGGCCAGGCGAGTGGTGGCGCCGATGACGGTGAAGCGGGGCAGCTTCAGGCGGATGCTGCGGGCGCTGGGGCCACTGCCCACGGTGATGTCCAGGACGAAATCCTCCATGGCCGGGTAGAGGATCTCCTCCACGGCCCGGCCCAGGCGATGGATCTCGTCGATGAAGAGGATGTCCCCTTTGCGCAGGTTGGTGAGGATGGCGGCCAGGTCCCCAGCCTTCTCGATGGCCGGCCCGGCGGTGGGCTTGAGATTGGCCCCCATCTCCTGGGCCAGGATGTGGCTGAGGGTGGTCTTGCCCAGGCCTGGCGGCCCGTAGAGGAGCACGTGGTCCAGGGCCTCCTCCCGCTGGCGAGCCGCCTGCACCAGGATGCGCATCTTGTCCCGCAGGCGCTCCTGGCCGATCATCTCGTCCAGGCTGCGGGGGCGCAGGGCGTAGTCCAGCCGCCTGTCCCCGGCTTGTTCGCGGCCGGAGACGGCTCGACGGCCATCCTCTCCGCGTCCCTGGGCCTTCTGCCCTGCGCTCTTCTTCCTGTCCTGCCCACCAAGGCTGCGTTCGTCTACCATGCTCTGCCCGCCATGCTCCGCCACCCTGGACCCCACGCCTATCCTCGAGGGCTGTAACGCTGTGGGTCCAGGGTGAATCTAATTGAAAACTGCACCAGAACGGATTTGCTATTCTCTGGGCATTATAGCAGAGTTTCCCAGGGGGCCGAAACCGCCCTGCTCCACGGGATGCGCCCTGGAAATCGGGCGGGAAACCAGGCGCGAGAGAGTCGAGGCGGGCGAGGCCAGGCAACGGCTGAGAGGAAGCCCGGGAAGAGCCGAGGAGGGCGTTGAACTTTTCTCTGTGAACCATGGTGAATGTCTTGACCTTCCACTGAATTGATGCTATAACGGGGCGAAATCCTGACAACGCACTGGCAACGCGAAGGTTTTTTTCGTCCCAGGTGACAACCATGTCGACCCCCATCACGGACCCCGGTCCTGTTTCTGTTCGAAGCCCCCAGCCATCTCAGGAGGATACGCGCGTGACCGAAAAGCCCTATCCGGATCCCAAGTTCGTGGAGAAGGAGAAGAAGCGATTGCTGGAGGAAAAGGCGATCATCGAGGAAGAGCTGGCCAATCTGCGGGCCGCCATGCTGGAGGAGGTGGACGTGGAGCCGGATGAAGGGGATGCGGGCATCTTCGAGCGGGAGAAGACCGCCGCCCTCATCTCCGTGCTGGAACACAAGCTCTCCAACATCCAGGCCGCGCTGCGAGCCATCGAGAAGGGCGTCTACGGCATCTGCGAACGCTGCGGCAAGCCCATCGAGAAGGAACGGCTGGAGGTGAAACCAGACGCCACCCTCTGCCTGCAGTGTCAGAAGGAAGTGGAAGCCATGAACCGTCGTGGCCGTCCGGGCAGCAGCGCCCGCTGGTGAGCCACGCCATCTTCCCAGAGAAAAGGGTCCGCAATGTCCGAAAAATCATCGGATAACCTGTTCGTCTCCAAGCACCCACTGGTGGCCCACAAGCTGACCATCCTGCGGGACAAGGAGACCAAGCCCAAGCAGTTCCGGGAGGTGATCTTCGAGATCTCCTCCATGCTGGCCTACGAGGCCATGCACGACCTGCCCCTGGTCGAGACCACGGTGGAGACCCCTTTGACCACGGCCAAGGGCTGGGTGATGCAGGAGGAGATCGGCCTGGTGCCTATCCTCCGCTCCGGCCTGGGCATGGTGGAAGGGATCCAGAACCTCATCCCCCAGTGCGAAGTCTGGCACCTGGGCCTCTACCGGGATGAGGAGACCCTGGAGCCGGTGATCTACTACAGCAAATTTCCGTCCAAGATCGAGCTCTCCTACTGCTTCGTGCTGGACCCCATGCTGGCCACCGGGGGCTCGGCCATCGCGGCCGTGGACATCCTCAAGCAGCGAGGGGTGGAGAAGATCAAGTACCTGGGCATCCTGGCCGCGCCCGAGGGCATCCAGGCCTTGCACCAGGCCCACCCGGATGTGGCCATCCATGTGGCCTGGATCGATGAACGGCTGACCACCCCGGAGGACGCGGACAAGGGGCTGCCCCCAGGCTTCATCTGGCCTGGTCTGGGGGACGCAGGGGACCGGCAGTTCGGCACCTCGGATCGATAGCCGCCCGGCCAGGATGCCCCAGCCGCATCGCTCCATCCATTCACCCGCGCAAAAACCCGCCTGGTCAGGCGGGTTTTGCGCGGCACAGGATAGTTGGAACAGTCTACACGTCCTGGCGGCGGCTGAGGTGGGCCTGGCCGTCCGCGTGGTAGCTGCTGCGCACCAGGGGGCCACTCTCCACCCACTGGAAGCCCCGGGCCAGCCCCTCTTCCTCCAGGCACTTGAACTCCTCCGGCGTGTAGTAGCGCTGGATGGGCAGATGGAAGCGGCTGGGTTGCAGGTACTGGCCGATGGTCATGATGTCCACGTCCTGGGCCCGGAGATCGTCCATCACCTGCAGGATCTCGTCCCAGCTCTCCCCCAGGCCCACCATGATGCCCGATTTGGTCAGGGTCAAGGGATCCATCTCCTTGGCCCGACGCAGGAGCTCCATGCTGCGGACATATTTGGCCTGGGGCCGCACGGTCCGGTAGAGGCGCGGGACCGTCTCGGTGTTGTGGTTCAAGATCTCCGGCCGGGCGTCCATGACCACCTGCAGGGCCGCCCAGTCCCCCTTGAAGTCCGGGATCAACACCTCCACCGTGCAGCCAGGCTGGAGCCGACGGATCCAGCGGATGCTCTCCGCGAAGACCCAGGCCCCGCCGTCCGGCTGCTCGTCCCGGTTCACGCTGGTGAGGACTGCATGTTGCAGGCCCATGGCCTGGACGCTCTCCGCCACCCGCCGAGGTTCGTCCGGGTCCAGAGGAGCAGGCCGGCCCGTCTTGATCTTGCAGAAGCCACAGCTTCGAGTGCAGGTGTCCCCCATGAGCAGGAAGGTGGCCGTGCCCCGGCCCCAGCACTCCCCGATGTTGGGGCACATGGCCTCCTCGCAGACTGTGTGCAGATGCTTGCCCCGGAAGAGCCCCTTCAGCTCCCGATATTTGGGGCTGTCCACCGGCCTCACCCGCAGCCAGGGCGGGCGGCGTCCCCGGGTCAGCTGGCCGGGTCGGCTGTTGTCCGGCTGAAAGTCCGGCGCTGGCTCCAGGTGGATGCTGCCGTGGGCGTTGCGGATAGCGCTCTTGCCGTTGCTGTGAGCCATGGTTTCCCCCTTGTCAGCTGAGGCGCTGTTTCTGTATGCCGGGTTTGTGGCTGGACGCGGCCTCCAAGGCTTCCTCCACCGTGTCGAACATCTGGAAGAAGCTGGACTCCTCCTTCACCAGGCCGATGATGCCCATCATCCGCAGCACCGGCTCCTGCACCGTGGCCAGGTAGACGTCCCCCCGGTCAAAGCGGCGGCAGGTCTTGGCGTAGGCGATGAGCAGGCTCAGGCCCGAGCTACCGATGTAGGTGCACCTGGAGAGGTCGAAGACCAGGTGGAAACGGCCCATGTGGATGGTGGTGCGCAGGGTCTGCTCCAGGTCTGGAACGGTGGAGGCCGTCAGGTCCCCCAGGATCTCGAACAGATCACAGGAGCCGATGGTGCGGTGATGGATCTGCATCCACGCCTCTCATTCGTTTGCAGCCGTCTCTGGGGTCTGGCCCCTTCCCTGGATGAGGATGGTGGCCGCGGCCAGGCCCAGGTAGAGCCAGAAGAGCACGGTCATGTGCGGATAGGTCATGTTGAACCAATAGTGGTCGAAGAGGCCACTGACCAAGGCCCCGAAGACCGCCCCGGTGAAGCCCAGGAGCAGCGCCTCCCGCTCCTGGGCGTAGCCCCGCCGCCAGGAGCCCAGGACCATGGCGAAGAAGCCGGTCACCAGGGCCAGGAAGGCGGCCAGCCCCACCAGCCCCATGTTCTCCGCGATGATCAGGTAGAGCATGCTCACCCCCAGGTAGAGGTCGATGTCCGGCACCCCGGTGAAGCCCACCCCGAAGACGGGGTAGCGCTGGATGAGGATGAGCGCGTCCTTGTACTCACCGAAACGCATCTGGGTGGCCAGGTCCTGCCCGGCCAGGCCCGCCAGCAGACGGGCCACGTACTCCTGGGTCTGGGGCAGGAGGAAGAGCAACGCCGCGCCCACCAATCCCAGGGGGATGAGCCGCCGGTAGCGCAGCACAGCCGGGACGGCCAGGGCCGCGGCCATCCCCAGCAGGGCCGAGCGGCTGTAGGTCAGGTAGAGGGCCAGGGAGGCGGTGGCCAACATGAGGAAGACCAGCCCCCGGGGCAGCAACGGCCGCCGAGTCACCAGCTGGGGGGCCAGCGCCCCGGCCGCCAGGACCATCATCCCGCCCAGCACGTTGGGGTCCACCGCAGTGCCGATGGCCCGCATGGTGCCGTTGGGGTCGTCCTCGATCCAACGCAGGGCCCCGTAGCCCCCTGGGTAGTCGAAACGGGCCAGGCTGTCCAGGATGGCCACGGTCCACGCCTGGGGGATCAGGTAGAAGATCACCGCGATGAGGGCGCTGGCCCAGGAGGCCAGGAGCACCCAACGGCTGACCCAGGTCAGCTCCGCCTGGGTGCGCACAGTGTTGACGATGACGAAGTAGAGACCGATCCCCAGGAGGATCTCCCCGAACCGACGGATGGTGAAGCTGGTGGCCCGACTGTGGGTCATGCCGTAGACGAAGCTGAAGAGGGCCAGGAGCATGAAGAGCCCCACCAACAGGCCGATGGGCGAGGCCAGGAACGTGCGCTCCTGGCCGGTGACCAGCTTGACGATCCAGACGAAGAAGAGCGCGCCCAGGGCCACGTCCAGGAAGGAGGGCTTGAAGCCGATGCTGAAGGGCAGGGTGGCGAAGGGCAGCACGAAAGCCACCCCTACCAGGGCCACGAAAGCCCAGTGGGTGTCCAGGAAGACCAGCACCCCGCCGATGACGGCCAGGGCCAGGGCTAGCGCGATCACCGGGCCCAGCACGCCGATGAAGAGGGCGATGGCCAGGGCCCCGGTCACCAACAGCCCGGCCAGGGTGGCCTGCCGAACCCAGGGCCTGGGCGAGAAGATCAGTTCCTGAAAGCTGCGGTAAGGTGTGCGGATCATAGGCGTTTTCCACCGCTGAGTATACCACAGACGGGAGCGAACCAGGACTTCGCCAGCCGGGGGGAGGGCGCGTCCCAGGACCTCGCTGAGGAACAGGAGGCGCCCTCCCAGAAGCTCGGCCGCTCCCGGAAAGGTCAAGCCCCGTTCGGGCTCCCCCAGCAGCACCCCCGCTTTGCCCCAAAGCCAGGCGCACCCTGCGGAGAAACCCCTTTTCCCCGCCCCCGAAACTCGGACTTTCGGGACAGGTTGAGGTAAAATAGCCGGAGCACAAGCTGAGGAAAACTCAGGATATCCTACCAAATCCATCGAATTGCCCCGTGCACTCACCCCACAGGAGCAGAGCATGAACCCGGAACAGACAGGTTTGGATCTGAGCGAGAAAGGCCGCGGCCCGGATGGACAGCCCATCTCCCTGGACCGCCGCCTCTATATGGAGCTGCTGGTCTTCGCCGGTGCAGGAGAGACAGAGCCCCTGGTGGCGGCCCTGGAACAGGCCAGCTTCCCCGCGGTCCTCTACGCGGACCTTCACCACCCCCAGGGTGTGGGCCTCCTCACCATGAGCGAGGAGCCAGACTTCTTCGTCACCGAGCTGCGCTCCTTCCTGAACCAGCCCCCCTTCCAGGAGCTGACCCTGCGGCCGGAGTACACCATGTTCGGCCGCACCTACGCCATCGGCTACGAGTCGGACCTGGAGCACGTGCTGGTGAACCGTCCCCGACAGCGGGCCCTGGACCCCAACTGGCCCTGGGCCGTCTGGTATCCCTTGCGTCGGGTGAAGGGCTTCGAGCTTCTGCCCGAGGAGGACAAGCGGCGCATCCTGGGGGAGCATGGCAACATCGGCCGCACCTTCGGACGGGCCGACCTGGCCACGGACATCCGCCTGGCCTGCCACGGCCTGGACCGCAACGACAACGACTTCGTGGTGGCTATCCTGGGGCACGAGCTGCACCCGGTCTCCGCGGTGGTGCAGGCCATGCGCAAGACCCAGCAGACATCCAGATGGCTGGAGAGCCTGGGCCCCTTCTTCGTGGGCAAGATGCTCTGGAGCGGGAAGGGTTCGTAGTGCGCACTTCAGTGCGTACACGGGCATGGCAAGAGAGGCCCCGACCGCACAAGCGCGCTGAAGCGCACACGTCAAGTCCCCCTGTCCGGCCAGGAGACCGGACCTACGTCCGTTGTGCGCGCACAGCTCACTCCTCCAGGAGGACGGCCCCCAGCTCCGCCTCGAAGCCGGCCGGGTTGCCCGCCGCGTCCACCAACTCCACC
>CAYQEB010000150.1:0-7176 GCA_964416395.1 uncultured Caldilineaceae bacterium | reverse complement strand
CCCTGGTCACCCTGCCCAATGTGGGGACCATCCCCTGGATCAGCCTCATCGCCTTTCTCATCTTCTTCGGCACCGTGGGCAAGAGCTCCCAGTTCCCGCTGCACGTCTGGCTGCCCGACGCCATGGAAGGCCCGACCCCGGTCAGCGCCCTGATCCACGCGGCCACCATGGTCTCCGCCGGCGTCTTCCTGCTGGTGCGCATGTTCCCCCTCTACTTCACCGCTGGCGAGGTCTCCACCGGCGTGCTGGGCTTCGTGGCCTTCATCGGCGCCTTCACCGCCCTCTTCGCCGCCACCATCGCCATCGCCCAGTGGGACATCAAGCGGGTGCTCGCCTACTCCACCATCAGTCAGCTGGGCTACATGGTGGCCGCCATCGGCGTGGGGGCCTACGTGGCCGCCCTCTTCCACCTGCTGACCCATGCCTTCTTCAAGGCCCTTCTCTTCCTGGGCTCGGGCAGCGTGATCCACGGGGTGGAGCACGGCTTCCACCACGCCCACGAGCATGGCGAACACGAGGAGCACGGGGAGCATCACCACCCCCAGGTCATCGACCGGCCGGACGGGGCCCTCAATCCGGCGGATCCCCAGGACATGCGCAACATGGGCGGTCTGCTCTCCCGCATGCCCCGCACAGCCTGGACTTTCATCATCGGCGGCCTGGCCCTGAGCGGCTTCCCCATCGTCACCGCCGGCTTCTGGTCCAAGGACGAGATCCTGGCCAGCGCCTGGAGCGGCGGCCACAGCATTGTCTTCTGGACCCTGGCCCTGGCCGCCTTCTTGACGGCCTTCTACACCATGCGCCAGATCGGCCTCACCTTCCTGGGCGCGCCCCGGAGCGAGGGGGCTGCCCATGCCCCAGAGAGCGACCCCAGCATGACTGTGCCTCTGCTTCTCATCAGCATCTTCGCGGTGGGCGCCGGCTGGATCGGCATCCCGGAGCACTTCCCTGGCCTGGGCGGCATCGTGCCCAACTGGATCGAGCACTTCCTGGAGCCCTACGCGGAGCATCTGAACTTCGAGCTCTTCGTGCCCGAGTTCAGCTGGACGCCTCTGGGCGTTTCCCTGGTGGTGGCCCTGGGCGGCCTGGCCGTGGGCTACCTGATCTACGGAAAGGGGCTGCGGGAAGGGCAGGTGGATCCCCTGCGCAAGCTCCTGGGGCCCATCTGGGTGCTCTGGCACAACAAGTACTACGTGGACGAGTTCTACCGGGACACGGTGGTGGCCTTCGTGCCGACCTTTGCCCGCCTTCTGTTCAAGTTCGACAAGGATTGGGTCATCGATTGGATTGTCAACTGGGTGGGGCGCTTGGGCGTCATCCTGGCCGGCATCATCAGCACCATCGACGCCGTCGTGGTGGATGGCCTGGTCAACGGCGTGGGCTGGGTCACGGACCAGATGGGCAGCGTGGTGCGCATGCTCCAGGAAGGGCGGGTGCAGGCCTACCTGGTCTTCGCCATGATCGTGCTCTCCATCTGGCTGCTCCTGAACGTGCTGCCCTTGATTCTCACCCTGGTCTAGGAAGCCTCGGTCCTCGCACCGAGTTCAGCTGCATCCCGGCCTGAACGGCCGCTGGGACACAAACCGTTTTTCACAGACAAGCACTCCATCAGAAAAGACACTGGGCTTGGCCTTGGAGGAGGAGAATTTATGGAGTCTTTTGACCAGCTTGTGCTGACCATCATCCTGTTCTGGCCCCTGGTCGCCAGCATCTTCGTCCTGCTGGCCGGGGACAACGAAAAGCTCATCAAGACGGGCTCCTGGGTGCTCAGCCTGCTGCCCCTGGCCCTGAGCATCTACCTGCTCTTCGGCTACGACTTCCAGGCCGGCGGCATCCAGTTCGACACCGGTCAGGTGGAGTGGATCCCCCAGCTCAACGCCAGCTATCACCTGGGCGTGGACGGGCTGAGCGTGCCCCTGATCTTCCTGACCACCCTGCTCTCCACCCTGAGCCTCTACTACAGCACTGGCGTCATCCGCACCCGGGTGAAGGAGTACTTCTTCCTCTTCCATCTCCTGCAGATGAGCATGCTGGGCGTCTTCATGGCCCTGGACTACGTGCTCTTCTACGTCTTCTGGGAGATCAGCCTGGTGCCCATGTACTTCCTCATCGGCATCTGGGGCGGGGAAAACCGCAACTACGCCGCCATCAAGTTCTTTATCTACACCTTGGTGGGCTCGGTGGCCATGCTCCTGGCCATCTTGGGGACCTTCCTGGCCACCGGCACCTTCGACATCCTGGAGGCGGCCGCGGCCCAGCCCTTCGCCGGGAACCTGACCCTGGCCAGCCTGGCCTTCTGGGGCTTCTTCCTGGGTTTTGCCTTCAAGGTGCCCAGCTTCCCCTTCCACACCTGGCTGCCCGACGCCCACACCGAGGCCCCCACCGCCGGCAGCGTCATCCTGGCCGGCGTGCTGCTGAAGCTGGGCGCCTACGGTCTCCTGCGCATCATGCTGCCCACCTTCCCAGAGGCGGCGGTCTACTGGGCTCCCTGGCTGATGGCCCTAGGCGCTATCGCCATCGTCTACGGCGCTTTCGTCTGCGTGGCCCAGATGGACCTGAAGCGGCTCATCGCCTACAGCTCCGTGAGCCATATGGGATACGTGGTCCTGGGCATCGGCGCGGCGGCCAGCGTCCTCACGCCGGAGGGGCTGCAGCGGGTGGCCGACCTCCTCAAGCTCTCCCCCGAAGCCGTGCAGGACAGCGCGGCCATGGCCATCAACGGGGCCACCCTGCAGATGTTCAACCACGGCATCATCACAGGGGCCCTCTTCTTCCTGGTGGGCATCATCTACGAACGGGCCCACACCCGCCGCCTGGACGCTTTCGGCGGCCTGGGGGCCAAGACACCCTACTTCTACGGCTTGATGATGGTGGCCGGGTTCGCGAGCCTGGGCCTGCCGGGCCTGGCCGGTTTCTGGGCCGAGTTCTTCACCTTCCGGGGGGCCTTTGGCATCGCGCCCTACTGGGCCGCCTTCGGCACCATCGGCATCATCATCACCGCGGTCTACATCCTGTGGCGCATCATCCAGAACGTCTTCCTGGGCAAGTACGACCCCAGCCGCCACACCCACTGGACCACCGTGGACGGCAAGCCGGTGGATGGCCCCACGGACGTGGTCTTCTTCGAGAAGGTCACCCTCTGGCCCTTGATCGCTGGCATGATCCTGATCGGCATCTACCCCACACCGCTGGTCCAGTACTTCAACCATTCCGCCAGGGAGTTGCTGGCGTTCATCCAGAACCTGACATAGGACGAGGGGGGCAGTTTTGAACGATCTGGCACTGCTTGTACCTGAGCTCATACTGTTCGTGGGGGCGCTCCTCGTCTTCTCCATCGATGTGGCCTTCGCCAAGGACGAGGAGTCGGGCCTGAGCCACGCGGTGTTGACCGTGCTCTTCCTGTTGGCCGCGCTGATCGCCGTGATCCTGCTCCAGCTCCACGTGGAGCCCCAGGTGGCTTTCAGCCTGTTGCGCATCGACGCCTTCGCCGCCTTCATCAAGATCACGGTCTACACGGGCATGATCCTCATCGCCATCGCCAGCCACAGCTACATGAGCGAACGCACCCGCAACCGGGGCGAGTTCTGGACCTTCTTCCTCATGGTCTCCGTCGCCATGAGCATCCTGGCCGGGGCCAGCAACCTGCTGCTCATCTACGTGACCATCGAGTTCCTCTCCATCACCAGCTACATGCTGGCTGGCTTCCTGAGAGAGGAAGATCGCAGCAACGAGGCCGGCCTGAAGTATTTCCTCTACGGCTCCGTGGCCTCCGGCGTCATGCTCTACGGCATCAGCCTCCTCTACGGCGCCACAGGCTCCCTGGATCTGGAGGGGATCGCCCAGGCCCTGGCCACCAACGCGGAGACCATGGGCATCGTGGTGCTCCCGGCCACCTTGCTGGCCCTGGCTGGCCTGGCCTTCAAAGCCAGCCTGGCGCCCTTCTACCAGTGGGCGCCGGACACCTACGACGGCTCCCCCACACCGGTGGCCACCTACCTCTCCACCGCCTCCAAGGCCGCGGCCTTCGCCGTCCTGGTCCGGGTCTTCGTGGTGGCCCTGGGCCCCTTCCAGGTGGACTGGGTGCCGGTCCTGGCCGGGCTTAGCATCCTGACCATGACCATGGGCAACCTGGCCGCCCTGCGCCAGAGCAACGTGAAGCGGCTCATGGCCTACAGCTCCGTGGCCCAGGCCGGCTACATCCTCATGGGCCTGGCCGCGGTGGCCTCCACCGCGGAGAGCGGCATCGACGGCGTGAACGGGGTGCTCATCTACCTCTTCGCCTACCTCTTCACCAACGTCGGGGCCTTCCTCTCGGTCATGGCCATCGAGGAACGGGTGGGGAGCCTGGACATCAGCGCCTACTACGGCCTGATCCGCCGGGCGCCTGGCCTGGCTGCCATGTTCACCCTCTTCCTCATCAGCCTGGCTGGGATCCCGGCCACCGGCGGCTTCCTGGGGAAGTTCTTCGTCTTCGGTGCGGCCATCCAGCACCAGTACTACTGGCTGGCCGCGGCTGGTCTGGTGAACGCGGCCATCGCCGCCTTCTACTATCTACGGGTGGTCCAGGCCATGTTCTTCCGCAAGGCCGAGACCGGGGAGATCGCCCTGGAAGTGCCCATCCCCATGCAGATCAGCCTCACCATCTGCGCCCTGGCCACTCTCTGGATCGGCCTCTACCCCTCCGCGGTGCTGGACATCGCCAACACCGCTTCCCAACAGCTCTTCGCCGTGATGTTCTGAGCCCGGCCCGGCTCATCCCCATAGGTTGGAAACAGACGTCAAGGGCGCTCTCGTCCCTTGGCGTTTCTCTTTCACGTTTTTGGCCCACTGCAAATTTTGTAGCCTTTTCTTGACGTTTCAACGCCTTGACGTATAATTTGGATGTTCAAGAGCGGCACCATCCTCTGTCCTGGTCTGGCCCCCAGCGGAACGCCAGGCGCAAGCGGCTCACCGTGAAGGAGCGCACTCCATGACCACCAAGTGGCTATCCACCGCCGTCGGTTCCCTCGCCAGCCCTCGGCTGGTGGCCCCTCTCGCCCCTCGGCTCCGGGGGCTTGCTCCGCTGCGTTCGGGCAGAGCGTTCCTGGCCTTGCTCCTGTTCCTCCTCCCCATCCTGCCCCGGATGGTCCTGGCCCAGCAGGGGGTGGGCGCCCTCAACGCCCCCTCGCCCAACGCGGTCATCGGCCTAGCTGTCTCCCCTGCGGACCCAGCTACGATCCTGGCGGGGACTATCAACGCTCCCCAGCCGGCCAAGATCTACCGCAGCACCGACGGCGGCGTCACCTGGAAGATCACCGACGCCGCTCTGCCCGCCAATGTGAGCATCGCCGCCATCGTCTACGACCCCCAGAACCCCCGGGTGGCCCTGGCCGCGGACGGGGGCTTCGGCTACATCTTCCGCAGCGTCAACGACGGCCGACGCTGGGACGAGGTCCCCGGCGTGCGGGACATCCTCAGCGAGAACAGCGCCATCGGTCGCCTCTTCGCCACGGTGGAACAGGGCGAGACCGTCTTCTACGCCGGCACCCGCTTCGACGGTGTGCTGCGCAGCACCGACGGCGGCCTGACCTGGCAGAAGATCGCCAACGGCCTGGAGGGCGAAGCCCTGCGGGTGCGGGCCTTCACCGCCAAGGACGGCATCCTCTACATCGGCACCCACGACGGCCTCTACCGCCTGCCCTCGGGCAGCCTGACCTGGGAGAAGGTCACCACCTTCCCGGACGGCGCCATCGTGCGCGGGCTGGCGATCCAGGACGGCGTCCTCTACGCGGGGACCTTCGGGGCCGGCATGTACGAGAGCCTGGACGGGGTCACCTGGACCCCTTCCCCGGGCTTCCCGGCCAACACCCTCATCTACGACGTCGCCAGCGCGGGCTACCGCATGGTGGCGGGGACCGACTCGGGCCTCTGGAGCCAGTCGGAGAACGCCTGGGTTCAGTCCACGGTCAACAACCAGGCCTACGAGGGGGACGTCTATCGCCTGGCCGGCGCGCCCTCCCTCCAGGGAGTCATCTACGCGGGGACCGCAGAGGACTGGGTGCTGCGCAGCATCGACGGCGGACGCAGCTTCCTCTCCATCGACAGCATGACCCCCCTTGTCCCCGAGGAAGTGCCGCCGCCACCCACCCCAACGCCCACCAGCACGCCCACACCCACCGCCACCAACACGCCCACGGTGACGCCCACGGCCACGGACACACCGACGCCCACCGCCACGCCCACGGCCACGAACACGCCCACCGAGACCCCCACAGCCACACCCACGGAGACAGCCACGCCCACCGAGACGCCTACGGCCACCGCCACCGCTACGCTGACGCCCACCGCCACGTTGACCGCCACCCTGGGCGTCACACCCACGGCCACCCTGACCAGCACCGCGCCCCTCACCGGAACGCCCACCCTGGAGGCGACGGTCACTGTGACCTTCACCCTGGAGGTGCCGGGCATCGTGGGGACGGAGACGCCAGAGACCGCCACGCCGGAGGCCACGGCCACCCCGACTCGGACGCCCAGGCCCACGGACACCCCCACCCCCATGCCCACCGATACGCCTACCGCCACCGCCACCCAGACGGCCACACCTCTGCCCACGGACACCCCCACCCCTGGGCCGCCCACGGTGACCCCCACGCCCACCGGCCCCTCCCCCGCCGAGGTGGCCGCGGACACCTTGACCCAGCTGCCGCCCGTCTGGGTGGGAGCGGGACTGGTCCTGCTGGTGCTCATCCTGGTGGCCGGGCTCTCCGTGGCCCGCGGCCCCCGGGACATCTGAGGCCCGGGCTCCCTTCCCGGGATCACCCTGCCGAGGCGACCATGGCTGAACTCCCCCTCACCGAGCTGGCGGCCCACCTGGCCCAGGCTGGCCTGCTCCGGGAGCCTCCACCCCAGTTTGCGGACCAGCTTTCGGACAGGCTGCGGGTCTCCCGGGTGACCGGGGACAGCCGGGAGGTGGCTCCGGGCAGCCTCTTCGTGGCCGTGGCTGGCCTGCGCACGGACGGCCACCGCTTCATCCCCCAGGCTCTGGCCCAGGGAGCGGTCGCGCTGGCGGGCGCCCTCTCCCCGGCCCAGCTCCAGGCCCAGGGGATAACCCTCCCCACCCATGTTCCCTACCTGGAGGTGACGGACAGCCGGGCCGCTTTGGCCCTGCTCAGCGCGGGGCTCCACGCCTTCCCC
>CAYQEB010000149.1:0-7268 GCA_964416395.1 uncultured Caldilineaceae bacterium | reverse complement strand
GTTTTCCGTCAGACGCGTTTGGGACAAGTGCCCTGGCCGGGGGCCTGCGAACAGGCGGGGTCGACCGTTTCAGGAGGGCCAGAGCCCTCATCTGCCAGCCGGATCTACCAGCTGGACTTCACCACGCCAGGGATGTGCCCCTGCAGCGCCTCCTTGCGGAAGCAGATGCGGCAGAGGCCGAACCGGCGGATATAGGCCCGGGGACGGCCACACATGGCGCAGCGGTTGCGCACCTGCACCTTGTACTTGCGTCGTTTCTCCCGGGCGATCATGCTTTTCTTGGCCACGTCAATCCCTCTCTCAGATTCAGTGAACGCTTCGGAACGGTTGCCCCAGGGCTGCAGTGCATCCAGGCCCCTCGGGGCCAGATCAGCGCCGCTTGAAGGGCATGCCCAGCATGCTCAAGAGCCGCCGGGCCTCTTCGTCCGTCTTGGCGGTGGTGACGATGGTCACCTCCATGCCCCGGACCTTGTCGATCTCGTCGTAGTCGATCTCGGGGAAGACCAGCTGCTCCCGCAGGCCCAGGCTGTAGTTCCCTCGGCCGTCGAAGGAGTCCGGAGAGATGCCCCGGAAGTCCCGCTGGCGGGGCAGAGCCACGCCGATCAGCCGGTCCAGGAAATCCCACATGCGCCGCTGACGCAAGGTCACCTTCACGCCGATGGGCATGCCTTCCCGCAGCTTGAAGGTGGCGATGGAGCGGCGGGCCCGGGTGACCACAGGCCGCTGGCCGGTGATGATGGAGACGTCCCGCACCGCGGCGTCGATGGCCTTGCTGTTCTGCAGGGCCTCGCCCAGGCCAATGTTCACCACGATCTTCTCGATACGAGGCACTTCCATCACACTGCGGTAGCCAAACTCCTCCATCAGAGCCGGCACGATCTCCTTTTCGTACCGCTCTTTCAGGCGTGGCTTGGGTGCTTCCTTGCCGTTCTCACTCATTTCTCAACTCCTTGCCCGCAGGCATCGACGAGTCCGATGCCCGTTCAGGCGTAGCATGTTGAACGTCCCAATATCCAAAAATGAATTGCTAACCCAACTGCTGCTCAAGGGCCGTCAGGGGGCGATCCGCCCCTCAGGCCTGGGTGGGCTTGGGCAGGGGCTCCCCAGTCCGACGGTCAAAGCGGACCTTCTCGTCGCCCTCGAAACGATAGCCGGCCCGGGTGGGTTTGTCGTCCGTCCCCACCAGCATGACGTTGCTGATGTGGATGGGGGCCTCCTTCTCGATGCGGCCGGTCTGGGTCTGCACTCGGCCGGTGGGCCGCTGGTGCTTGATGACAATGTTGGCGCCGGCCACGATCACGTAGACCCGGTTGGGGTCGTAGCTGCCGTCCTTGCGCTTTTTGCGGATCACTCGCAGGACCTGGCCGCGATGGCCCTTGTCGTTGCCGGCGATCACTTCCACCATGTCACCTTTGGTGATCTTGAGCTTCATCTTCGACACTCCTTTGCAGGCCGGGCTTCGGGACCGAGCGCAGCGCGCCTTGGCCCCTCCCCGGCCCTGGGTTTACAGGACTTCCGGCGCCAGGGAGACGATCTTCATGAAGCCGCTCTCCCGCAGCTCCCGGGCCACGGGCCCAAAGATGCGGGTCCCTCGGGGGTTGCGGTTGTCATCGATGATGACGGCGGCGTTCTCGTCGAAACGGATGTAGCTACCATCCGACCGGCGGATGGGGCGCTTGGTGCGCACAATCACGGCCCGCACCACGTCCCCCTTCTTCACCGTGCCTGTGGGGCTGGCGGACTTCACCGTGGCCACGATGACGTCCCCCACGCCGCCGTAGCGGCGGGTGCTGCCGCCCTTCACCCGGATGGTCAACAGCTCTTTGGCTCCGGTGTTGTCGGCCACCTTCAGCCGGCTCTCTTGCTGGATCATGATCTCTACTCCTCGCTAGAACAGGCGCCAGCCCATTCCATGGTCAGGCCGTCTCGGCCCGCTGCAGGATGGCCTCCACGAAGAAGGTCTTGTCCTTGCTGATGGGCCGGCACTCCCGGATCTGGACGATGTCCCCGACCCGGGCCTCGTTGCGCTCGTCGTGGGCCTTGTACTTCTTGTGCTTCTTGATCACTTTGCCGTAGAGTGGGTGCCGGGTGACGCGCTCCACAGTGACCACCACGGTCTTGTCCATCTTGTCGCTGGTCACCACGCCCACCAGCTTTCGTCTTCGCTCCCGCATGGTTCTTTTCCCCTTTATTCTGCAGCGGCCAGCTGTCGTTCCCGCAAAATGGTCTTGATGCGGGCGATGTCCCGGCGCACTTCCTTCACCCGGGCGGTGTTGGTCAGCTGGCCGGCCACCTTCTGGAAGCGCAAGTTGAAGAGTTCCTGGTATGCGTCATCCAATTTGCTGGCAAGCTCTGCATTGGTCAACGCCCGCAGCTCTCTTGCTTTCATGATCGCTCCTCCTTACGCTTCGTCTCGCTTGACGAACTGGGTGCCCATGGGCAGCTTGGCCGAGGCCAGGCGGAACGCCTCCCGAGCCTGATCCTCTCGCACACCGGCGATCTCGAACAGGATCCGGCCAGGCTTGACCACGGCCACCCAGTGGTCCACATTGCCCTTCCCCGAGCCCATGCGGGTCTCTGCGGCCCGTTTGGTCACGGGCTTGTCCGGGAAGATGCGGATCCAGAGCTTGCCGCCTCGGCGCACGTAGCGGACGATGGCCCGACGGGCGGCCTCGATCTGGCGGCTGGTGACCCAGTGGGGCTCGGTGGCCTGCAGGCCGTAGGTGCCAAAGGAGACCCGGTTGCCCCGGGAGGCCAGGCCCTTCATGCGCCCTCGGTGCTGCTTGCGAAATTTGACTCGTTTCGGCATTAACATGGCTCTATCTCCGTTCTGGACGCCGGTGGGCTTACTGCTCCGCCTTCTCCGTGTACCGGCTGTGGTACTCTTCCCCCGGCAACACGTCTCCGTGGTAGACCCACACCTTGACGCCGATGATGCCGTAGGTGGTCCGAGCCTCCGCGGTGCCGTAGTCGATGTCCGCACGCAGGGTGTGCCGGGGCACCCGGCCGTTTCGGATGCTGTCCACCCGACCCATCTCCGCGCCGCCCAGTCGACCGCCCACGGTGATCATGATGCCTTTGGCGCCCATGCGCATGGCCCGCTGGGCGGCCTGCTTCATGGCCCGCTTCCAGCTGATGCGCCGCTCGATCTGCTCGGCCACGCTCTCCGCCACCAGCTGGGCGTTGGTCTCTGGCCGGTCGATCTCCTTGACATCCACCTTGACCTTCTTCTTGGTCAGCTCCTGGAGCTTGGCTCGCAGGGCGTTGACGGTGGTGCCTTTCCGGCCGATGATGATGCCTGGCCGAGCCGTGTTGATGATCACGTGGATCTGGTTCGGCTGGCGCTCGATCTCGATGTGGCTGATGCCTGCCTTGGGCAGCCGCTCGCGGATCAGTTTCCGGACGGCCCGATCCTCCTGCAGCCGCTCCACGTACTCCCGGCCAGTGGCGAACCAGCGGCTCCTGTGTTCCTTGACGATTCCCAGGCGAAAGCCATAGGGATGAACTTTGCGACCCAACAGTCCCTCCTTTTTGTTAGTCCGTGCGCTCGTCGAGCACCACGGTGATGTGGGACGAGCGCCGGATCCAGGGCTTGAAGCGCCCTCGGGCGCCGAAACGCCGCCATCGCCGCCGGGGTGCGTCGTCGGCCACGATCTTGCTGATGTACATGTCCTCCGCCTCCAGGCCGAAGTTCTCCGTGGCGTTGGCCAGGGCGCTCTGGATGGTCTTGGCCACCACCTTGGCAGCCGCCTGGGGCATGTATTCCAAAATGGCCAGGGCTTCCTCTGCCGGCCGGCCTCGCACTTCGTTGATCACCAGCCGGGCCTTCTGCGGACTGATGCCCGTGTACTTGGTGACGGCTCGCACTTTCATCGTTCCACTCCTCGTTCTGATCTCCGCTCAACCGACTCAGCGTCGGCGCGCCCGTGAACCTTTCTCGGACTTGATGTGCCCCCGGAAGTAACGGGTGGGCGCGAACTCTCCCAGCTTGTGCCCCACCATGTTCTCGGTGATGTAGATGGGCACGTGGCGTCGGCCATCGTGGACGGCGATGGTGTGCCCCACGAACTGGGGGAAGATGGTGGACGCCCGGGACCAGGTCTTGATCACCTTGCGTTCGCCGGTGCGGTTCATCTCCTCGATCTTCTTGAGGAGTTTCGGGTTGACGTAGGGCCCTTTTTTCAGTGAACGGGACATGCTCTGTTACCTCCGTTTCCGTGCATGACGCCGGCGTACGATCTCTTTGTCGGTCCGCTTGTTGCGGCGGGTCCGCTTGCCCAGGGCCGGCTTGCCCCAGGGGGTCTTTGGGCCGGGCATGCCGATGGGCGACCGGCCTTCGCCGCCGCCGTGGGGATGGGAGGCCGGGTCCATGGCCACGCCTCGCACCGTGGGGCGGAAGCCGAGCCAGCGCCGGCGGCCCGCCTTGCCCAGGGTGATGTTGGCGTGGTCCGGGTTGGAGACCTGGCCGATGGTGGCCATGCAGTCCATCTGGATGTAGCGCACCTCGCCGCTGGGCAGGCGCACCTGGGCTCGATTGCCCTCCTTGGCCATCAACTGGGCCGCCACCCCAGCACTGCGGGCCAGTTGGCCGCCCCGGCCGGGGTAGAGCTCGATGTTGTGGATCATGGTGCCCAAGGGGATGTTGCGGATGGGCATGGCGTTGCCAGGTCGGATCTCCGCGCCTGGCCCGGACATGAGGGTGTCCCCCACCTTGATGCCCAGAGGCGCAATGATGTAGCGCTTCTCCCCGTCCACATAGTTCAACAGGGCGATGCGGGCGCTCCGATTGGGGTCGTACTCAATGCTGGCCACCCGGGCCGGAACGCCCCACTTGTCCCGTTTGAAGTCGATGATGCGGTAGCGGCGCTTGTGGCCGCCCCCCCGATGGCGGACCGTGATCCGCCCCTGGTTGTTGCGGCCGCCCTTCTTGCGCAGGGGGGCGAGCAGGGAGCGCTCCGGCTCGCTCCGGGTGATCTCCTCGAAGGTGGAGACGCTCATGCCTCGCCGCCCCGGCGATGTCGGACGATAGACTTTCACAGCCATGTTTCAGCTCCTTCCCAAAGCCAGGCCAGGGATCTAGACACCCTCGAAGAGCGTGATGGAATCCCCTTCGGCCAGCTGGACGATTGCTTTCTTCCACTTGGGTTTGCGGACCACCACCCGCCGTCCTCGTCGTGCGGTCTTGGCCGGCATCACGTTGATCCAGACCTTCTCCACCCGGACGCCGAAGGCTGTCTCCACGGCATCCTTCACCTGGATCTTGTTGGCCCGCATGTCCACCTCGAAGGTGTACTTGTTGTCCTCCGCCGCCATATAGGATTTCTCGGTCACGATGGGGCGTTTGATCACTTCGTAGACGTGCATGGTCCTCTCCTCCCTGGCCTAACCGAGCCACTCATGGATGTGGTCCACAGCATCTTTGGCCAGGACCACCACGTCGTGGCCGAGCAGATCCCGAACGTTGATGTAGCCGCTCAGGAGCGTCTTGGCCTTGGGCAGGTTGCGGGCGCTGCGCTCCACGGCCATGTTCCGCTCCGGCAACACCAGCAACACGCTCTGACCGTCCAGGCCCAGCGCGTGCAGCGTCTGGATCATGGCCTTGGTCCTGGGCGCTTCCATCTCCAGCTTGTCCACCACCACGATCTGGCCTGCGCTGGCCTTGGCGGACAGGGCGCTGCGCAGCGCGGCCCGGTGCATCTTCTTGGGCATGCGCTTGGTGTATTTCCGGGGTCGGGGGCCAAAGACTGTGCCGCCGCCCACCCAGTGGGGCGCCCGGATGGAGCCCTGCCGAGCCCGGCCGGTGCCTTTCTGGCGCCAGGGCTTGCGGCCACCCCCCCGGACCTCGCCCCGGGTCTTGGTCTTGTGGGTGCCCAGGCGAGCGTTGGCCAGCTGCCGCACCAAGGCCTGGTGCATGAGGCCGCGACGGATGGGGGCTGCGAAGACGGTCTCCTTCAGCTCGATCTCGCCCACCTCTTCCCCGGCCATGTTCTTGACAGGTACTTGCATCGTCGATACCTCCTCAGAAGTTCTGCGTGGATCCGCGCTCGCAACGGTCATCGGGCTTTCTTCGCCGACTGGATGAAAACAATGCCGTTGCGTGGACCGGGGACAGCGCCCTTCACGGCGATGAGGTTCCGTTCCGCATCCACCAGGGCCACCTTCAAGTTCTGGACGGTCACCCGCTTGTTGCCCATCTGCCCCGCGCCCTTGGTGCCCGGGAAGGTGTGGCCGGGCGTGGTGCCCGCACCTCGAGAGCCCGGCGCCCGGTGACGATCCGACTGGCCATGGGTCTTGGGGCCGCCCCGGAAACCGTGGCGCTTCACCACGCCGGCGAAGCCCCGCCCCTTGGACGTGCCGATCACGTCCACCAGCTGGCCTTCCTGGAAGATGTCCGCCTTGATCACATCCCCGGGCTGGACGCCTTCCGGGGGCTCGGGCAGCCGGATCTCCCGCAGATAGCGCAGCGGGGGAGCGCCGGCCTTGCGCAGATGGCCCAGCTGCCCCTTGGTCAGCTTGCGTTCGGGCACTTCCATGTACCCGATCTGGATGGCGTTGTAGCCGTCGGTCTCCTCGGTCTTCACCTGGACCACATAGCAAGGCCCAGCCTCGACGACCGTCACCGGGACCACGGCCCCGTTCTCGTCGAAGAGCTGGGTCATGCCGACCTTCTTGCCAATAATGCCTTTCACTTGCGCCTCCTTGGACTGACGGCCGGGTCGGGTTCGAATGCCCAGGCCACATCATCCATCAATAATCGGTTACGGGTGCGCAGAGCATTTCCTGCCGGGCAGGAAACGGGATGCGCAACCCAGGGTGAGACTATAGCTTGATCTCGATATCCACACCTGCCGGCAGATTCAACCGCGTGAGGTTCTCGATGGTCTTGTTGCCCGGTTCGATGACATCGATCAGCCGCTTGTGGGTCCGGATCTCGAACTGCTCCCGGCTGTCCTTGTCGATGAACGGGGAGCGCATGACGGTGATCCGTTCGATGCGGGTGGGCAGGGGCACCGGACCAACCACCTGGGCGCCGGTCTGCTCGGCCGCCCGCACGATCTGCCGGGCCGATGCGTCCAGCACGCGATGATCGTATGCCTTGAGCTTGATGCGAATTCTCTGCTTAGCCATCTGCGATTCCTTCCAGAGTTGAAGGAGAGGGAGAGGAGAGAAATCGCCTCCCTCTCCCCTCCTTCTCTGCTCTGAGCTGTGGGAAGCTTACTCGATGATCTCGGTGATGACGCCGGCGGCCACCGTCCGCCCACCCTCCC